>NZ_PJBA01000007.1:0-3524 GCF_002836245.1 Colwellia sp. Bg11-28
ATAGAGAGAGTTAGCTTAAGTACAAGGTCTTATTTAACCTTTTTGTTTGTTCGATGATAAATCCCGCTATTCGCTTACTATGCATAACATAGTAGTACATAAATGAACCTGCCTGATGTTTTCACTATGCTCTATCGTCTTCTATTTCTAGTATTAGGTCTGTGCCCTTTAGACTTATCACCTGCGGATAGTGCATCCTTGCGTGCATTCTTTTTATTTATTGGTCTTTTATTTGAATTAGCAATTTTCGTCAAATCTAACTCATAACCTGGTAACCATTGTTGTAATAGCTGGATATCAAGTAATTCTTCTATAGCTGTTAGTAACCATTCTTCTCCAGGACTGACCAGAGAAACAGCTAATCCTGAATTACCCGCTCTTGCAGTACGCCCTATACGATGAACATAATCCTCTGCGTTATAAGGAAGTTCATAGTTAATCACATGTGATAAACCTTTTATATCGATACCACGCGCAGCAACGTCGGTTGCTATTAGTGCGCGAACTTTTCCTTCCTTAAACTCATGTAATGCTTTTTCACGTGCGCCTTGAGATTTATCGCCATGAATAGCTAATGATTTAACACCATCTTTAGTCATTTCTTTTGCTAGGTCATCTGCGCACTGCTTAGTTCGAGTAAACACTAAAACTTGTTTCCAATTTCTTGATCCAATTAAAAACGAAGTTAGTTCTCGTTTGCGATCAGCATCAACACCATAGACAAGTTGCTCTACATCATCAGCAGCTTTGTTTTTCTCGTCAATCTCAACCATTTTAGGTTCAACTAAAATGTTTTTACTCATTTTGTAAATATCATCCGCGAATGTAGCTGAGAAGAGCAGTGTTTGCTTTGTTTTTGGTAGATATTGAGTAATCTGATCTATTTCTTCTTTAAAACCCATATCTAACATACGATCTGCTTCATCGAAAACTAATGTTTCTATGTTGGATAGGCTGACAGATTCAGTTCTAAGCAGATCTAATAATCTTCCTGGCGTTGCAATTAATATATCAACACCCACTTTCAATTCACTAATTTGTTTTTTTGTACTAACGCCGCCGTACGCAATACCAATTGTAACATCAGTAAATTGCCCGTAATGACAAAAGCTTTTATGCACTTGCTGAGCAAGTTCTCTCGTTGGAGTTAGCACCAATGCTCTTAGTTCTGGTTTACAAGGTTGAACTGATATTAATTGTTGAAGTATTGGCAGTGCAAAAGCAGCTGTTTTCCCTGTACCTGTTTGAGCTCTTGCCATAACATCATGTTTAGCTAGAATAAGAGGGATACTTTGCTTTTGTATTTCTGTTGGTTCATCATAAGCAGATTCGGTTATTGCTTTAAGCAATGTTGAGTCCAAAGAAAAGGAAGAAAAGGTCATTCGTTTAGCCAATATATTTTTAAGTTGGTTAATTGTAGCAGAAGTCGTATATGACTATCCCAGTTATTAGCGTATTTCATATTAAGGATGTTATGGCTAAGTACAATTATCAAAATATGCGATTCTTGATTGTTGACAATATCAAACCATCGCAAGAAATCCTCAAACAATTTGTTATGCGCTTAACGTCGAAACAAGTAGATAGCACTCATTATGCACAAGATGTTGCTTCAATTTGCCAGCAAAGACATTATGATGTGATTTTCTTGGGTTATGACCTAGGGGAGAATCAAAAGAATGGCCAACAGATCCTCGAAGAGTTAAGGGTCAATGGTTATATAAATCGTCATTGTATCGTCATTTTAATTACTGCAGAAGTATCACAATCCATGGTATTAGCTGCGCTTGAACACAAACCAGATCACTATTTATGTAAGCCCTATACATTAAGTGAATTAGAAAAACGTTTAAACTTTTGTTTGCATAAAAAAATGGCAATGGCAGCTATATATCAAGCTCTCGATACAGATGACCCAGAGCTTGTTATCAAACGTTGTAAACATGCTTTATCAATAAACACACCGTATAAAACTGAATGCTTAGGTATTATAGCAAGACAATATTTTGAATTAAAAAAATTTGATGAAGCCAAAGCGATTTATTTGGCCCATCAAAATACTTCAAATTGTCAATGGGCTACTATTGGTTTGGGTAAAGTTGCTTTACATGAAAAGAAGTTAAATCAAGCGGAAAAGTTATTTAAGCTTTTAATAAGGGACTGCCCGCTTTATTTATCAAGTTATGATTGGCTGGCAATAACTTATGAAGAACAATTCCATTATATACTTGCTGAAGAAATATTAGAGCAAGCTCTGCTTTTATCACCACGTTCTTTAACGCGTTTAAAAAAATATGCCCACCTTTGTATTCATAACGAGCATTTTGATAAAGCCACTGCAGCCTATGAGCAAACTTATAACCTAGCGCAGAATTCAATTCATCATTGTGCTGATAACGCAATAAAGTACGTGCAAGCATTGATTGAGCACTTACCCTCACTACCATTAGTCGATGCAAAGAAAATAAATAACAAAGCCTTCTCCTATTTAAAGCAAATGGCAAGAGACTTCAACGAAAGTGATATAAGAGTCCAGTCTCATTTACTTGGTGCATGTTTATTAGAAATAACAAAAGAACGACAACTTGCGAATGACGAAATTGTTAGAGGAGAAAGATTACTTCATAGCGAACATAGCAATATTGAAAATAGTAAATTAATTGATATATCACTGACATTAAAGAAATTGAAAAGAGATGATCTTGCCAGCAAAATACTCGCCGCTAGGGAAGAGTCAGCTATTTATCAGTCATCGAATGAAATGAATAGACAAAGTTTTAATATAAAAGATAAGGCTCAGGCGGATATTGAGCTTGGTTTAACTCTATATACTCAAAAGAAATATCGGGAGGCAACTCTCAAACTACAAGATGCTTCTGCAATGTTTCCAAAACATATAGGTATAAAATTAAATCTAATGCAGGTTTTGTTAGTGTCATACGACCAAGACAAACAATCAGAGGAAGATTTACATAAAGCTAAGATCTTATTAATGGAACTAACTCGATTAGATTTAAGTAACAATGAGCTGGAAAGACTGAAAAAAATGCAAAAAAAATACCAGCTAATTGCTGGTATTTAATCATTCTATAAGAATATGGTGGAGGGAGGTGGATTCGAACCACCGAAGGCTGAGCCGTCAGATTTACAGTCTGATCCCTTTGGCCACTCGGGAACCCCTCCACGGGGCCATTACATCACACTAGTTGATGAAATTAGGAGTTTAACAATGTCCTGCTACGCTCTTACATGGGCTTTGCTGCGACATAAGTCACGCTACCATCGGCGCTATGCGGTTCACTATCAAACTTTAATAGGAGTCTAGCAATGTCCTACTCTCACATGGGAACTCCCACACTACCATCGGCGCAACTGCGTTTCACTTCTGAGTTCGGAAAGGGATCAGGTGGGACCACAGCGCTATTGTCGCTAGACAAAAACTTTTATTTATTATGTTACTTACAATATTTTGATAAGTAATTTAATAAATAAAAACTTCAGCAAAAAGCCCGACTCTATCGAAT
>NZ_PJBA01000008.1:0-298581 GCF_002836245.1 Colwellia sp. Bg11-28
AATAACAATCATCAAACCTACGGCAGCCCACGCGTATTTCATGCATTAAAGCGTGAAGGTATTACAACGAGTGAGAAGCGTGTTGCACGGTTGATGCGAGAAAATGGCTTACGCGCTAGAGCGCTCAAGACTTATAGCAGGCCAGCTAAGGTGAAGTTCTTTTATAAAGCGATCAAAAACAATCGTAAAAACATAAGTAAGCCTGATGCTATCAATCAGCAATGGTCGGGAGATATTACGTACCTGAAAGTAGGAGTGCGATGGTATTACTTAGCCGTTGTATTAGATTTATTTTCACGTCGTATCATTGGTTGGGCTTTTGGTCAGAACAAATCAACAGCGCTGACACTGAAAGCGCTGCAGCTAGCAATAAAGAAGCGTAAACCGACACAACCCTTGTTATTTCATACTGACAGAGGCGCTGAATATCGAGCACATGTAGTGCAGCAGTTCTTAGTTAAACATAACATTACGGCGAGTATGAACCGTCCAGGTTGTTGTACTGATAATGCTGAAGTTGAATCATTTTTTCATTCATTAAAAGCTGATTTAATCAGAGGGAATGTCTTCGCGACTACTGATAAATTACATTCAAAATTAAAAGGTTACATGAACTATTTTTACAATAGACAACGATTGCATTCAAGTTTAGGATATAAAACACCTGCTGAGTTTGAATTGGCGGTGAATTAAAGTGGATGGTGTCCACTTTATCGGGGGAAGATCACTAAAAACAGTTTGATCGGTTTCGCTTCGCTACACATTTTAGCAAACTAATTTTTAGCCCCTTAACGTGGGCGTTAGAGCTATAGATCAATTTCTGGAGATGTAATGGATAATAGAGATGAGTTAATACGTTTTACTAAAAAGGGGATCGGTTTTCCATTTGCTGGATTAATCGTAATGTGCATTTGCGCTTTAGTCATTAATTTTCTCCCACAAAGGCAGGCTTTGATAATGGTTATCTTTGCTACTGGTAGTACATTTCCAATAGCTTTCTTTATATCAAAAATATTCAAAGTTAATCCATTTGCTAAATTTCCGCCATTATCAAACTTGGCCACAGTTTTAGCCTGTGCTCAATTTTTATATTGGCCAGTGCTTATCTTAGTACTTCAATTAATTCCCAATTGGTTTCCATTCGTTTTAGCGATTCTTTTTGGCTCTCATTTCATTCCTTTTGGATGGCTTTATAAAAGTAAAGCTTATTACTTTTTAGGTTTTGCTATGCCTGCTGTAGGATGTGTAATGGCTTTTGGAGGGAGCGAGTTTTCTTATACATATACTTTTTTAGCTCTTATCCCTCTGTATTTACTTACGTGTTTACTTCTTCTTAAAGAGAATTCAACAGTCAAATATGCAGTAATATAGCCCTAACAAGGCGTTCAAACGGACAAAAAACAGTTGGCTGTTTCACTCCGTTCACAATTTTAGCCAACAATTTTTTGCCGCTTAACGTGGCGTTATCGATACAAAATCTAATCTAAAGTGCTGTTCGACGCTAATAACCTAACGACCGCTTTGTGGCAAAAGTTAGCATTCCAAGTGGAGCTAGAAATGTTAGTTTTTAGCGTTCAGAATCAGTTTTCCAAATACCGCCCTGTACATTTAAATTGTTTTTATTGTGGTTTGCTGTCCACTCTATATTGAATTTTTCTTTTTCTTCTTTTCTATAACTTACGCATTTTGCAAATTGTGACATTTCTTTAGGGGCCATACATACTTGTGGTGTTTTGAAATGACTTAACCATGCTTCTAGCTTTTCACCTCTAAATTGATTCTTTCTTGGTTTTTGCTTCTTTAGAGAGTTTTTTGAGTAATTGAAGTTAGTGTATTTGGTTTTTGTTCTATAGCTTTTAATATCTGGGTATTTGATATGGCTATTTTGTATATTTGTTTTTTTTGAGGTTTTATAGTTAGTTTTTGTTTTATTACTTTTTGATTTCTTATTCTTACCCTTTCGGCAATTTTGATATTCTTTATGTTTATTACGTTCTTTATCTCTTAAATACTCAGTACTTTTATGCCTTAATTGAGATTGGACATTCTTAAGCGCATTCCATTCCCGTTCACATTTTGATTTTGCAAAGGTTTGATTTGAAACTATTAATAAGCCGATTGTTATTAATATTTTTAGCATTTTATATATCCTTATTGCTATTTTTACTTGAAAGCTGAATTTTGTAATCTCTTGTAATGTAAATGTATTGTAAATTATTTTATTATTCGCGCAAATTTCGTTTAATTTAAGTTTAAGGGATAAATATGGAAATAAAAAGCGGACAGTTAGCGACCCAATATCAACATAACCTCAAAACAGAGCCAAAGCCAGAACAGGATAGCTCAGCACATTCTGTTGTTAGTTCTTCTGATACTTTGAGTATTTCGCCAGAGGCTCAAGTCCTTTTTAGTGAGGGTGGAGGGCATCCAGATAGACCAAAGAAAGAAAATTAATGATTCCTTTAGAGTTTGCGCATTTTATAGCTAAATTTTATATTTGCGCTTATCTCGTTTGTTTTATTTTATCATTCTTGAATAAAGAAAATAATAAATCAAATTTAATTGTTGTTGCTTTGGCTTTAGTATTTTGTATTTTTAATCAGTATTTAAAATCATCACTTGGTTTTTATTTCTTCTACTTAGCTGGTGCGGCTGGTTGTATACTTTGTGTTTTTCTTTCTTTAATAATCCATTTGGCTTTAAAAATTAAGCACGAGAAATCAACATTATTTGTTTATGGCTTTTATTTTTTAATTGCTATTAGTTATTTAGTAATTCATAGAGTTAGGGTTGTTATTTATGACACGGATGAATCGATTATGTGGTTAATCAATTTGCAATCTGTGTTTACTTTAACTTTATACTTTTTAAGCATTTGTGTATTTGCTTACGGAACGAAAATAACATGGAATTCATACTTTGGGCGCTTATCTTCATAGTGTTTTTTGCAGTTTTTAAGGCTTTAAGGTTTGAAAAAACCAGTAGTGTCTATCATGAAAAAGAGCTGATTAAACGCTATTTTGAGATTAAAAATATTCATTCTGATTATAGAATCAAATACCTTAGAGATTGGGAGGCACAAGCAAAATTGACAGTTGATAAAAGTGAAATACAGTCAGTTGATAATGTGATTGATTTAGGGACTTTTAAGGTTATTAAATAGCTTTTCTTACTTTTTTACTCATATTTATATCGCAATTTTCTACAATCTCAGACGTTATTATATTGGCCATTGTTGATATTTTGACGTCTTTGCTTAATACGATCATATCAGTTTGCATCATCGCAAAAATCCCCTCGGTTATAGACGTTTTTAACTCGTTTATATCAATTGAATTACTTTCTTCTCCAAATAATAAATAATCCATAGAAACGCCAAATTTTTCACATGTCATTGCACATGCTTCAAACGGTATTCCTTCACGTTTTCTGGTTGTTGTTGCCCAGTTATCTTTATAACCATACATATTTGAAAGTTCTTTTAGTGTTTTAGCATTATTTTCTTTCATTAATCGAAAAAAAATATCTTTAGAAATCATAGTCATAATTAAAACCATCTAAAAAAGTAACTCACAGGCATTGAAAGTCACTGTGAGTGAGTTTATCATCTCGTCAGTTACACCAAGTAACAAGGATTGACACTAAAGGCGAGATATTATGTTAACAGGCAATATTACACTCACAGACAGCCAATTTGAATCACTAAAAACTGATTTAATCCTTTTAAGCTTGCCTTTCGTTAGTGTAGCCGACTATTCCCGCATTAAGGGCGAAACAGAAGTAAGCGTTCGCCAACAAATCCACAAGGGTTTATTACCAATAAAATCAAAATTAAAAGCTCGTGAAAAAACTTTCATCAATCTAGAAGCTATCCGCCAAGAAGCACAGGCAGCGGCTTAATCATGAATAATCCTAACGTCTATTTTCAAAGGGAAGACTGGGGCGATGTTGCTATACAGCACAACGGCCAAGTGCATCACTTTTGTAATTTAGTCTCGTTAATTGGATTTCTTCAAACGGTATACGGTCACGAATTCAACTTAATTGAAGTTGATGAAAATAACTATCACGAACTACAACGACAAGGGGCTTTTGATGAAAACTAAACCAACAACAATCCCTTGTTTAGTTGATGCGCTATCACTTACTTGGTCACCCAAAGAATTATTAAACATTAAGCAGATGGCAAAGATTGGCGCGTGTATCAAAAGCGAATTAATCGTTAAGGCAAAAGATGCTGCCTTAAACCGTGAATTGGCAAAGCTTGAGAACACAAAAAACAAAGAACTGTTAGGCACTAACGCCTTTAACGCACATGAATATGAAGCCATTTTGAGTCGTTACAAAGAATCCTGTAGCACCATTACGCGTGAATATAACAATCGTAGACATAAAGATTTACCGCTTAAATCACTCGCGCTTTCAGACAACGAAGTTTCTGCACGTTATGAATTACGTGACATGTTAAAAGGCGAATTAGAAGTCGATACCGGCATTAAATATGGTGACCGATTAAACAACTTATTAGACAACATTGGTGTCGATTTACTTGATGTTCTTTGTTGCGGCGAAGTAGAACGCTTTGTTTGTCGTTTGAATAATGTCTTCACTCAGGAAACCTTTATTTGGACTGTTAAGAATAATCCAACAGGACGTTTTAATTATTCTTATTCAGCGACTTTGTACGCTGATGGCGAACAAGCGGGTGTTATTTGTTGGGGTGGTAAAAACCTTGGTTGTTACGTGTCGTTCATGGGAACAGGTTGTAACGCTTTGGATATGAAACGCCTTTATGACGAAATCAAAAACATACCCGCTTTGAAAATTACGCGTATTGATTTAGCGCATGACGATTACGCAGGGAAGCACTCTATTAAGCGCGCATTGACTAAAGCCAAGAAAGGCCAGTTTAACTCTGGCGGCCGCCCTGCTTGTTATATGTATGTTGAGTCTGGGCATTTAACCGAAAAAATGCTGAAAGAGAATTTTAAAGACTTAAAAGAAATCAGTAACGAGTCCACTAAATCAACCGCTAAGAAAACCTTTGGTTTCATTCCAAGTAAAGGGAAAACGCTTTATATCGGCTCACGTGAATCGGGCAAGCTCTTACGCATTTATGAAAAAGGTAAACAGCTTGGTGATATGAAATCAAAGTGGGTACGTTGGGAAGTTGAATTACATTCTAGCCAACGAGTTATACCACTGGATGCCATGGTAAAGCCGAGTGAATACCTTGCGGCCACTTACCCAGCACTCAATTTTTTAAGTGTTGAGCAATGCAAAATCAAAACATTGGTTAAACAAGCCACCATGACGATTGAAAAAATTGTTGAAAACCAAGTTATCAGCACTCGCAAAGCCATCAACATGATGCGCGTCATTTGTGGGTTATCAGATAGTGAAATTGTAGAGAAATTTGTAAAAGACATTGAAGAGCCCGACTGTCGTTCGTCAATGCCTAAACGGTTGAAAGCCTCTGTTATTGAAGAGTGGGTTTTACAACAACAAGCACAAACGGCAGCAGCTTAAACACTTAATTATTTTGGAGAGATAAACATGAGTATTCAAACAGGTATTTTTTTACGTGGTCTTTTAGTGGGTACGAAGTTAACTAAAAACCGTTATATCGATAAAGGCGGTGTAGCTCAAGAGAACAGCTATACCGAAATTGGTATCGAAGTCTCTTTTGTTAATGGCTTTGACCAAGAACAAAAGATGATTAGAACCGCGCGCATCAGCGCTGAAAAAGAAAAAGATGCGCTCTTCATTAAGACGCTCTCAGAAAGTCACGGTGCTTTGGTTGAATTACCTGTGAACGTGGGTGATTACCGCAATGTTTACGTTGATTCAAAAGCAGTACTGCTTGTGATTGAACCCGCTCAACAACAAAAGGCTGGTTAATTAATTATGTCGGTTTGTGCAGCTAATGACGGTACAGGTTACTTAAAAATAGTTGCAGAAACTGACTGTACAGAATTTGTTTTGGTGAGTCAGTCTGAATTCGTTGAATTACAAAGTGGCTCACTACAACAAATGAATGAAACGCTACATCTGCTTTTTGCTTTTGATGTAGAAGTGTTCGCAATCGTTGAATTAGCGCTAATTATGGCTTTTTTAACATCACATTTCGGTGGGCGTGTTGCCCGCTGGTTAGGTAAATAAAATAAGGTTTATAACATGAACAAATTAGTTAGTTTTTTAAAAACAAAAAAAGTTAAAACTGTAGCTGCTGTTTCTGCAATTGCTGGCTCTTCTGCTGCTGTTCAAGCGGCTGATTATACGGCTCAAATTGGTACGGCAGTGACTGAAGGTAGTGGCAATGTAACCGCTGTTATTGCGGGTGTTATTGGTGTAGCAATCCTTGGTTTTGGTGTTGGTAAAATGCTTGGTTGGTTCGGTCGTTAAGCGATGGTCACAACCATTTTATTAGCTTGTTGCCTTTATTACTGCTGTATCGAGGGATTTACAAGCGGAATTAGGGCTTCTTAGGAAGCTCTTTTTTTTACCTAAAATTTAGGTCTTATTATGTTGCGTTATATTGTTCTACTTTTTATGTTTTTTAGTTTTTATTCAGATGCAGGGCAATATAGGCTTAGTCAAAATGCGTCTTTTAGTTCGATGATTTTAGTCCCTGCAGGAACTCTTTGTGGCTCTAATATAGAGGAATGTCTTGGCGCTCTTCCTGCAACTGTTAATAGCAGTGTTACGGGTGGTAATGATTTTAATAAAAGCAATCAATCAGGTGTTTCTGTTTCTGGTAATGTTTCTACTGTTACGGTTTATTATCGAAAATATAATAATTATGCTGCTGTTGTTAGTGTTGTTTTTAGAGCGAGTTTTGTTGATGACGGACTTATTTGCTCTGATAGAGAAGAGTGTTTCTTTTATGCGAATAACATCTGTCAGGGTGAATCTAAGTTATTAACTGATTTTCAATATATCGGTACTCCACAGGCTGATAATTTTACTCATAGTTGCTCTGATACGCCCAAAGAACCAGCTGAGCAATGCAGGGATAAAATTATACAGCAGTGTGCTAATAATCTTGATATGGCTTCCTCTAATTATACTGATAATGGTGACGGTACAACGTCTTGTACTGGGACGTGTAATGATGGAACTCCTGCACAAGAACAATGTATTCCAAGCTTAGCTAATAATTATTGTGATGTTAAAGACGCTCCTAGTGATTTAGATTTTGGCTCTGGTGGCTCTGGCTCTGATGTTGGCTCTCCAAGTAATACGACTACTGACCCTGATACAGAAAATGATATTGATTATGAGCCTGACGGCTCTTCTTCTGATTCTTCTTCAAGTATGTCCTCTTTGCAGGGTGATAAATTAATAAATGAAGTTGTTAAATCTCGCAATGATAATACTGAAAATTTAGCGTCTACCACTGATACTACTAATCGCACAATTGTTGAAAAAACTGATGATATTCAAAGAACGATTAGCGAATCTGCGAACGGCATTATTGATGCTGTTAATAATGCTTCTCCTTTTTATGATGGCAATATTGTAGATGCAATTAATGGTATTGGTTCTAGTGATTTTGATGATTCAGGTATTGTTGATGCGGTTAATGGTTTGGGTACTGGTATTGATGGTTTGGGTGATAAAATTGATGGTTTGGGTGATGAACTGGGTGGTACTTATCAATCAGATTTTGGTGTCGCTGAATTTTCTGCTTATGACACTATGTTTATCGGTGATGAAACATTAACTGGTCTTACTGATGGCCTTAAAGCTTCTATCGGTGTTGAGAATAGATTGTTTGTTAATGAGGTAAAAGCAAAGTTTAATTTTTCTGCGGGTTCTGGTGCTGGCTATCAGGCTAATAATCTTGATTTAGGTAAATGGGGTTCTCATGATGTTTCATTGGCTCGTTTTTCTGAGTATTTTGGCGGTGTTGGCAATGTTGTTTATTTTCTTGCTGCCCTTAGTGCGTTGACGATTGTACTTGGAGGGATTAAATCATGAAATTATTGATTTTTGTTTTATTAGCTTGTTTTTCCTTTGATGTTTTTGCTGCTCCTCAAACGGGTGTTACTGGTTTTTTTGATACTGCCACAATCTTTTTCATGAGTATTTATGAGTTTTTTACTGTCATTATTCCTACTGCAATAGGTGATTTTTTTGTTTGGCTAACGAGTTATTTACTTTATTTAAAGTTTTATCTTATGTATGAAACGTTGGTTTTTGCTCATGAGGTCGCCTTATCTTTTATTCAAATGATTAACATTAATGAGGTTGTTAATACGGCAATTTCTAATCTTCCGCCTGATTTACGACAAGCGGCTTCAGATATGCGTTTTTTTGATGCGCTTAGCTTACTTATTGAGGCGCTTATTACCCGCCTTGTTTATCAGATGAGTTTTTAATGATTAGATTTATATATTTGTCTGCGCGTTTATCTTTTTTGATTGTTCTTTCATTTGTCGTTTTGTTTTATATGCAAAGAGGTTAAGTCATGGCTACTAAAGTTTTTCATGGTCCCCCTGGTTCTTACAAATCATCGACGGCCATGTGGTTTGAAATTGTTCCTGCTTTACGTCTTGGTCGTGTAGTTGTGACTAATTTGCAGGGCATCAAAACGCTTGAGGAGATACAGCGCGAGTTAAAAGAGGTTTTTCCTAGTACGGCTAGATTGTTACGAATAAGTATTGGTAATGATACGGGTATGTTGTTGATGCGGAATTTTTTTCATTGGTTGCCGATTGGCTCGCTTATTTTTCTTGATGAAATACAAGATATTTACCCAAATGATAAGTCTTTTAAGGCTTCTGATTATGACTATAAGACTGAGGGCGCTTTTGATGATTTATTGCCTCAAGAGTTTTCGGAAATTTATCATGAAGAACAACGCAAAATTAAGTCCAATGTAAACATTGAAGATTATCAGGATGATATTGGTGAATCTCTTTTTGATGAACGAAATTACTTACGATATCCAAGAACGCTACGTGAATGCTTTATGCGTCATCGGCATTACAACTGGGATATCTTATTGGCCACGCCTGACATTAAAGAAATATCATCGTTTATCCGTTCTGTTTGTGAGGTGGCTTATGCCCACTCGTCAAAAGATGCGATCCCAATTCCCTATTATAAAAGACGTCCTAGAATTCTAGAACATTTACCCAAAACTAACGGAATTTCTGTTGGTAAAAACGATATTGTCACGTTCAAAAAGGTGCCGCTCGATGTTTTCAAACTTTATAAGTCCACAGCAACAGGAAAATCTACTAAGTCGGGCGCTGGTCAGTCGCCTATTACTCCTAGTGTTATTGTTGGCTTCGCCTTTGTGGTTGCCTATCTTGTGTATATGGTTTTCTTTTTCTTCGACGATGAAAGCATTGAAGTTGATGAACCGTTGGCGAATAGTTTACCTAATGCGATTTCACAAAGTCCGAAAGCTTCAGCGGCTGCTGCTCAAGTTGCTAATGTTTCCGTTCGTCCTACTCAAAAAAGTGATGGGGAGATTAATCCTTTTTCTTTTCGTCGTGCTAGCGTTTCGACTGTTACTGCGCCTAATAATTTTGTAGCGCTGCCGTTCGGTGCGACCAAGATGTATATCAATGCGGTTAATACGGTTTATTTTAATAAGCATCGTGTTACTCGTGATTATGTCTTCACTGCTTATATTAATGATGAAGTGTTAAATGTTGGCTCTGAATCGTTAATAGCGATGGGTTATAAGATTTTCTTTAGCTCAGACTGTTTAGTTGAATTAAGGTCAAATAATCACAGTAACTATGTGTATTGTGAGCCAACTAAACCGAGTGAGCCATTTCAAGAAGTCAGGGGTAATAGCCCTGTTGAGTTGTCATTACTTTAGTTGATTCATTTATCGTTACACGTAACATAAACCTTTACTTGGTGTTACGCGTAACATATAATTATCTTACTAACTAAGAGGGATGATATGAACAACATCAAAGAGCTACAAGAAATATTAAACATAGTTCATTTAGCAGATAAATCGCTATTAAATGGTATGCCTTTGTATCAAATTAAGTCTTTGTTTGATGATTTGAACCTTAATGGCTTTATTGATTTTGATACGGTTCATGGTGAGCTGATACAGCTTGTTCTTGATGCTAAGAGAAAAGATGTTGCATCAGTTAATATCATTCGTGCGCGTTCTACGCTTGAAAATACTATTAAGTCACTTGAAGTTGAACAGGTAGAATTTACTGAAGCGCAAAAGAAAGACGATGATTTATCAATTGAGAGCACTTGTGATACTATTATCGTTTCGCGTAACACTAAAGAGATTCAATTGCAGCTTAATGACATACCTAAAAAAATTGGTCGCCCTAAATTGGCTAATGCTTTAACAGGGGCACAAAGAGCTAAAAAGGCTAGGGATAAAAAGAAAGCGAGTAAGTTAGTGACGGTTAATACAACGCTTACACCGCAAGCCTCAGCGCTTTATAATCAGATGTTAGCTTCTGGTCATGATTTGAACCAAATTATTACTCACGCCTATAATCAAATGCCTATACCTAAAGAATAAACCTTATGCGAAGCATGAAGCGGAGCGTAACATAAAACGTAGTTTTATTAGAGATAGAGCAACTGGGGAAACCGTTGCTCGCGTTCTCCAGTTGTTCAACACATAAAAATCTTAATCCGCGTTCCTGCTAAACCTTCTTTTGAACTTTCTCTTTTCTTTTACTTAATGACTACTGCAATTATTTTAGGCCAATGAGCTTTCAATTGACGACCCTGAGCGATGATGACGAGGACGAGGGCGAAGCCTGAGCAACGAGGAAGAGGAATTGAGCGTTGGGAGGAAATGAAAGATTTTACTCCCGTTTAGTAATACGGGGGTAAAGTTTTTTCGGAGTGCCTCTGTAAGCGTTATATACCAAAGCCTACAGCGATTTGTCAGTTTTAGGTTTGTTCTTTTTTAGCGAAGCGTTAAGAAAAAAACAAACTGCACTAAACGAGCGCAGCGATTCATTTAATATTTAGTCACTTCATTACTTCTTCGCGTAGCGAGTGCGCTAGCTCTCATTATGTATTACGGGGGTAGATACCACCAAAATACGGCTTCACACAATTCCTTTACTTTTAGTCGTTGTAGTTATTTTAACTTTTGCATTTTTATGAATAAGTTTCTAAAGAACGATCTAGGAGTTTACTACGTAGTTAAGAACTAACTTACAATGTAGTTGAGAACTAATGCACTATGTAGTTACGAACTAGCTAACAATGTAGTTGAGAACTAATACACTATGTAGTTACGAACTAACTTACAATGTAGTTGAGAACTAATACACTATGTAGTTACGAACTAGCTAACAATGTAGTTAGGAACTAATACACTATGTAGTTAGGAACTAACTTACAATGTAGTTAGGAACTAACTTACAATGTAGTTACGAACTAACTTACAATGTAGTTGAGAACTAATACACTATGTAGTTACGAACTAACTTACAATGTAGTTGAGAACTAATACACTATGTAGTTACGAACTAACTTACAATGTAGTTAGGAACTAATACACTATGTAGTTAGGAACTAATACACTATGTAGTTAGGAACTAGCTTACAATGTAGTTAGAAACTAATACACTATGTAGTTACTAACTAACAATGTAGTTAGGAACTAATGCACTATGTAGTTACTAGCTAACAATGTAGTTAGGAACTAATACACTATGTAGTTACTAACTAACAATGTAGTTAGGAATTAATACACTATGTAGTTACTAGCTAACAATGTAGTTAGAAACTAATACACTATGTAGTTACTAGCTAACAATGTAGTTAGAAACTAATACACTATGTAGTTACTAGCTAACAATGTAGTTAGAAACTAATACACTATGTAGTTACTAACTACTCAAACCTAATCATAAGGTAAAGTAAAGTATGGATGCATCATTTAAAGACTTCAATCTTAGACTAGTCAGTCCAATTTTTGATTCTTCATTGACTGATACTTTAATGGAATTAAATCATCTCAGGCGTATGAACCTTAGCGGTACAACCGCTCCTTGGATGTTTTTCCAGCTTAAAAATATTTTTCACATCCTTGAAAGTGTCGGCTCGGCAAGAATTGAGGGTAATCGCACAACTATTTCTGAGTATATTGAACAAAAAATCGAAAACAAGCCCAAAAATACAGAAAGCTTTTCAGAAATAGCAAATGTTGAAAAGGCTATGGATTACATTGAAAAAAGTATTTCTAAGGGCACAGAAATTACGCATACTTTTATTAGGGAATTGCATCATTTAGCTGTTGATGGGCTAACGGAAGAAGGCGATAAAACTCCTGGAGCTTATCGTACATGGAATGTACAAATATCTAAGGCTGAACACATCCCTCCTGAAGCTTATCGTGTCCAAGGATATATGGATGAACTTGTTGGTTTTATCAATAATGCAGACCCTGATAGACATGAATTACTTAAAACAGCCATCGCACATCACAGGTTTACATGGATTCATCCTTTTGGTAACGGAAATGGCCGTGTAGTGCGATTGTTAACCTATGCAATGCTTATTAAGTATGGCTTTAATGTTCAAGAAGGTAAGTTGCTAAATCCTACAGCTGTATTTTGTAACGATAGGAATTTATACTACGAACGATTATCTGAAGCAGATAAAGGTGATGACACATCTTTATTAAATTGGTGTGAATATGTATTAAAGGGAATTGTTGATGAGATATCTAAAGTTAATAAATTATTAGATTTTGGTTATCTTCATAAAAAAATACTACACCCTACAATACAATTATCAGTTGAACGAGGATACTTAAATAAGCTTGAGGCTGATGTTTTGCTAGAAGGGATCAAGCTTCAAAAATTCAATGCTAATGAGCTTGAATCTGCTTTTAAAGACCTGACATCAAGACAGAAAACCCATCAACTTTCAAAAATGAAAGAAGCTGGATTAATAAAACCCTTTACTGAAAATGGAAGGACTTATCATGTTAATTTTGTTAACAACTCTCTAATGCGTTGTTTGATAAAAATATTAGAACAAGAAGACTTTATTCCCTCAATAGATTAGTCAAAAACATTCAATTTTTGAATTTATCATGCTGCTTATGAAGGAAAAATTGAATATAGACTTGCCATAATATCTTCAAATTTCTGTGTCCTGTTACTTGGGCTACTTCTTCTATGCTGTAGCCTTTATCAAATAACCTAGATCCGCTTTTCCTCCTTAAATAATGATATCTGAGGTCAAGTTACCCCTAAAGCCGTTCTTACACCCTGAAAACCAGCAGTTACTGATGTAGAATTAAAAAGAAGGTTTTATCAGTTTTTCTAATTCATTGTCAGTAGGTCTGCGTGTTCTCTTTTGGCTTTTACCGACAAGCTTCATATCAATTAATACAGGTACATCATCTTCAAGTATTTTTCCATTTACTGATACATAAAAAGTAGGGAGTGCTGTTTTCATTACACTTCATAAGTATGCAATATCATGATACACAGTTACGCCACGAGCTCCTGCCGCACTACGAATTTTACAATGCTTATTAAGTCGCTGCTGATAAAACTGAGATAATAGGATAATCACGTATCATTGCTATCAGATATCGTTAAGTTCTAATCTCCTAGTCTCTTTTGCACTTCCGTACTTGTGAGCGGATGCGAGTGCACTTTTTAGTTAGATATGTTTTTAGCGTTATTTATTAAATAGGGGGTATTTTACGGGTATTTTTTGCTTTAATCTTTTAGGTACTTCAACCAAGACCTTTGATATAAAGGCCTGCACGGCATATCACAGGCAATAAAAAAGGATGCCGAAGCATCCTTTATATCAAAAATAATTAAAGATTAATTATTTTCTATTTTCTAGCTGCATCTTTAGCAATTTTAGCTGCTTTAACTTCAGCAATTACTGTTTCAGCTACGTTATTAGGACAAGGCATATAGTGAGAGAATTCCATAGAGAATTGACCACGACCTGATGTCATTGTACGTAGAGATCCGATGTAACCGAACATTTCTGAAAGAGGGATGTCAGCTTTAATACGAACGCCAGAAACACCTGCTTCTTGACCTGCGATCATGCCACGACGACGGTTTAAATCACCAATAACATCACCAACGTGATCATCAGGCGTAAACACATCAACTTTCATGATAGGTTCGATTAACTGTGCGCCAGCTTTTGGAATTGATTGACGGAAAGCGCCACGAGCAGCTAATTCAAATGCAACAGCAGATGAATCGACAGCATGGAAGCCACCATCGTATAATTCAATTTCAACGTCAAGTACAGGGAAACCAGCAAGAACACCGTTATCCATCATGCCTTTGAAGCCTTTCTCGATTGCCGGGAAGAATTCTTTAGGAACGTTACCACCAACAACAACAGAGCTGAATACGAAACCAGAACCAGGTTCGCCGGGCTTGATACGGTAATCAATTTTACCGAACTGACCAGAACCACCAGATTGTTTCTTATGTGTGTAAGAATCTTCAATTGCTGTTGTGATTGTTTCACGGTAGGCAACTTGTGGCTTACCAACTTCTAATTCAACGCCGTAAGTACGTTTTAGAATATCTACTTTGATGTCTAAGTGAAGCTCACCCATACCAGATAAAATTGTTTCACCTGAATCGATATCAGTTTCAACTTTAAAAGTAGGATCTTCTGCAACCATTTTACCGATAGCAAGACCCATTTTCTCAGTTGAACCTTTATCTTTTGGTGTTACAGAGATAGAGATTACCGGCTTAGGGAATACCATCGCTTCTAGAATGATAGGGTGCTTAGGATCACATAATGTGTGACCTGTTTGAACGTTACTTTTCATACCAACGATTGCGATGATATCACCCGCTTGTGCTGAGGTAAGTTCGTTACGGTCATCCGCTTGCATTTCACACATACGGCCAACACGCTCAGTTTTACCTGTAGCAGCATTAAGAATGGTATCGCCTTTCTTCAACGTACCTGAATAGATACGTACGAAAGTTAAGGTACCAAAACGGTCATCAGTGATTTTGAATGCTAACGCTTTGAATGTTTCTTCTGCAGAAACAATTGCGTATTCACCATTAGGCTCTCCTTCTTCATCAGTAAGTGGTTGTGGATCAACATCTGTAGGTGAAGGCAAGTAATCAACAACAGCATCAAGGATTAATTGAATACCTTTGTTTTTAAATGCAGATGCACCGTAAGTTGGGAAGAAAGTCATGTCACGAGTACCAGCACGGATACACGCTTTGATTTGCTCTATAGTAGGAACCATTTCCCCTTCTAAGAACTCCATCAACATGTCTTCATCAACTTCTAAAGCTGTTTCAATTAACTTTACGCGGTACTCAGCAGCTTGTTCTACCATATCAGCTGGAATATCTGTGATTTCGTAGTTTTCTGGAAGACCTGTGTCATCCCAGATGTAAGCTTTTTCAGAAAGTAGGTCAACAACACCAACGAACTCATCTTCAGTACCAATTGGCAAAGTCATAATAAGTGGGTTAGCACCTAAAACATCTTTAACTTGCTTACAAACACGGTAGAAATCAGCACCTAAACGGTCAAGTTTGTTAACCATGATGATACGAGCAACTTCTGAGTCGTTCGCGTAACGCCAGTTAGTTTCTGATTGTGGTTCAACACCACCAGAACCACAGAATACACCAACACCACCATCAAGTACTTTAAGTGAACGGTAAACTTCTACAGTGAAATCAACGTGACCAGGAGTATCGATAACGTTGAAACGGTGATCGTTCCAAAAACAGCTTACCGCAGCAGACTGGATGGTAATACCGCGCTCAGCTTCTTGTTCCATGAAGTCAGTCGTAGACTCACCGTCATGTACTTCACCAGTTTTATGGATCTGGCCGGTTAGTTTAAGGATACGTTCAGTTGTTGTGGTTTTACCCGCATCAACGTGAGCGAATATACCAATGTTTCTGTATTTGGATAAATCTGCCATTACTTTACTCTACTTAGTTTAAGGTCTATCCCACTTTATCTTCTATATATAAGAAAGAATGAAAGCAGAATTGTTGAAAATTTGCGCGCGAGTATACCATTAACAAAAACAAATCCATAGAAAATTGATAAATAATTATTAATTCGGTTCGGTTTATTAGTCTAAAATTGAGCTTCTGCTTATATATAGCAAAAGAATAGTTTAAAAAGTTTTTCTCAGTAAATCTCAATATCAGGAAGAAATGAAAATTCTATCCAATTGTGGCCGGCAGAAATTTATTAAATGAACAGTAGTTCAACCATACATAAACACACCTACTATATAAGCCATGGCTGTTTATATAGTTGATTAATCAGATTGCACTTTTATCACTAATATGGAATACGTGACAAAATTATCGAACTTATATCTCACACGACTTTGCTCATGTATACCCGTTACCAATAAATATGCATGTTTCAGAGTGATTGAGCAATTTCAATTCAAGGCGCTGTGATGAAATAATGGATATTCAGGAGAATTGCTCCTGCATTCTCAAATAACACCATCCATGTAGCGTCATTATAAATCACAGCAACGATGAAGTGATGTTGCTCAAACGCTTCTTCGATGGGTTTATAATAACTTTATACCGCGTTAAATAATCAAATAATAGAATGACTATGCTTAAAGTACTTGCCTTGCCTAAAATGATTTTAGTACCCACTGAAATTCTGCACTTTGAATGGTAACGGGTATATAAGTCCTTACTTAACGCTACTCTATTATAGCTAACCACTTTATCCTTTTTACATGCCAAACGCATGAGCTTGGCACAAAGCTAGCTTCCAAGGTATTGTTGGTTGCCAAACCTAGCTTTGTTAAAATTAACATTACTCTGCTTTATATAAACCTACTAAATTAAAGACCGACAACCCCTGTTTGCTCTATTTAATTTAACCCTCTAATCTTATTTTTCTCCCTCCATATATCACTGCACATGCCTATTATTGGCAAGTTTCTGCTAGTAAAAGTAGCAATTCTATAATCAGCTATAAATAACTTGCACACGACAAAATTCCTTGTATAATACGCGCTCGCATTCAGCCAAATTGAGTGTGTTATGCTAAAGATTATTACTAAAACCTTTATGGTTAAGTAACGCTTATAGCACTAAATGAATAAGAATTAAGTTTCTATTCGTTTCACAGCAGCTCTAATTTTGAGTTGAATGTTTATTAGTTAATACACCCCCTTCCGGCACACAAGGAAGCAGAGGGATGTATTTTTTTGTTCTTTAAAAAAGGGGATTTGTCTTCATGTCAAATCAAAGAATTCGCATTCGTTTGAAAGCGTTCGATCATCGTTTGATTGATCAATCTACAGCAGAAATCGTTGATACTGCAAAACGTACTGGCGCACAGGTTCGTGGTCCAATTCCACTTCCTACTCGCAAAGAACGTTACACTATCTTGACTTCTCCACACGTTAACAAAGATGCGCGAGATCAGTACGAAATTCGTACTCATAAACGCATGATTGATATCGTTGAGCCAACTGAAAAGACTGTAGACGCATTAATGCGTTTAGATCTTGCAGCTGGTGTTGATGTTCAAATCAGCTTGGGCTAAGGGGAGTTTTAACAATGACTATAGGTCTAGTTGGACGTAAAGTGGGTATGACTCGTGTCTTCACAGAAGATGGTGTTTCTACCCCTGTTACTGTTATCGAAGTTGAAGCAAACCGTGTTGCTCAGGTTAAAACTGTAGACAACGATGGTTATTCAGCACTACAAGTTACTACGGGCAAGCGTAAAGCAAGCCGTGTAACTAAACCTGCTGCTGGACATTTCGCTAAAGCAGGAATAGAAGCAGGCCGCGGCTTGTGGGAATTCCGTTTAAACGAAAATGAAGGTAGTGACATCGAAGCTGGCAGTGAAATCACTGTTGAAGTATTCAATGACACTAAATTAGTAGACGTTACTGGTACATCGAAAGGTAAAGGTTTCCAAGGCGGTATTAAACGCTGGAACTTTACTATGCAACATGCAACGCATGGTGTTTCGTTATCACATAGATCTAACGGTTCGTTAGGTCAATGTCAAACACCAGGTCGTGTATTTAAAGGCAAAAAAATGTCTGGTCATATGGGTGCTGTGCGTTGTACTACACAAAACCTTGAATTGGTTCGCGTTGATGCTGAACGTAACTTGTTGCTTATTAAAGGCGCAGTTCCGGGTGCTATCAATGGCAATGTAATCATCAAACCAGCTGTTAAAGCTTAGTCCAGGAGATTTTATGATGGAATTATCATTAAAAGACGCATCTGGTGCTCTTGAAGTATCTGAAGCAACTTTTGGACGTGAGTTTAATGAAGCGTTAGTACACCAAGTAGTAGTTGCATATGCAGCTGGTGCTCGTCAAGGTACTCGTGCTCAGAAAACTCGTTCAGAAGTTAGCGGCGGTGGTGCAAAACCATGGCGTCAAAAAGGTACTGGCCGTGCACGTGCTGGTACTACCCGTGGTCCAATCTGGCGTACAGGTGGCGTAACATTCGCTGCTAAACCTCAGGATCACAGCCAAAAAGTTAACCGTAAAATGTATCGTGGTGCTATTGCTAGCATCCTATCTGAACTAGTTCGTCAAGAACGTCTAGTTGTGGTAGAGAACTTTTCGGTAGAAACACCTAAAACTAAAGAATTAGTTGCTAAGCTTAAAGGCTTAGAGCTTAAAGACGTATTGATTGTAACGAAAGAAGTTGACGAGAACTTGTTCTTATCAGCACGCAACTTATATAAAGTTGACGTTCGTGATGTTGCAGCAATTGACCCTGTAAGCTTAGTTGGTTTCGAAAAAGTTTTAATCACTGCTGATGCAGTTAAAGAAATTGAGGGGATTTTAGCATGATAAACGAAGAACGTTTGTTGAAAGTGCTTTTAGCACCGAATATCTCTGAAAAAGCAACTACAGCTGCTGAAGCAAACAACACTGTTGTTTTCAAAGTAGCTACAGATGCAACTAAAGCTGAAATTAAAGCGGCAGTTGAGAAACTTTTTGAAGTTACAGTTGAAGGTGTTAATACACTTAATGTTAAGGGTAAAGTAAAACGTACCGGTGCTCGTTTTGGTCGTCGTAACGACTGGAAAAAAGCCTACGTTACTCTTGCAGAAGGTAGTGACATCGACTTCGTTGGCGCGGAATCATAAGGAGCAGTTAAAATGGCTATAGTAAAATGTAAACCTACTTCTCCGGGTCGTCGTCACCTAGTTAAAGTGGTAAACAAAGAGCTTCATACAGGTAAGCCTTATGCACCATTATTAGACACTAAGTCTAAGTCTGGTGGTCGTAACAATAATGGTCGCATTACGGTTCGTCACATTGGTGGTGGTCATAAGCAACATTATCGTATAGTTGATTTTAAACGTCTTAAAGATGGCATTCCAGCCAAAGTTGAACGTTTAGAATACGATCCAAACCGAAGCGCTAACATCGCATTAGTATTGTATGCCGATGGTGAACGTCGTTACATCTTAGCCCCTAAAGGCTTATCAGCTGGTGATAGTATCCTGTCTGGTGTTGGTGCTCCGATCAAACCTGGTAATACAATGCCACTACGTAACATACCGTTAGGTAGTGTTATTCACGCAATCGAACTTAAGCCAGGCAAAGGTGCTCAAATCGCACGTGCAGCCGGAACTTACGCACAATTAGTTGCGAAAGATGGTGCTTACGTTACTTTACGTCTTCGCTCTGGCGAAATGCGTAAAATAGAGTCTGATTGTCGTGCTACTTTAGGTGAAATCGGCAATTCTGAACACATGCTTCGCTCTTTGGGTAAAGCTGGTGCTTCAAGATGGCGCGGTGTTCGCCCAACTGTTCGTGGTGTTGCTATGAACCCAGTTGATCACCCACATGGTGGTGGTGAAGGTAAAACATCTGGCGGTCGTCACCCGGTATCCCCTTGGGGCGTACCAACTAAGGGTTACAAGACTCGTTCGAACAAGCGTACTGATAAATTTATCGTACGTCGTCGTGCTAAGTAATTAGTACATTTAATTAATATTCTGATTGCTGAACTTAGCTTGCTAAGTTCACATGAAGAATTGAATATATAAGGATTCACCATGCCACGTTCCCTCAAGAAAGGTCCATTTATTGACCTACACTTGTTGACGAAGGTAGAGAAAGCGGTGGAAAGCGGGAATAAAAAGCCAATTAAAACTTGGTCCCGTCGTTCAATGATCATTCCTACAATGATCGGATTGACCATCGCTGTCCATAATGGCCGTCAACACGTCCCTGTATTTGTAACCGAAGAAATGATCGGTCACAAATTAGGAGAATTTGCACCAACTCGTACTTATCGCGGTCATGTCGCTGATAAGAAAGCGAAGAAATAAGGGGAAGTTACATGCAAGCTATTGCTATACATAAATTTGCCCGCGGTTCTGCTCAGAAAGCGCGTTTAGTTGCGGATCAAATCCGTGGCGTTAATGTAGAGAAAGCACTTGAAATTTTAACTTTCAGCAACAAAAAAGCTGCTGAATTAGTTAAAAAAGTACTTAACTCTGCTATCGCGAATGCCGAGCATAACGAAGGTGCAGACATTGATGAATTATTCGTTAAAACAATTTTGATTGACGATGGTCCAACAATGAAACGTATTATGCCACGTGCGAAAGGCCGAGCCGATCGCATCATCAAGCGCACTAGTCACATCACTGTGATTGTGTCTGATTCTTAGGAGTATATTAGTATGGGTCAAAAAGTTAATCCTACCGGTATTCGCTTAGGTATCACGAAACCTTTCGCGTCTACTTGGTTTGCAAGCAACAAAGATTTTGCTAGCAACTTAGACGGCGATCATAAGGTTCGCGAATTTTTAAAAGAAAAGCTTAAGCGTGCATCACTTTCTAAAGTGGTAATCGAACGTCCAGCTAAATCTATCCGCGTAACAATTCACACGGCTCGTCCAGGTGTTGTTATCGGTAAGAAAGGCGAAGATGTTGAGAAACTACGTTTAGCCGTTTCTAAAATTGCTGGTGTTCCTGCTCAAATCAACATCGCTGAAGTACGTAAGCCAGAAATGGATGCGCAGCTTGTTGCAGACAGCATTGCTAGTCAATTAGAACGTCGTGTTATGTTCCGTCGCGCTATGAAGCGTGCAGTTCAAAACGCAATGCGTTTAGGCGCTAAAGGCATCAAAGTACAAGTTAGTGGTCGTTTAGGCGGCGCTGATATCGCACGTGCAGAATGGTATCGTGAGGGTCGTGTACCTTTACATACTTTACGTGCTGATATTGACTACGCAATTGCGCGTGGTAACACTACTTACGGTGTTATTGGTATCAAAGTTTGGATTTTCAAAGGTGAAATCATTGGTAACATGCCTCTACAGGCAGAAGTACCAGCGGCTAAACCTAAAAGAAAAACCAACCGCAAGCCTAAGTAGAGGAATAAGTTATGTTACAACCAAAACGTACTAAATTCCGCAAGCAATTTAAACTGCGCAACCGTGGTCTTGCTCACGTAGGTAGTTCAGTTAGCTTCGGTACTTTCGGTTTGAAATCAATGGAACGTGGTCGTATGACTGCACGCCAAATTGAAGCCGCTCGTCGTGCCATGACTCGTCATGTGAAACGTCAAGGTAAAATCTGGATACGCGTATTCCCTGATAAGCCAATTACTAAAAAACCTCTTGAGGTTCGTATGGGTAAAGGTAAGGGTTCAGTTGAGTATTGGGTTTGCCAAATTCTTCCAGGTCGTGTTCTTTATGAAATGGAAGGTGTTTCTGAAGAAATCGCGCGTGAAGCTTTTGCTTTAGCCGCTTCTAAACTACCATTCAAAACCACCTTCGTAACTAGGACGGCATTGTAATGAAAGTTAGTGAACTTAAAGCAAAAAGCATTGAAGAGCTAAATGCTGAATTACTAGAACTTCTTCGCGAGCAGTTTAACTACCGCATGCAAGCAAGTACTGGTCAATTAGCACAAACTCATTTGCTAAGAATCGTACGTCGCAATATCGCACGTGTTAAGACTATCATCACTGAAAAGGCAGGTAAGTAATGAGCGAAACTAAAATCCGCACACTACAAGGCGTTGTTGTCAGTAACAAAATGGATAAGTCTATCGTTGTTTTGATTGAGCGCCGTGTTAAGCACCCTATGTACGGTAAATACATGACGCGTTCAACTAAGTTGAAAGCACATGATGAAACTAACGTATGTAACGAAGGTGACTTAGTAACTATTACTGAAGTTGCGCCAATTTCTAAGTCTAAAAACTGGAAATTAGTTGACGTAATTACTAAAGCTTAATTCTTTATAAATTAATATTTATACTTAATTAACTTTATTATAGTTAGCAAAAAGACCTTAACATTTATTTGTTAAGGTCTTTTTTTATGCGCTAAATATATCAGCATAATTTCTAAGTCTGCTGTTCCTAGTTTAAAGGAAAGACACGTGGAAATTAGTTTACGTAATTACTAAAGCTTAATTCTTTATAAATTCATATTTATACTTAATTAAACTTTAAATAGTTAGCAAAAAGACCTTAACATTTATTTGTTAAGGTCTTTTTTTATGTGGTCTATTAGTCAATAGAGTACATATCTAGGTATAGATATTTAGTCTACGAAAAAGAGAAGTGTTATGAACATTAATGGTATTATTCAACGTAAAGTCATTGTGTTGCGCTTTCATTCGCCTAGTGTAAACTTATTGAATTGTTATTATTTTTAGCATTTATATATTTTCCCTAAACTTGTTAAGAGGCCTACTTTGTTACATTCACTTTATCCAGAAATTGAACCATTTTCTCAACAGTATCTTAAAGTTAGTCCTCTTCACCAACTCTATATTGAACAGTGCGGTAATGAACAAGGAATACCCGTTGTTTTTTTACATGGTGGACCCGGCTCTGGTTGTCGTGAACAACATCGCTGTTATTTTGACCCCGCTGTTTATCATATTATTTTATTTGATCAACGAGGCTGCGGTCGCTCAAAACCACAAGGTGAGCTAAAGGAAAACAACACCCTAGCATTAGTGGAAGATATCAATACTATTCGTAAACATCTTGGCATTAGCCAATGGCTAGTCTTTGGTGGTTCTTGGGGGGCTACTTTAGGTTTGGTTTATGCAAAGCAGTATCCTAAACAAGTATTAGGCATAATTTTACGAGGCGTTTTTCTAGGTCGTGCACAAGATATTAACTGGGTATACACTAATAAAGGCGCTGCTCAAATATATCCTGAAGCATGGCAAGCTTTCGTTGATGAACTTCCTCTTAATCAGCAACAAAACCCGCTCAAAGCTATTTACCAACAGTTAATTGATAGCGATGAGCAAACAAGTCGAAATGCTTATAATCGCTTAAAGCAATGGGAATCATCAATACTAAATATACAACCAAGTATCCCTGCTAGTAAAGGCGATACAATCAATAAAAACCCCTCAATAATTCAGCTTCATTACTCAATAAACCGTTGCTTCATTGAACAAAGCCCTATTCTTGAGCAAATCAATCGAGTCGATGAAATTCCAATAAACATAATACAAGGCCGTTTTGATTTCGTTTGCCCTGTTGAGCAAGCCTGGCAACTGGCATATCACTGTCCACAGGCGACATTAACAGTAATTGATCAAGCAGGCCATCTTGCTAATGAGCCTTTAATAATTGACGCCTTAGTTGAGGCTACACGCAGTTTCTCTAAACTCTTATCCCCTCACCTCTAGCAAAAACCCTCCTATATATTAAGAATGTTCGTTCTAAAGTATGATTTCTTTCAAATGGCTGCCGATCTATATTGATCTAGCAACTAACTTACAATAATGAGGATTGACTATGTGGACTAAACCAAAGTTTGAAGAAATGCGTTTAGGTTTTGAAGTAACACTTTATATCAGCAACAGATAATGCCTTTTGAGGAATGATACCAGTTTCATTGACTAGTTTATCTACTTTATACGCAGTAAAAATAGCTAAATACAAGGCATTTATTTTAATAACTAGTTCTTCTAATTATTAAATAAATAATGAAGTAGTTGGTTATTTTAACCAGTAGAAATGATCAAATAGTTAGTGAGATTGGTATACGATTACCCTCGGTAACTTCTCCCTCTGAGGGTATTTCTCATAGTTTTTTAAGGAATTTATGCAAATTTTAATTCTTGGTTCGGCTGCTGGTGGTGGTTTTCCACAGTGGAACTGTCATTGTGCTAATTGTAAAGGATTACGAGCCGGAACCATAAAAGCTACACCGCGTACACAGTCTTCTATCGCTGTCAGTCCTGACGGTAAAAATTGGGCACTCATTAATGCTTCACCCGATATTCGTCAGCAAATAAATCAATCCCCACAATTATGGCCTGAGCAAGGTGCACGGGGTACTAATATTCGTGGCGCCATTCTAACCGATAGCCAAATTGATCACACCACAGGCTTAATTACCTTACGTGAAGGCTTACCCCTTGATGTTTATTGTTCTCATGTTGTTTATGAAGATTTAACTTCTGCATATCCGTTATTTAACATGCTTGAACACTGGCACGGCGGTCTATCATTTAAACCTATTGGTTATCAGCAGAGTGATGCTTTTAGTGTTGAAGGTGTTGCAGATATCGAGTTCGTTCCCGTGACTATAGAGTCGAATGCTCCTCCTTATTCTAAATACCGTGACAAAGTCGTTGCTGGTAACAATATCGGCCTCAAAATTGTTGATAAAACGAGTGGGAAATACCTTTTTTATTTACCGGGCATCGTAGAAAGCACACCTGAAGTTGAAGAGATATTGGCAGATGCTAGCTGCGTATTAATCGATGGCACACTCTGGCTTGACGATGAAATGATCGCACAAGGCGTTGGTACTAAACTTGGATCCCAAATGGGCCATATGCCAGTAAATGGTGATTTTGGCACTGTCGCATTACTCAATAAATTTGATATCGATCGAAAGATTTTAATCCATATTAATAACACCAACCCAATTCTCAATGAAGAATCAGCACAACATCAATTTGTGTTGGACAACGGTGTTGAAATAGCCGTAGATGGCATGGAAATAACAATATAATTGCTTTAATGATCTGATAATGAATGCAATTGATATATACCCGTTCCACTTGAAGATGCAGGATTCAGCTGGAATTAGAAACGCCTTTAGGCAAGGCATTGATTGAAGAGAATGGTTGTTCCCTTCTCAAAATCAATAACGTAGCATAAAGCGTTTCTAAAACAGCCCTTTGGGGATGTCTGAGCAAATCATGCGCTTCGTTGCATCTATTTTTAAGGGAACAACCCTTAATAAAAAGAGGCGCCTTGATCATGAATCGCTCAGGCACCCTGAAACTCGCATCTTCAAGTGGAGCGGGTATAACACTTAATACTAAGAGGCGCTTTATTTATGCAACAACCATGGACAAGAGAGCAATTTGAAGAAATGCTCCGCGCTAAAGGGCAGCTTTACCATATTCATCACCCATTTCATATTGCCATGCACCAAGGTGAATGTAGTGTTGAGCAAATTCAGGGTTGGGTGGCAAACCGTTTTTATTACCAAGTAAATATTCCTATTAAAGATGCCGCCATATTAGCTAATTGCCATGATATAGAAACTCGTCGTTTATGGATCCAACGCATATTAGATCACGATGGCAGTGTAGAAGACAAAACCTTAGGTGGTATTGAAGCCTGGTTACAATTGGGCCAAGCGGTAGGATTAGATAGACAAGACTTACTGGATGAGAAATTTGTTTTACCTGGGGTGCGATTCGCCGTAGATGCCTATGTAAACTTTGCTCGCCGTGCTAACTGGCAGCAAGCTGCATGTTCATCACTGACGGAAATGTTTGCCCCTCAAATCCATCAAAGTAGACTAGACAGTTGGCCTATAAATTATCCTTGGATTGAAACACAAGGCTTACAGTATTTTCAAATGCGCTTATCTCAAGCAAGACGCGATGTTAATCATGGCCTGCAAATCACCTTAGATCACTTTACTACTCGTCAAGCACAAGACGAGGCATTAAATATTCTCCAATTTAAATTAGATATTTTGTGGAGTATGCTTGATGCTATGACCTTAGCATATCAACAGGACCGAGCGCCTTACCAAAGTTTAATAGCTGAGCCAAATTACCATAAGAGAATTTTTAAATGATAAATCAGTCCGTGCCGCCAAGTTTAAACGCTATGTTCCGACTGCAATGGGAACAAGCGCAAGATTGTTATGTACTATTATTTCCTGAAGGTATGGTTAAACTTAATGGTAGTGCTGGAGAAATCATGCAACTGGTTGATGGCACAAACAAAGTTTCTGACATAATCAACATGTTAAATAAAAAATTTCCTGATGCTGGTGATTTAACTGACGATGTGCATGAGTTTTTAATTGCTGCCTATGATAAAAAATGGCTTTATTATGAATAATGAATCCCAAGTAAAAGTTGGTCCTCCATTATGGTTGTTGGCTGAGCTCACTTACGATTGTCCTT
This sequence comes from Colwellia sp. Bg11-28, assembly GCF_002836245.1. Taxonomy (NCBI): domain Bacteria; kingdom Pseudomonadati; phylum Pseudomonadota; class Gammaproteobacteria; order Alteromonadales; family Colwelliaceae; genus Colwellia; species Colwellia sp. Bg11-28. Next base: position 26,405 of record NZ_PJBA01000008.1, read on the forward strand.
TGCATTGTCCTTATTGCTCTAATCCAACAGAGCTTGGTGATACAAAAGATGAGCTCAATACTGAGCAATGGCTTGATGTATTTACACAAGCACGTGCTATGGGCGCAGTACAACTAGGTTTTTCAGGTGGAGAACCTTTATTGCGCAAAGACTTAGAAGTGATGGTTAAGCACTCAAGAGAATTGGGCTTTTATACTAACTTGATTACCTCGGGCATTGGTTTAACCGAAAAACGTATTGCCAAGTTAAAAGTAGCGGGCTTAGATCATATCCAAATTAGTTTTCAAGGCGCAGATCCTGAAATGAACGATATTATCGCAGGACGCGGTAACGCCTTTGAGCAAAAATTTAAAATGGCGCAGTCGGTTAAAGCACAGGGTTATCCTATGGTATTAAATTTTGTTATTTCAAAACAAAATATTAGCCAAGTTGAAGATATCATGCGCTTAAGCTGCCAATTAAATGCCGACTATGTTGAGCTTGCTACGGCGCAATATTATGGCTGGGCGTATGATAATCGAGATCATTTATTACCTTCACAACAACAACTGATAGACGCAGAGAAAATCGTCAATGAGTTCCGTGATAAGCAACAAGGTAAAGGGCCACAATTTATTTTTGTGACACCTGATTATTTTGAAGATCGTCCTAAGGCGTGTATGAATGGATGGGGCAGTACCTTCTTAACCATAGCGCCAGATGGTAGTGCGCTGCCATGTCATAGCGCAAAAATGTTGCCACTAAAGTTTCCTAATGTAAAAGATAAATCTATCAGCGATATTTGGCAGCAAGACTTCTCTTTTAATCGTTTTCGTGGTGATAGCTGGATGCCTCAACCTTGTCAAAGTTGTGATGAAAAAGAGAAAGATTTTGGCGGTTGTCGATGCCAAGCCTTTATGATGACAGGCGATATGGATAAAACAGATCCTGTGTGCAGTAAATCGCCCGATCATCATTTAATTCAAGAAGCTATTGAACGAGCAAAACACCCAAAAAATCCGCTATTAGAAAGGGTAAATAAGCGCAGCATTAAAGATGCTGATATTGTTCAAATAAAACTATGACACCTTCCAGTCAAATTAAGCGTCACCCTAACGGGTTACAACATCATAATATTAATGACGAGCAAGGTTTTAGTGCATTAATTGTGGTTAACACACCTGCGCTAGACGACAGTGGTGTTAGCCACGCCGTTGAACATTTGATCTTTCGTCGAAGTGCGGCATTTAATCATCCTGAATCTTTATTTCAGCTTACGGCACTGTCCGACTTAGCCATTAACGCCTCCACCCACTATAATGTCACCTACTATCATTGTCACAGTCAGTGCCAGAAAACCTGTTTATTGGGCTTAAATTATTTACTAAATGGTCTATTAGCACCTATATTCGAAGCACAAGATTTAGCACAGGAAATTTACCACGACGATTGTTACGGTGTGATTAACCGTGAATTAACTCCTCAACAAGATGACCAACAAGGTGTCATTGCGCGTAGTGATACTTCGGCTCAACGATGCTATCAATACGGTGGTGATATTGAACTGCTCTCGCAGTTAACCTTTACCGATATCACACGGTATCATGCTCAATATTACCAAGCAAAAAAGATGCACTTGGTTACTGGAAATATTGAACCAACGTTAGTCGCTTCTCTACTTGAATCCATTGATGATACAACCCAGAACAGGACACCGTATTGCCCTAAAGTCCTACCTAAAGCTGATTTTTGTAACAATAGGCAGTTAGTTCGGTGGTATATTCATTCTGAGTTTTATGCCTATTTCTCAACAAATCATAAAAACTTAAATCACTTAATTAAAAGCTTTGACGCCCAGCTAATTTCACCACAATACAACCTAAACAATAACCAACAGTTTGCACTCGATATTATTGCGCCTATAAATGTCTCAGAAACAGTTTTATCTAAAGTATTGATAAGCTTTATTTTAAAACATCCTGAAGGTAAGAGCGTTGAAGAGGATAAACAACTTCATAAGTTTTCACCTGAGATTATTCGCTTATTTAATTACTATCAAACTCTCGTGCGAGACTTAGAGACTAACTTAACTAAAAGCATAGCTAAAAACTTAACTAAAAAACCGCCACAGAGCTTAACAGAACATGCAACATTCATTGTAGGCAGAGGCACGGCTTATCCGCTGCAAAAACAGCTACAGCAAAAACAAGCACAGATAAAGCAGCAGCAAACAAAAACACCCACAGCGTTATTGCCTGTTGCAAACCTGTTATTAAGACCGTTGTCAGAACATTTAAGTGAGAATGAATATCCGCAAAGTGAATATAAACACCGTGCTTTACCAACACTTTTTTCATCTTTATTATTGCGAGCTCAACAGCTATTAATACAGCAGCAAGACCAAGGCCAACACCCAGAACTGCATCAAAATAGAATAGCTGAGGTGTTTGATACAGACCACAGCCTCATAGTCATTAACATTAAAGAGAAAGAACAAGGTTTAGCGTTATTAACTAGTTTTATTATCAACGCATACCCGACCTTTCTTGCTTCACGTACTCAAGGTCATTGTTATGCTATAGCCAGTCAATATGTCATGGAAAGTCATCATCTCGTCTTTTATAGCGCCTTTGATGTAGCGCCCTACTTTAGATTAACAGTCATAATAGAGTCCCTTAAGATCTTGTGTAAAGATCTACCATTTATTGCCGCAGCTTTACCCTTAGCAAAATCTAAACTTAACAATATTGAGCTTAAAAATGTTACCGCTGACTCAGTTGCTGAGTTTATTTCACATAATCTACTCACTAGCAATACTTAGTTCACAGTTTAGGTTTACTTACAGATAGAGCCAGAAATTTCGTAATAATCCTATTTGAACCCCTTAGCCCATTAAGCTAAAATGGTTTTTCAATTGTCAATCGAGTAATACAATGAAAACTATAGTATTTATAACCTCTATTTTATGCCTCGCTAGCAGCACATTAACCTATGCTGCACAGGATAATACAAAATTAGTTAAAGCGGCTATGCCTGAGTTGATGGCGATATATAAAGATTTGCACCAAACACCTGAACTCTCTAGCGTAGAATTTAACACCGCTAAAAAGTTAGCTAAAACAGCCCGAGAATTAGGTTTTGAAGTCACTGAAAAAGTAGGTGGCACAGGTGTTGTTGCGGTATTAAAAAACGGTAAAGGCCCAACAGTATTGATTCGTGCTGATATGGATGCCTTGCCCGTAAAAGAGCAAACCGGATTAGCATTTGCTTCCAAGGTCACCACCACGACTGAAGAAGGCCAACAAGCCCATGTAATGCATGCTTGCGCACATGATACCCATATGAGTAGCTGGGTTGGTGCCGCAAAGTTACTCAGTGAAAATAAAGCAAATTGGTCAGGTACTTTAGTGATGATATTACAACCTGCTGAAGAACGTGGTCGTGGTGCAAAAGACATGATAGCGGACGGCTTATATAAACGTTTCCCAAAACCTGATTATGCCTTAGCTTTTCATAATTCTGCCAGCTTAAAGGCGGGCGTAATTGGTTATACTCCTGGTTATACTTTTGCTAATGTTGATAGCGTAAATATCCTTGTTAAAGGCGTTGGTGGTCATGGTGCCTACCCACACGCAACTAAAGATCCTATTGTATTGGGCGCACGCATTGTTGGTGCCTTGCAAACATTAGTTAGTCGAGAATTAGATCCTCAAGACCCTGCTGTTGTCACTGTCGGCAGTTTTCAATCAGGTACGAAACACAATATCATTTCTGATCAGGCGTTATTGTTATTAACCGTGCGCAGTTACTCAGATGAAACGCGTCAAACCTTACTCGATGGTATTGCTAGAATAGCCAAAGGTGAAGGTATCGCTATGGGTTTACCTGAAAAATTACTACCGGTAGTTACCGTCAAAGATGAATTTACCCCAGCCACTTATAACGAACCTGAATTTACCAAAAAAATGGCTAGCTTATTTGTCACTGAACTTGGTAAAGATCGCGTGATTGAAGTGCCTGCGGTAATGGCAGGTGAAGATTTTGGCCGTTACTATCGTGCAGATACTAGCATTAAAAGTATGATATTTTGGGTTGGTGGTGTGCCACATGATAAATGGCAATCAGCCCAAGAAACAGGTGAAGGCTTACCTTCATTGCATAGCCCATTTTGGGCGCCTGATGCTGAAAAAGTCATTGCTACCGCAACACAAGCGATGAACAGCGCCGTGTTAACCATATTGGCAAAGTAAATTCACAACCTAAATTGAACTAATTCTATCATCCCGTCATAAAAATCGAGTATTTGAGGTCAGTAGCAAAACAATTTTCTACTGACCGGAAAAGTGATAAAAATCAAGGGTGTTCTTCAAAATAAAAAGTAATACCCTAAACTATCCCTACTTAACCCCTGTAAAATAATAGTTTTGATTACAGTAAAGTACAAAGGTAATGATTAATTTTATTCACCTATTAATTATACAAATGATCACTTATCATTGTTGTTATCGTTACCTCACTGCAAGTTAATACAATCATGTCAAACAAGTTGCCTGCTTTACACCTTTTTGGAATTTTCGAAGCTGCTGCGCGCCATGAAAATTTCAAGCAGGCTGCGGCTGAATTATTTATAACACCCTCAGCGGTAAGTCATCAAATTAAAGCGTTAGAAGCTTTTTTAGGTTTTGAGTTATTTCAGAGAAAAAGTCGTGGTGTCGCATTAAATGCTGCAGGTAAAGTATATTTACACTATGTACAGCAGGGTATAAATAAGCTTGAACAAGGCACAAAAATTGTTAGTAATAAGTTCTCTTCACCATCACTTAAAATATCTACTTTTACGACGATGGCAAGTAATGTCATTATCCCTACATTAAGTGATTTTCAGCAACAGCATCCTACTATCGACATTCGTATTGAAACAGGGATGAATTTAACTGACTTACGTTATGATGACTGTGATCTAGCTATACGTATGGGAAAGGGTGATTGGCCGGGTGTTGTGGTTAAAAAATTACTTAACCTTACAGCCCATGCTGTATGCTCTGCAGAGTTCGCCAAAAAACATAAACTCACTTCACCTGAACAAATTAGCCAAGTTCCCCTTATCGACCTTGCTAATATGAATAATATTTGGCGTACTTGGGCGGGAGCGATGCAGCTGCCTGAAATGCAATATCAGCATAAATTAACCTTTGGTAATTATGATGCTTCTCTACAAGCCGCAGAGCAGGGACTGGGGTTGGCACTGGCAATAATGCCAATTGAACATGCGTTAATAGAACGCAATTTATTGGTGTTACCGTTCGAAAAATCAACGAATTTTGACCAGTCACTCTATGCGGTATATCGTGAAGAAGATCAAAATCGAAATGATATTCACTGCTTTCTTGACTGGTTAACGAAGTCACCTAATCTTAAGCCCATTTAATCTTATACCCGTTACCATTCAAGATGCATGTTTCAGAGTGCTTGAGCAATTTCAATTCAAGGCGCTGTGATGAAATAATGGTTATTCAGGAGAATTGCTCCTGCATTCTCGAATAAGCTACATCCATGTAGCGTCATTATAATTAACAGCAACGACGAAGTGATGTTGCTCAAACGCTTCTTCGATGGGTTTCAAATGACTTTATACCGCGTTAAATAATCAAACCATAGAATAACTATGCTTAAATTATCTACCTTGCCTAAAGCCATTTTAATTCCCACTGAAATCCTGCACTTTGATTGGTAACGGGTATATACCTTATGGGTTACTTTAATTCATCTATACAGTGAATATTATCCTTTTGTAACCATTGCGCTATACCACTAACATTATCCAAACGGTCAAACCAAGGATAAAATAATGTTTAGTTCAAAAATCATGGTGATTTATCGAATAATTACCCTACTAATGCTGAGTATACCTACGGTAATAAATATTTATAGTAACGGAGATATTGTCAGCTCGATTATTTATGTGCCATTAATAACACTCGGATTATCAGCTATCGCTATCTTTCTCGACGGCAAATTAGAAGCTGTATTAAATCGAGGTATGATCTTAACGAAGTTTAGAGTACCTACTGCCAATAGTTACCTAAAAACGACAAGTGATATCAAAGTCAGTCATCCAGACTTCAGGTTACTAAAAGAAGTGACTTAAATAATGGACTTCACCACTTTAATATTCAAACGTTTGGCAATACGGTTTAAATTAGCACGGTCGGTAGATAGCCGCCTTGCAGCAGCGGCCCAATTACCCTCTTCTTCTTTAAGTATTCGGCTAATTAATTGTTTTTGAAAACTCTCTGTTTCTACTTTTAAATTCAAGTTAACCTGCTGTTCAGCAATTGATGAGAGTCCACTTTCACCAATAAGCTCTATCGGCAACTCTACGCCAACCGCATTAAGTGTTCCGCAATCGATTTTATCAATTGAGATTATCGCTTTATCACGCTGTCGTGCTCGCGCTTTTAGGGTTGCCCTGCTGACTACATGCTCTAGTTCGCGCACATTACCAGGCCAGTTATATTGTGTTAAATGAGCAACCGCCTGCTCAGTAATTTTTAACTGAGCAATACCTAGCTTTCGCCGAGTTTGTTCAACAAAGTAACCAGCTAATAACTGTACATCGCCAACTCTCTCATAAAGCCTAGGCACTCTAATCGGGTATACACTTAATCTGTGATACAAATCGGCACGAAAGCGGCCTTCTCCCACTTCTTCTTTGAGATCTCGATTGGTCGCAGCGACAATACGAACATCCACTTCTTCAACATTATCTTGGCCAACCGGCTGAATCTCATTGCTTTGTATTGCCCTTAATATTTTACTTTGCGCACCAAAGGGCAACTCCCCTATTTCATCTAAAAATAATGTACCGCCATCAGCCAAGGAAAATTTACCAGCACGATTTCTATCTGCGCCAGTAAAAGCCCCTTTAACATGTCCAAACAGCTCACTTTCAATCAAGTTTTCAGGTAGCGCGGCACAATTGACATAAACCATAGGGCCATGTTGACGAAGTGATTTTTGATGAAGAGTACGGGCAACTAGTTCTTTGCCCACCCCGGTTTCACCATAGATTAAAATGTTAAAATCGGAAGAAGCGACAATATCTAACTCTTGCTTGAGTTGCGACATAATAGGGCTTTCGCCAATAAGCTCACCACCATCGCGTTTCCATGCTTCTTCTGTTAACTCTGCCACTACGCGCTGTGAATGATCCGCTCTACTTTCAAGTTGATCTAGCAGAAAAGCGGTATTGAGTGTTGCAGCAGCAATCGCTGAAATAACCTCTAACATACGCACATCAATGTCTTCAAAATCATGCGGTGTAAGGCTATCAATCGTTAATAAACCCAATAGCTTATCATCATAATATAGTGGCAAGCCCATACATGAATGCACAGGTAAATCCCCCTCACGGTCAATCAATAGCCCGTCATAAGGGTCAGGTAACGGTGAGTCAGCCGCAAAACGAATAGGTGATTTTGATTGGCAAAGTGCTAGAAATCGAGGATGTTCTTCGACATAAAAACGGCGACCTAAGGTATCTCTACTTAGCCCTTGTAAAGCAATAGGTTTGAGCACGTCACCATGATAAGAAAGTAACGCTACCGCATCACAGGTGATCGTTTTCCTAACAGTATCTAATAACCGATCAAATCTATCTTTGGTGTTTAAACTCGTCGCAAGGTCGAGGGCTAGCTCAATAACTGCCGTTGATGATATTTTTTTCATAACTTTTCCTGATGAAATAATTGTCCTGATGAAAGCCCATGTAGAGTTAAAACATTTTTACACTGGTCATGAAGAGATAAAATAACACAATAGAGTCATTATGACCACCAAATAACAAGGTCATAATGACTACGTAAACATCCACCAACAACTTAACATCATGTATTTAAAGAATAAATAAACTTGGCACTTGCTTTGCAATTACTAAATAAATAATCAAAGTAAATAAACAACAATCGATAAGAGGTCACCATGTATTCGCAATTTTTCATCGCTCCTCAACTGCCTAAGATAGAGAATGCGCTAGCTTTTCAAAAATGCTTAGTCATAGGTAACTATTTAATGTTGTTGTCTTTTTTTGTTGTGGTTACTTCTGTTTTTATTACTTTCGCTATTGATGACCATTTCACCATCTCTGCGCAAGTCTCTGCACATATTGCCACAATTGTTTTCGCGGGTTTACTCAAAATTGGCTATGTATTGCGCTGTATTGCTTTACATGGTTTTGGTCAAAGGAACTTTTAATATGTTACAAATTCAAGACTCTGAAAGCGCTCAATTAAACTTTGATCAACCTAGTTCTGATCATCAAGATACCAATGCACTTAATTATTTAGCACAACACCCGATATTAGATTTGCCCTTTAGAAGCTATTTTTTACTGGCCGTTGCTTGCTCTATGGTCGCATTAGGAATATGGGCTGCTTATTTTAATGGCTACTTTACCTTTGCTGAAAATGGCATTAGCCCATTGGCTTGGCATATTCATGAAATGATTTTTGGTTTTGGTGCCACTGTTGCCGTCGGTTTTATTCTTACCGCCGCGCAGACATGGACAGGCCAACCAAGCATTAAAGGTTTACAGGTACTTGCTTTCGTAGGATTGTGGTTACTTGTTAGAGCCGCATTATTGGTTAACTCACCTAGTACTATTATTGTGGCTATTGTCTTACAAAGTTTTTGGTGGTTGGGCTCAATTATTGTCTTTACTCGTTTGGTGCTAAAAGGTAACAACCGACGAAATTACTTATTTATTCCATTGTTATCAGCGTTAATGTTACTCAATATCGCTTTACTGTTACTTGATTTTAATGGCTATCATGAATTAACCCGACACATTGCTAGAACCAGTGTATTAATGTTTTGCCTACTGATGGGTATTTTAGGTGGCCGCGTAATCCCCTTTTTTACCGTTTCAGGCGCTAAGCTTGAACCTATCAAAACGCCTAACTGGCTGACGCCCTTATTAACAATCACGTCAATTTTGGGCGTATTAGCCTTTTTTAGTTCTGCTTTTATTGAATTACCCTTTAGTCCGGCAATATTAATGATAGCGTCCGGTCTACTTCACCTTATCAGGCAATGTTATTGGCGCAGCTTTGCAACCCGAAAAATCGCTTTATTATGGTCATTGCATATCGCCAACTTTTCCTTAGCTTTAGGGCTTATTTTACTTGGTGTGAGTTATTTTCAGACGCAAAGCATAGAGTATTTCAGCGTATCAATATCCTTTGGTGATGCCTTACATTTAATCACTATCGCTGCAATGGGTTTGATGATCTTTGCCATGATGAGCCGAGTATCTTTAGGCCATACAGGGCGAGCATTAATACCCAGTAAATTGGTTTCATGGGTGTTCTTCCTGATTATGTTTTCAGCATTTACCCGAGCAATACTGCCAACGATAACGTCACAATCATTACTTGCTTGGAATATTAGCGCGCTAGCTTGGTTCATCGCTGGATTGTTCTTCTTAAAGGTTTACTTGCCTATTTTAATGGCTAAAAAGGTTGAGAAATCATTTAGTCGTTAAAACAAAAGTAGAAAATATTAATCAAAGAACAATTTTAAAGAACTTTTTTTTAACTTCAGTTTACCCTAGGAGTAATCATGTTAACTGATAAACATATCGACATTATTAAGAGTACTATTCCCCTGTTAGAAAACGCAGGAGCAGCGTTAACGGGGCATTTCTATCAACGGATGTTTAGCCACACCCCTGAGCTTCAAGATATCTTCAATATGGCCAACCAACATTCAGGTAGACAACAAGTTGCGTTATTTGAAGCCATTGCTGCCTACGCTAAGAATATTGAAAACCTTGCAGCGTTAACCACTGCTGTGGAACGTATTGCGCAAAAACATACCAGTTTTAATATCAAAGCCGATCATTACGCTATTGTTGGTCATCATCTTATTGAAACACTGCGTGAATTAGCCAGCGATGTTTTTACTGCTGATGTTGAAGAAGCATGGACTGTTGCTTATCAATTTTTAGCACAAATATTTATTAACCGAGAAGCGGAGTTATACCAACAGCGCGCAGAAACCTTGGGCGGTTGGCGTGACGCTAGATCCTTTACTGTAGTAGATAAAGTGGTGGAATCAACACTCGTCACCAGCTTTGTATTTATGCCCGTTGATGATAAAGCCGTTATTGGTTTTCAGCCCGGTCAGTATCTAGGTATCGAAGTATCAGATCCAAGCAGAGAATTTAAAGAAATTCGTCAATATTCATTATCAACTAAAGCCAATGATCAAACATATCGAATTTCTGTCAAACGAGAAATAAATAATGTAGATGGCATCACGGCTAAAGGTATTGTCTCTAATTATTTGCATGATGAGGTAAATGTTGGTGATAGCATCAATTTATACGCGCCAGCTGGTGACTTTTTCTTTAATGATCGCCAAGCACCTGTAGTACTACTTTCTGCGGGTGTCGGTATAACACCGATGCAAGCCATCTTAGAAACACTAGCACAGCAAGGTTATAACCATCCTGTTCAGTATCTTCATGCTTGTGAAAATAGTGAGCAACATTCATTTGATCAACGTACTACAGAGCTTATTAACCAAAATAATTGGCAACAACATATTTGGTATCGAACGGGTGATGTATCACAGCAACATATACTACAAGGCATGATGGATTTTACTAAAATAGATTTACCTATTGAACAAGGTGATTTTTATCTTTGTGGCCCAATTCCATTTATGCAATTTGCCAAGCAGCAATTACTAACGTTAGGCGTAGCAGCAAGTAATATCCATTATGAAGTATTTGGCCCGCACGCTGATTTATAAATAATTTATACATTATTTTTCAATCGATAAACTAATAAACCAGTACTAATAACAAACCGATTAGTGCTGGTTATTCTGACTAGTCATTCCTGCTAATGCTTTAACTTAATCATTTTTGCTAACCATGTTTACTTAACAATAAAGCTAAATCGAAAAGCCGCTGATAATACCTAATTCAATATGTTTTTTGAGGCAATGGTCTATCGCAATGTCGGCATCTACAGCCTTAGCACTTTCAATTGCCGTTTCAAAATTAAGACCATTTTCAATTGATTGTAAAAATGTAAATTCACTTTCATCAATCGTCATCATTTCAGTTTTTAATCCCTGTCGAAAGAGCACGATATAAGTATCACTATCACCATCAAGGGATAACTCAATATTTTCAGGCGCATTCATTTGGTTCATCAACCAAACTTTATCAACTGGCATAGTCGAACACATTATTGATACTGAAGGGCTTAATAAAAAGGTTAATGTCTCTGATGAAGCAACTTTTGCCAATCGAGCCCAATCAAAATAACTATTGTCATTCGCTAATGAACTTTGATGAAAACGCCATTCCAGTTGAGCAACATCTTCAAGGTATGATAAATGCCTGACCTGCTCAAATTCAGCTAAGAATGATGAAAAATATTCGCCATAGTCATCCATATTCCCTGAAGTTGGCCAGTGCTTAACAATGTACGGTTTGCACATGACTTGAAAAAAATCCTTACCAACTAATTTTTCAATCACTGGGTAACTAAGGCTCAAAGAATTAGTGATATTGGCAATGGCACTACTTTGATAAATTCCCATAAGACCTTGGGCTGAAATTAATTGCGTATTAAGGTCATTAGCCATTAAAGTATTATCAGCCGTGAGCGAGCCCGATAAACAATCGTGGATAAAGTTAGTTTGCAGCTCCGCGAGTGTGGTCATAATCAACTCTGCCCATTAACTGTATTAGCTATGAGGCTCGATTTTTCAATACTTTCAACCTTGGTAATAATCGCTTCTGCTTTGCTTTTTTCTTCTAACAGCACAGCAAGATCCGGAATATTAGTATCCCATTCAATCAAGGTTGGTAAAGCGCCAAAACGCTTAATCACTTGTTCATATAACAGCCAAACATCATCACAAACCCTATGACCATGAGTATCTATGTAGAGCTCTTTTCCCTCAACTATTTCAGTACTAAAACCGGCTAAATGTATTTCCTTTACCGCAGATAGCGGCATATTATTTAAATAGGTTAAAGAATCAAAATGATGGTTATGTGCACTGACATAAATATTATTTACATCAAGTAATAAGCCACAACCTGTTTCTTCTGCCAATGAAGATAAAAACTGCCACTCTGTTATCGGAGAGTCAACATAAGTTAAATAACTTGAAGGGTTTTCTACTAATATCTGCCGTTGAAGAATATCTTGCGCTTGCTTAATATTGTTAGCCACAATAGTAAAAGCTTCTTCGGTAAGCGGAATAGGTAACAAGTCAGGTAAGTAATGCCCGCCTTGTGATGCGCTCCAAGAAAGGTGATCTGAGATCAATCCTGGTTGTAACCATTCAACAGTACTTTTAATATGGTGAAGGTGTTGCTCACGAATAGGGCAGTTAATCGCTGCTGAGCCCAAAGACATGCCAACACAATGCGCGGATATAGGATAATCTTGGCGGATCTTAGCCAAATATTTTGACGAAGTACTTGCTTGACTGAAAAAATTTTCCGTATGAATCTCTAACCAAGGAACATCCGGTTTATGGTTCATAAACTCTTGGAAGTGCTGATGTTTCAGTGATATGCCTACGCCTTGAATACTTTGCATAATTAAAACCATATCAAATCGATTAAGAGTAAATTTGGTAAAGCGCACAGTACTTTATTTCAGCGCCTTACCTATAAATTTAACAAGTTACTAACCTCTATTTTCTCAGCTATTTTTTCGCTGGTTTTAACGCTTTGACCACACCACCCGTAATTTTGTCACAAGTGCCTTGAGGAACATAAACCCACCCATGTGGAGAGTTATCCATTGTTGCTTGCCCTGCGCAGTTATGGCTGCCATTTAACGCGCCACAGTCATTTTTACCTGCTTTGGCTATACCTGCACATTTTTCCCATGAGGTAGGTTGACTAGGAACCGCATTAGCCGAAGTCGCGGTTAAAACGCCTAATGCTAAAATACTTGAGATAGCTGCGCTGGCAATTTTTTTGTTGTCCATAGTGATATCCTTAAAGTGTAATTAATTGTTGTGTACAAAAATAAGACAGAGAATAAGAATAATAAATTTCAACAATATCGATTTTTGTTGAGTATTGAAGGCTTAACAAACAAAAATACCAGTAAGTATTTGGGTAACTTACTGGCATTTATGATTAAGATATTTGTTCCATTATTTTAAGTTTTTAATAAACTATTTTTTCGCTTTCACTGACGGCAATAAACGATAACCCTCTTTGCTCACTTTATCGGATGGCATGTAATGGCGAATACCTAAGTTAAACATCTTAGTATCATTAGCAATGGCAATATTATTTGGTGCATCACTACCACAACCAAAACTTACCGTATAAGTACCCTCTTTATTTACGGTTGCCGTATTTGAGCTCACATTAGCTAAATCATTAAACATAAAACCATTTTTGTCGTATACAGTGATTGACCAAAAGGCCTTGTTTTTAGGATCTTCAAAGGTAGCTTGGTGACAGATATTGCTCGGATAATTACCTGAGACTTCATAAATATTATCGACTATTTGTGCACCGCCCCAGCCAATTGCCGCCCCAACCTGGTATTTTTCTGTGCTAAATAACTTATTCGATTGACCACGTGGGTCAGTAAACATCCCCGTTAATGCCTCTACGCCATCACGTTTGAAGATAGCAGGCATTTGTGCTTTCAGTGCCTTTTCTACGGTGTCGAAAGACGCTTTATTTACTGGTGTTGCGGTAAATTTACGACTTGAATTAGCGCTAATCTTCATTTGATCTTGATACTTTTTAGCTTCAGCTTCTGTAAAGGTTGCATCAAGTCGGATCACAACATAGAGATGGTCGCCGGTATGTGTTGATAAATCAAAGCTACCTTCACCATATTGCATCGCCTGAATACGGTGGTCTTCTGTCACCGGTTGCACTGACATATATTTACCTTCAGGAATGGCGGGCATAGTAATTGTTGCCCCTTTTGATACATCAACTACAGCAAATGAATAATAAGTATCACGGTTCATGCGAACTACGGGTTGATTATCCGTTGGTGTTAATTGACGTTTGTGTAGTAATTGATTAACGCCAACTAAATCCTGATTTTTCAGCATTTGATGAGAGGTTTCATCAGTTGGATAGGTTGTTGGTGTTACCACTGTCCCTGAATCATTAAAAAATGTTGCTAACGTCGCTACTTCAGTATTTGTCGAAGCGGATGGCGCGACTTGAGTCGACTCAGTCGTCGTGCTGTTACAAGCTGATAATACTGCCAAAACTGTAATCGCTAAAAGTGTCTTTTTCATCTTAAATTCCTTCTTGAACGTTAAATTATGTCTTTGGTATGAATAGATAATACTCATCTTTTGTCATTAAGGATAATGATAAAAACAGCTAAGCATTATGCGTGAAATGCATAGCTGGTCACATAGTTAGAAGCTTAAAATAATCTTTTGTGAAGTAAATAACAAAAAAGCTTAATACGATATTCGTATTAAGCTTTTTATTTTAACCACAATTCACTTTATTTATTTTATTTCACAACATCTCTAACACAGCTGGCATACTGTCGTGTATCGGTTGCTGCTGATAAACCTTCTTCACCAGTACGTAAATCAACAAGTAAATGCTCACCTCCAACACCATAATCAACAGTCCAAAATGCTTGTCCTATAGCCCATTTTTTATCGTTATATAATCGATAACTAGCGTCATCGTTACCATCATAATCTGTCCAAACAGCTTGTAATTCAGCATATTCTGGTAAACGATAATCATCGAACCCGTCATAGAGCAGAGTCTGGCATAGGTCCGTTGCTTCATTGAATGTCAGCATAATAAAGGTAGAGTTGTCTGGTCCTGTCGTGCCATTTTCAGCATGAACCAGAGTAAAGTTATTGAAATACAATAATGATTTTGCGTCAATATCAGTGAAAGGACCAATGAAGTTTAATGTTATCTCATTATCCTGTAAAACTTCAGTCGCACCAAAGTTAGCTACTGATGTAGCTCTTTTATCCCCCATTTGTGCTTCAACGGTAAAATATGTTGATATAGGGGACTCTGTTTGATAATTAAAAACTTCACCTCCTTGGGATACCTCCCCATCATTAATGCTGGAGTCCTCACCATATACCACTTTCCAAGTGAGATTTTTATTATGAGTAAGATAACGAGAGGTATTATTATCATAATGCCCAGTAACAGTTAATTTTCGTTTATGCCCTTCCCCGACAAAGTAGTCGGCACTAGGGTGAATAGTCAAAGACTCTAAACTAGCTTCGACTACTTGAATAGATTTCTTCTCGCTCTCTCCATTAAAAGTGAAGTATATATCAACATCGCCAGGGGTCCTCATATGGACCAAACCACTTAACGAAACAGTAGCAACCTTAGGATCAGAGCTTTGCCAAAAACCATTTTTTTGATTGGTAAGATCAACACTAATATCACCAACAAATTCGGCACTCGCCGTAAATTGGCTGTTAATTCTCACAGGATAAGTACTTTCAGCTGAGCTCACTTTCAGTGACTCAAACTCTGCCGTTATAACTTCGACTGGCGTATAGATAGTCGTACCATTATAACGGGTGGTTATTTCTGTAGTACCTACAGATTTTGCATCAAAACGTCCCAAAATACTGGATGCTGTTATAACAGCATCATTTTCAGAGACCCAGGTGGCAATGTCAGTTACTTCTATAACCTTATCATCCGAATAATATGCATGTGCTTGAAAACTAATGCTCTGACCGTTAGGTACCGTATCACTACTAGTTGGGGTAATAACCAATGAGGTCATTTCAGCATTAGTAACTTCAAGAATAGCGGGAAAAACTAAACCAACACCTCCATAAGTAGCGCTAATTTCAGTGTCCCCCTCAAGTAAGGTATGTGCAATTCCATCATTATCTGGAAATGAAGCAACCGCTTTATCTGTGCTATACCAAGTGATATTTTCGATATCTAGAATCTTATATGGTTGCTGATCTGTATAAATTGCATACGCTTCATAGGGCACATTAATACCGAGCGCTACAGCAGTTTCCCCCGGTGAAATATTAAGACTTTGTATAACAGCATTGGTAACGGTGATACTAACTGAGCTTTCAATACCTCGGTCTTTAACACGAATAGTTGTTTGACCAACACTTTTACCAAGAGCCTTCCCTTTAGTATCAATGGAAGCAATAGTGGGATCATCACTACTCCACACATAATCAATACCTGATTCGCTGCTGCCATCCGAGTAATAACCATACGCTTCGATAGTGAAACCTACACCGACAGGAATCGAGTCATAAGCTGAATACATATTGATTGAGTCAAATGTTACGGGGGGTGGGGCATCCTCTTCATCATCACTACACCCAACAAGCGTAAACAGTAATAAGATTAAGGGAATAAACCAAATTTTTGGAGACATAAAACATCCTTTTTTAAAGATAAATAATTAATTGTTTATTTGCAGCGACACGATGAAGTACGGGTATCGACATCCATAAATACTCGATACGAAAAAAAGTGATGCACTCATTGTGAACATCACCTTTTATTATCATCACTATTAACAGTGTGATTTATTGGCTAGCCCCTTGGAACGCGCTCCAAGCAGAGTCTACGGGTAAAATATTATTTTTCGCGATATAGCTCTCATATAGAGTAATCATCGTTTTTAGTTTCTGTGGGTGCGTAGTTTCTAACGGGTTAGACTCTGAAGGATCCGAGACCACGTTATATAAGTGCCACTTTCCATCACCGAACATACCGGTTCTTACTTTCATGGCTTTAAATTCACCTTGCATCACATAACCGTTACCAAATAATTCAAAAGCCCACCAATCGTTCTCTGTTCTTACAACATCGGACTGCCCATCTAGGAAAGGTTTAATGCTAATACCACTAGGGGGTATTACCTTTTTATTTTTATACTGAGTCATCGGGTGTTTAACATTGGCATATTCCAAAATAGTCATAGGAACATCTTTAACATAAACTGTTGCGTTAGACTTTTGACCAGCACGGGCATAATCAGAATTAAAACCACCTGGCGGTACAATCATCAATGGCACACGTATACCACCCTCTCCGACAAACCACTTCCACCACTGTAATCCGCCTGTGGCGGCATTTGCCCAAGAAGTACCAATAACATTTTCAGAGTTTGCAGTACCAATGGCTTCAAAAGAAGAATCAAATTGATTTTCAATCCATTTTGCAAATTCTGGGTTACCCGTT
Organism: Colwellia sp. Bg11-28; assembly: GCF_002836245.1. NCBI lineage: Bacteria > Pseudomonadati > Pseudomonadota > Gammaproteobacteria > Alteromonadales > Colwelliaceae > Colwellia > Colwellia sp. Bg11-28. Next base: position 43,632 of record NZ_PJBA01000008.1, read on the forward strand.
TTAGGATTGGTTGGCTCTAAGCCTTCAGGACCATTATCTGTCATATAAACAACTAAGGTATTGTCTAACTGACCTGATTCTCTAAGGTAATCTAAAATTTGACCAATACGATTATCCTGGTCTTCAATCATGGCCGCATACGTTGCCATGATTTTAGCTTGTTTCTCTTTATTTTCTTGAGAGAGCTCTTCCCATTTTTTAGTTAAACTATTAAACGGTGCCTCTGTCGCTTCGTGTGAAATCAAACCTTGCGCTTTTAAACTTTCATATCGCGCTTTTTTTAATCCTGCATAGCCTAATTCAAGGTACTTAGGATAATACTTCATGATCAGTTCTTGAGGCGCTTGAATAGGAAAATGTGCAGTGGTAAAAGCCATGTAAGCAAACCAAGGTTTATCATTCTTGGCCCCTTCTTTAATAAACTCTAACATTTGGTTAGTGTAAATTTCACCTGAATAGACACCTTCAGGGCGGTCATAAGGTTCGCCGTTTAAAGTCCAATTTTCTTTTCTTTTAACATTTAAACCATTAGGATCTTTAAAATTTGGTGTCATGGCTAAATCATTCCAATGATTAGAACCACCTGACAAAATACCGAATTCTTTAGTGAAGCCCCATTCTAACGGTCCTTTACCACCGGATTCTTCACCACCTAAATGCCATTTACCCGATTTATAGACTTCATAACCATCATCATTTAATAACTCTGAAATCGTCACTGCATCTTTGGTGAGGTAACCTTCATAACCCTTTTTACCGCGTGTCGCTGGATAAACAGAATAATCAAATGAACCTAAACCCACTTCGATATTATCGTTACCGGTAAAAAGCATTGAACGTGTTACCGAACAAACGGGTGACACATGAAAATTTGTGAAACGAATCCCTGCATTAGCTATCTCATTCATATTCGGTGTATGTACTTCTGAGCCATAAGCGCCAATATCGCCAAAGGCTGTATCATCAGCGACTAAGAGCAGAATATTAGGTTTCTTAGCATCAGCTTCTACCGCCGTATTAGCCTGAACTGATTCTGACTTTTCTGCACAACTGGTTAGTAATATAACGGTCGACAGAATACTTATTATTTTTTTCATAAAGGTTTCCAAAGTGTTTAAATTAGATTTCCATTGATCTACACCGGTTTATACCCGCTCCACTTGAAGATGCATCTTTAAGTAGAACGGGTATATATCCGCAATGATGGCTACTCAAATACAACAGAAATAAAACTGTATTGAGGTTTAAAATCCATTTATAGTATCTAAGACAGTATATTAACGTTGAATACACATGAGTATGCAGTTTCCGAAAACGTGCTGTTTATATCGTGATTAATTTAACTAGGTAAAGAAAAGCTTATAGATAAAGGACGTTAATAAGCGATGGAAATTCACCAACAAATCCCCAGTACCACTATCGACAACAATGTTAGAGGTATATCAACATCTGATGTTGACGAACTTTCTCAATTCCAAATCAATAAAAATCGACGATATACTCAACTACAAGCAGGCCAATTAAATGGTGCTTATCTAGAGGCAAACTTAGGTGATGTGCAAATTTTTCGTGAAAGTCTTAATGCTGGCGCATTGATTGAAGCTGCACCAGCGAGCTCATTTTTACCCTTTGCAGCTATTACTTCCAATGCGGACAACTTTAAATACTGTGGTAAACAAAGAGAAAAGAATACCGTATTGCAAGCCACCGGTGGTTTTTGGGATGCGAGTTTTCAACATAGTTTAAATTTTGTCGTTGCCGCTTTTGATAGAAAGGCTTTTAGCCGTAGTATTGAGTTGCTCACCGGAGAAGAAGTTCCCCAAGCTTGGTTTGTCAGTCAAGCTTGCTTAACGGAGCCTCATGCCTTGAAAACCTATGCCTGTGGCTTAGATAATATTCTTACTATTATTAAAAGTAGACCTGAAATATTAAAAAAAGATAATGTTCAACGAATGCTGTCGGATAGTATTTTAAGGTTGATACTTAAAGTACTTAGCAAAACAACACCGATTAATGTACAACAAGTTAGCCCCTCAAATAGGGCTCAAGGTGTTCGTATGGTTATTGATTATCTTCATCATTACGCAGACCAAGTCCCCACGATTCCTGAACTTTGTAATATTGCAAAATTAAGCGAAAGAAACCTTCAATACGGTTTTAATGAATACTTAGGTATTACGCCTATACGCTATTTACGATTGGTACGACTCAATGGTGTAAAGCGTGATTTATTACTTTCTCACCCCAAAAAAGATCGCATTGTTGATATAGCACTTAACTGGGGATTTATTGAATTGGGCCGCTTTGCAGGAGAATATCGTCAGCTATTTCAAGAGTTACCTTCTGTGACACTCAATAAGCTAAATCAGACAAAATAACCTGTTATTTATTCATGCTTAATTGGCTTCGGTACCATGCTGTAATTGCCAGCATGATAGGCGTTTGAATAACAAAAAAGACTGCCGCAAACAATAAATAATCACTATTTTCAAAAATGTTAACTGCAATTAGCGCGGCTAATGCTAGATTTCTCACCGGAAACTCTATTACAACGGCAGCCAGATCACTTTGGCACAATTTCAATATTCGCCCTAAACAATACGCAATAAAAATAGCTGCCAGAGTGAAAACTAATGCTAATAAAACTAAAGAGGATAATTGCTCGGCAATTTTTTGCTGAAACTGAGCCAGAATAGTCATTAATAATAAGAGTAAACCTATCCCACCAATTTTCTCAAAAGTTGGCATCATCTTTTTGATCAATATTGGTTTCCAATACCTTAACGTCATACCAAGCACAACAGGACAAAGCAGTAACAATACTAATTGCAGTGCTTGCTTAACCATCAAGTTTTCAAGCGCTAAATCAACCGTTAACAGCGCAGGAAATACCGTAACAACGACGATAGGTAAAATAAAGACAGCAACTAAGCCATTAAAAGCGGTGAGTGTAACCGATAACGCGACATTCGCTTTTGCCAAAAAGCTATAAATATTAGACACAGCTCCCCCAGGGCAAAGAGAAACTAAAAGCATTCCCCCTGCTACCAGAGTCGGTGGATGCATTAACTTTATGATGATCCAAGCACATAATGGCAGTAATAAAACTTGGCCTAAGGTGAGGAACAGTATTTTTTTGTTCTGCGCCTTAACCTCATTAACATCACGCTTTTCAAGACTAGCGCCAATAATGAACATTAAAAAGAAAACTAACGCAGGGATGGCTAACTCAATCACTTCCATTTGAATTGATACCTAACAATATTTAGAGTTTTATAATAAGGACTTAGAAAAGATGATACCCCTTTCCCCCTCTACCACCAAGAAGAAAGTTGCCTAAAAACCCTCACTCTCACATGTAATCATACCAACGTTAAAAAACTATAACGTTTGAGTAGTTAAGAAAAACCACTAGTGATTATTTAATCTAAAAGTAAGATGATAATTAAATTATTAATCTATAAAAATACAGTTTATTGATATTTAAAACTCAAATATGAGTATTTATAAAGAAATACGCAAAATAAAACCGACTACTACATGAAATAATTATCTTATGCATATCACTGTTAATGCCCAAGCTTTTTCAGTAAACATTAACGACATAACTTGAGAGAACTTCATAATGAATTTACCAAAAAACATTCAGCAACCACTTAGCCTAATTTACCTCGATGCCAATGCGACCACTCAAGTATTACCACAAGCTGCATCTGCAGCACTATCAACCATGGAAACACTCTTCGGCAATCCCAGCAGCAGTCATATTTCTGGGCTACAAGCCAAGCAGATAGTAGATAAAACACGCCAACAAGCAAAGCGCATTGTTGGCGCTGCTGAAGGTAAAATCATCTTCACCAGTGGTGCAACTGAAGGTATTCAAACAGCAATACTATCGGCATTAGTGAATGTTAAGAAAACGCTTAATAAGTCTCTTAATAACAAAAGCTATAGCCTTTTGTATGGCGCAACTGAACACAAAGCTGTGCCAGAGTCGCTAAAGCACTGGAACAAAATTCTGGAGATAAATGCTGAGATAAAAGCGATTCCTGTTGATGAAAAAGGACGGCTTGATTTAGAATTCATCGCCAAAGAAGTACCTAACGCTTTGATGATTTGTACCATGGCGGTCAACAATGAAACTGGTGTTTATCAAGATATAAGTTTACTAGACCAAACCATACGAGCCAATAATCCCAACATAGCGTGGATGGTAGATTGCGTGCAGGCATTAGGCAAAACAGACCTAGTCTTAGCGCAAACAAGTATTGACTATGCTCCTTTTAGTGGACACAAACTCTATGCTCCCAAAGGTATCGGTTTTATGTATGTTAAAGAAAAAGCACCATTCACCGCTTTTATCGCCGGCGGTGGTCAAGAAAGTGGATTGCGTTCTGGCACCGAAAATTTACCTGGTTTAGCTGCATTAAGTGAAATTTTTAGCATGTTGTTAGGTGAAAGTGAAGCTAGCTTTACCCCAATAAAAACTTTGCACTTATACCGTCAGCAGTTAGTGTCAGCATTAACACAGGCATTTCCTGAGATCACTTTTAACCACAGCTTTGAAAACTCAGTAGCAACCACCCTTAATTTTGCTATTCCTGGATTTAGCTCGAAAGAAATAATGGATTTATTCGACGCTGCCAATATACGCGTAAGCTCAGGCTCAGCTTGTAGCTCTAAAGTTACCCGTAGTTTCGTTTTAGATGCCATGGGACTGCCCGCTTGGCAAAGTGAGTCAGCCATTAGAATGTCATTTGGACCCGCGATGACCCAAACAGAAATTGACATTGCCTGTAGCCGAATAGTTTCGGCCGCTCAAGCACTGGTGCAGAGCTGTTTGACTCTTGATAAAAAGAATATTGATACACAGACCATGAACACGAGTAGCACCACTAATAAGACGGAGCTAGACGGTCTTGTGCAATTTAAAGCAGGCGGCAGCTGTAGTTGGTTATATGTTGACAAAAAAACAAGATCTGCGGTGTTTATCGACCCTTTATCGGAAGTCAGTGAACGTCTACAAACATTATTGACTTGCCGCGGACTTAATTTAGTTGCCGTCATTGATACCCATGGTCATGCAGATCATAAGTCTTGTCGTAATGGTATCGCAAAGAAGTTTTTAGCCGAGCAACAAACTGACTACCTTGGCTGGCCAGCTGGTGCGCAAACAACAACCATTCATGGCCAAACATTCCAATACCTTATTTTGGGTGATAAGTGGTTAATCAAAGTCGCCACACCTGGTCATACCGACGACAGCATGAGCTTATTACTGTGCGATCCAGTCACTGATTCAGCAGAAAAATTACAGGTACACTATGCCTTTTGTGGTGATCTTATTTTAATGGATAGTATTGGTCGAAGCAATTTTTCAACCAGTAGTGCGCCAGCAATGTATTCAAGCTTAAAGTTAATGAAGTCACTTATCGGCAACAATAGTTTGATTTGCCCAAGTCATGATTATCACAACGAATTTACTACCTGCCTTGAAACTGAAATGACACGTAACTCGCTACTTCGTCAAGTTATCAATAGTGAAATAGATATTGAAGAATTCACTAGTAAAAAAATTAAAATGGATAAAGATATAATCAATGAGTCTGGCAGTGAAATCATGTGTGGCGCTTTAATAGGTGCTTGCCAAAAGGTTGTAGTACGTGAATATGACAGCGTCAGCTTAACCAAGGCGGTAAAAAAGTCGAGTGACATGAAATTAATTGATATCCGTGAACCACACGAATACGCACTACAACACGATGAAAAATTCACCAGCAATGTTCCTTTGACTCGACTAGTGCAATTTGTAAAAGAGCAACAACAGAATAAAGAACAAGAATTCGTGTTGGTTTGTCGTAGTGGCGGTCGCTCTCAATTAGCCGCTCAAGCACTAGCTCGGTTAGGTTTTGAAAATGTTGGCCATTTGAAAGGTGGTTATGCTTTACATCAGTACTAATAATACATTTAAGTATAAATTTTCTTGATGACAGCCCAAGTTATTTAAAATTTGGTGAGAAAATCCCCTTTGTTAAATCAAGACTAAATGGTAGCGATAGAAACTAGTTTTCTATCGCTACCAAACACGTTACTAACTCATCCCCCTTCAGCCATATTCTGCAATAGTCGCAAGCGTTGTTGCTCCTGTTGTGAAGGCTGATACGGTATATCACTCAAACTAGATACTTCAAAACCTTTAATTTCATATTTCTTAATCGCGCTATTGCCGTATTTTTTGGGTTTACCCGGTGCTGGCGACATCAACTCGATTGAAAAGGTAGATAAATAAAATGGCGCTTGTTTCCCATGTAATACTGATTGGTGCGCTTTTAAATTGATATGACTGCTGCCTTTATTGAGTTTTTCTTTACTTACTAAGTGTGCAATGGGTTGGTTGTTCGCATCAAATAAATTGGCGCGGACCCGATAAAGACCTTTTTTTCTTGTGGTTAAGTTAGCTTGCATCACCATATCAGCCTCTTGGTTAAAGACTGAATTGAATCCTTCTAAGGTTGCCACTGAATCAACATATTTCAACGCCAGTGCGATAGTAATATCTTTGCCATTAACACGGGCTTTTATCGTAGCTTGCAATTGTCTTGGCAGATCTCTTTGGCCTTCAAATTGTGCGTACCAGTTACTTTCATCTTGTTCAAATTGACTGCTAAGTAGCGTTCTCCCAGTGCTTAGGTCTATGAGCTGAAGTTCTGCATTATCGATATTGTCTCCTGTAAGCGTCGCTAACACTTGTTCTGGGTATGTATAACGATATTTTGATAATGCTGCTGTAACTTGAGTTCCCTCATCGTCCACAAGAATTGATTGCGGATTGAAGTGATTTGGTTTCAAGCGATCAAAATCATTATGAGTTAATGGTTGAGAGTATGATGGAAAACTTAGTTCTGCGGCATACGCCTTAGCCACTAATGTTGCAGAGTCGTTAGACGTTATTTTTTTAGACGTTATCTCAAGCAAATTATTAACTTGAGCAGTGTTAACTAACTGTTTTTTTTCTGCTAGGAGCGGTGTTGTTATCAGTGATTTATTAACCGTTATTTGCTGTTGCTGCATCGATGGCCAAAAAATCCAAACACTGATAACAACAATGCTCATCGTCACTATTCGTTTTAAAATTTTGTTTTTTTTCATAATTAATCAACTTTCCTGCTTTATGAGCTGTTAACCGTTCAAATTATTAATAGTTGGGGTTAACAGCTATTCATATATTATTAGTTAGGAATCGCGTCATAAATTAGCGTTGACATACTGTCTTCATTTGAATTTTCTACATAAAGATAATTACTCTTCCACAACCACCAACCAGTAGTTTGAGTGTAAGTATCAAAATGCACGCCCTCACCAGATAATAAGTTTTCATGATTACTGGCCGCCGTTACTTTACCTTTGTGCTGTTGTTCAAGTACTGACAAGTGAGCATAGTCTTTGCTCATAAGCATAGGATAATGATACGGCATAAAACCTGAAACCGCATTGCCTTGATTTGACACTTTACCGTTAAAATCGACTTGCGAACTACAACTACCATAATGCCCTTGGCGGTTACCGCCACACGAGGAATGACTACCAACAACACCATCATCATGACCTTGAATAAATGGACTTGTAACGCCTAAGAAATCGCTGGCATCAGCAACAAAACGTAAACGAGGAATTCTCGCATCAGGTAATGGTGCAAGTTGTCTCGCATTATTAACTTTTAGGTCATGAAGTACGCCCATTTCATCGCTTAGCTGGCCTCCCAACCAAGCCTCTAACGCAGACTCGATAATAAAGGTCCAGCTTTCAGTGCCTTGGGCAACACTTACAGCTAAATCGGCAAGTTCACTACCACCGCCAGCACCCGCAATATCAAAAGTAGCAACGATATTAAGCGGTGCTAATCCAGCATTTTCTAACCATGTTTCTTGGTTTTCGATAATATAGCGAGCCACTAAATCACCAGTGGAGTGAGTGACAAATATACAGCCCGGTGAGCAGAAGTCACTTTCTGAAAAAGCCTTCAGCTTTGGCCAAATATAATCCGTTGCAATTTTCTCTTCAATTCGCTCATATGAGGGCCAATCAATACGGGCATCACTTAAGTTGTCCCAATAACCATTCCAGTAGTTTTGACCACTTTCGCTAACATCACCATCGGATATCAATTGTTGTGGCTGAAAGCCATGAATAAGTACTATTTTATATTCTTTGCTGAATGTATCCGCTGAGTAAAATGCAAAGCAGAGCGCTGCAATCACCATTGTATTTTTGATAATATTCATATTTTCCCCAATCATTTTTTATAATTATTTTTATACCGTCATATTTTTTTATTGTAATTTAACTGGTCTGACGTTAGACCAGTTAAATCACAATAGATTAGTGGTCGTTTTTTATCCAGACACTACTTATTTACAATAAAAATAATGAAAATAAACAACCGTTATAATGGTTAATAAGAAAGGGGAATTAATAATTCAAAATTATTTTTGATGAGGAAAGTTAGAATATTAGTGTAGATTTGGCATCTTGATTAACTGAAAAAGGCTAGGTGATTTTGAGTGAGTAAATAGCATTTCCAACCACTACTCTAACGTAAAAAAGCCAGCATAGTTGCTGGCTTTCTCTCGATTTTGAGACGTTAAGTAATAGAATGACAATATTTATAAAATGTAAACATCCTTTACAATAGGTGCTTATCTAAAAAGCCAACAACCTGTTTCATATAAGCTCTTTGATTTTTAGGGTTAAAAAAACCATGGCTTTCATCACCAATTACAAACCACTCATACGACTTATTTTCTTTATCAAGCGCTGCTCTTAATCTCTCTGCATGCTCAAAGGGTGCTCGTTCGTCTTTCTCGCCATGAGCCAATAAAATAGGCACTTGTATTTTTTCAACATAGTTAACTGGCGACATACTTTTTAGTAATTGCTCATCTGTGCCTAAAACGTGTTTTAGATAACTCATACCTGAACGCTTTTGCTGTACATCCCCTTCTTCAAACATTAACTCTAAATCATAAATGCCGGCATTGGCTATGGCGCATTTATAAACATCAGGGTATAAAGCGGCACTTTGTATCGCCGAGTAGGCACCAAAACTCCCCCCCATGATGCATACTTTATTATCAGCCGCTTTTTTATTTTTAACTAACCATTGGTAACCATCCAATATATCTTGCTGTACTAGCCCTCCCCAAGCTTTATAACCCGACCTTTGGTAGTTCACACCATAGCCGCCTGAGCCCCGAAAATTGACTTGTAACACAGAGTAACCATGCGCCACTAAATATTGTACTTGAGAAGAGAATTCCCAATAATCCCTCACACCATGAGGACCGCCATGAACTAACACAACAGTTGGGGCAAGCTCATTTTTTTGCTTTGCTTTTGCTTGGGTAAAAAAGCCATTGAGCATTGAACCATCCGATGCTTCAAATTTAATAGGCTCAACTTGAGCAAAGTCAGCACTTTGAAATTCAGGTTTAAATTGAAAGAGCCTCTTTAGTTTATTCGATTCTCTATCAAGTAAATACAAACTTCCGGGATCAATATCAGATGAAACAAACACGACATAGATTTGCCCATCTTCGGTTTTACTGGTTACTTTAACTGAACTATAAGGAAACAGCTTTAATAGCTCTTTAAAAACTTTTGCTTCTTCATGCTTTTTATTGAGAATTAAATAAGCGGGGTAACCATCATCAACCCGAACAGCATACGCTGAACGCTTATCCGTGGTCATTTCCACATCAGTTATATCGACTTTTTTATCCGTGTAAACCGATTTATATTGAAAGTTTTCCAGATTTAATTTGAAAATACCTTTAATGTCTTGCTGGTAATCATCAAAGGTATAAAGAGATTTACCTGATGCATCAATAAACAATGGCTGTACACGTGAGCCAACAATATCCTGAGGGATATGTTTCCATTTACCATCTTCCCTAAAATAAAGTTTAGTATCATTATTGCCATCTCTACCTACGACAAACTTTACCTTGCCTTGACCATCTGTTAAAAATCGAGCAAATGGCACTGGAGATTTAACAACTTTCCTTTTGATTACACCGGTATAAACATTCAGTTTTAACACTGTGGCATTTCTTTCCTCTGTAGCACTCATCGGGGTAGAGCTAATTAAAATATGCTTTTTATCCTCAGGCAGGATATCAATAATTTTCCCCCAGCCAAATGTAGACTCTTTCTTTTTAATAAAACTGCCTGTTTGTGTCTCACCAGCGCGATAACCATAAATCATCTTCCCTCTTGAGCCATCCATATTTATCGCGAATAACTCACCATAAGATACGGGTTCTTCAAGCCAGGGATCTCGTTTGGCAAGACTGATAACGACACGTTCATTATTAACCCAGTAATACTGATTGATTTCTAACCGTCCAGGCAGCTTAGAGCCTGAAAGGGGTTTTAGTGTTTTACTATCGACAAAAACTAAAGTCGCCTCCCCTTTATTAAATACTGACACGGCTAGATGTTTGCCATCAGGGGATATTTTTGCATTTTGATACTGTGCCCGCTCGAATATTCCATCCCAGTTTTTAGCGTATCCCATCGCTGAAATGAAAATCAAACCAAGCAAAATTGCTTTTATTAAAAATTTATACACATTGCTATCCTTTTATTTAAAACTGATAAAACAATCAATTACCCAAGTAAAAAATTGAATTAACCTATACTTCCGATGTAAAAATCGATGTGAATAATTGAAGTAAACATACTACAAACATAAAATTTTTCATGACCTAATGCGCTAGTATTGAGTTTTCTTTAATTGATTAGAAATACTTAATAAAGCTATTCCATCAAATAAAAAAGTCATACCAATAATAAGCCCAATAACCCAAGCACTAGCAAAGGGCCAATTAGTCAGTACAATTACGCCTAGAATGAAAGAAATTACACCACTTAACAGACTAAAAAATTTGGCTGATGAATTAAGTCCAAAAGAAACCACAACGGCACTAAAACCACTAATTAAAAAGTAAATCGCAATTAACAAACCTAACACACCAAGAATGATGGCTGGATGAGTAAAAATAATCAGTGCCAAAGCCATTAAAATAAAGGGCTTAAACCATAAAGACATATCTTGTGTTTTATATTGCCAAGCATTAAAAGCCAGTGCGATTGCTGATATTAAGAATATACCGCCAACATAAGTATTAAATGCCAAACCAATCAAATTAGGTACTAAAATACCTAAAATGCCAATAATGATCATCACTATACCAACCGCTTTGGTATTTTTTATAAAAGCGAGATTGATCCGCTGAGCTGATGTTTCACGAGTTACTTTTGGCATTACTTCTGACGTATCTTCTGAGTGAGGAACTATGTCTGTCATAGAGAATTATCCTTAAATTGACACAATAAGAGTTGTTAAAATAATGTAACAGAAATACTGAATAAACTGTATTAATTATTGCCCTCTAACAAAGTCATATGGTGAAACCTAACTATTAAGACGATCTGTTTCAACATTAAGCCTAATGGGTGCTTTGACCAGGTGAGCCCTTGATAATATTTGTCTCAGGATGAATAAGTTGATAGACAATAATTGTATTCAATTACTTTCAGCGTAAATAATCATGAATTAGCGAAGCGTATTTCAACAAACATCCTAAATTATTGAATTTTTTAATTCACATATTTTGTAAATAATTTTGGATAGTTGTTATGAAAAAAATACATTTTGAGTTTCATTCAGTAGGTACTTTCGTCAATGTTGTTGTTATCTGTTTGGCAATAATCATGGGAAGTGTCGCTGTTGCAGAAGAATACAATACTGGCAGTATCAGTCTAAGCCTTGATAACGATGGTTTTCTTGGCTCTGATAGAGGATACACCAATGGACTATTTTTCAAATTCAACTCAAACAGTACGGTTGATATAGAGCAGAGCTCCCCGTTACTGCTTAAAACCGTTGGTAGTTGGTTACCCTTTCATCATCAGACCAACAAAGGTTGGGGTATCACTCTTGGTCAACAAATATGGACACCGACCGACTTAGAATCTCCTGTTGAAGGAGAAAACGATAGACCCTACACCGGATTTTTGTTTATTGAAGCGAATATTTTTGAATTTTCAGCGGATACAGCCAATAAATACAGCTTGATGCTTGGGGCCGTGGGTCCTGATGCTTTTGGTGAGAATTCACAAAAGTCTGTTCACAGTTTAATAGGCTCACCAAAACCTATGGGTTGGGCTAGACAAATTGAAAATCAAACAGTGTTTAACTTTTCTTATGAAGGCCAAAGGTTGTTGACTAGAGCACCAGGTTGGCTTGATAAAGACTACGATAGCGGCTTCTCAGGTAGAATTAATGTTGGTAATTATCAAAGTGAAATAGCATTGGGTAGCACCATTCGATGGGGTACTTCTTTACATGAAAGTTTCGCCAGTGTTGGGGTTATACCTGGCAATTACATTGACGTCAGTGTTTTGTCAAAAAGTCGCTCCGGACAATTTTACTACCTTGCAGTAGAAGGGAGATATAGATTTCAAGACATTACTATTGATGGCGCGCGGCCTAAGCATTTATTTGATGTACATACTGAACATTGGCAAGCAACGATATCTACCGGTGCCGTTTATTATCAAGAATCATGGGGATTAGCTTTTAGTATTATTACCAGTTCTCCTGACTATAAAGAAGACCTACGTAAGTACAATTCTACCGCGTCGCTTGAAGTATTCTGGCGTGCTTAACAAGAGTAATTAATGTCAAATAGATAAAGGGGTCGCCGTCATTAGCCCTAGCGGTTACGAGTTAATAGCACTCTATTTTTTGGAGAACTGCTCTAAGACAAAGTCGATAAAACAACGTACTTTTCTAGCCACATACTTCCGGTGTGGGTAAATAGCAAAAAGACCAAACTCCAGCGTGGTGTATTCTGGCATTACTCTTAACAGCCTGCCATCAGCTAATGCGTCTTCGACAATAAAGTTAGGTGTCATCGCAATCCCACCATCAGCGATGGCTATTTCCCTAACGGCTTGCGGGCTATTTACCGCTAAGCCAGACTGCACATTAATAGTTTCTGCTTGCCCCTTTGGCGAAATAAACGGCCATTGTTTCCCAATCCTAAAATTACTATCAATAATACAATGGTGTTCACCAAGTTGTTCGGGCGTTGTAGGTAAACCTTGTGTCTGAGCGTAATTTGGTGATGCCGACAATACTAGAGGAAAATTAGTTAAATGCCTTGCTATCATGTTCGAGTCATCTACACCGCCAATACGTAAACGCACATCAATCCCCTCTTCCAACATGTCTATCGCACCATTGGTCAGCACTAACTCAACGGTTAAGTCAGGATATAAGGCAATAAATTTTGGTAATAACGGTGCTAACCTCATTTCACCAAAAGTTACCGGTGCGCTAATTCGTAATAAACCCCGTGGTGCGGTCTGCTCACCGGTGACGTTATCTACCATAGCGCTAAACTGCTCAAGTAATATGATTGCTTCTTCATAATAACGTCGGCCGGAGTCAGTTAATGCCAACTGTCTGGTTGTTCGATTAAAGAGTCGAATCCCTAATTGGTTTTCAACTTCACCTACGTACTTACTTACTAACGCTTTTGAGATCCCTAGCCTTTCACTTGCCGCCGTAAATGAGTTTGTTTCAACGACTGCTACCACTGTTTTTAATCCATCTAACGTATCCATAAGCTGCTCGAAGACCCCTATTTTATTCAACTATGACTAGGGTCTGTTGATCTTTCGAGATTGTTTTTGCAGCGTTTTGTTGGGTATTTATACAAGGCAGAGCCTTTGTCATGTGGTTGTTCCACATAAAAAGGCGATAACGCTGTAAAAATGTTCAACAAACGCTGTCCGATGGATTCGGTTAAAAGCGTCTTACTCTTTGTTGAGTAGTGTTTGCTTAGAGTGACTAGGCTACACACTACTCGCCGCTATTAAAACGCTTTTATCTCGAACAAAATTTAACCGCGAAAGGTCAATAGACCCTAAATGTCAGCCCAACAATATCCTGCCTAACGTTGATATTAACTCAATTACGGTGCAATCAAGGCCTTATTGTCAACACTACATTGACAATAATTCAACATCAACCCTATTTATCAATGAGGCGTTGAAATAGATAATAGCTTCATCAACTACAAAACAGCGTCACCGAAAATGTAAACGGAGAAGTAAATGGCAAAGATAGAGATATATACCCGACCTGGCTGTGGTTACTGTACTCACGCTAAACGGTTATTAACCAATAAAGGGTTGGATTATGTTGAATATGATGTTTATGAAAACCCAGTGTACATAAAAGAGTTACAGCAAAGAACAACGGGCAGAACCTACCCTCAGATATTTATCGAAGAGTTATCGGTGGGTGGTTTTACTGAATTACTAGAAAATGAACAATTTAGCTTACTAAAAAATAGTAAAACTTATTAATTACTTACATAGGAAAAAACAATGAAAAATTTAACAAAATCGATAGTAAAAAACAGACGTTTTAGCAATTATCTTATGGCAACTGCTAGCGTATTATTACTAGGTTTCACCTCAATGAGTCATGTGGAAGCAGCACAAACCTTACACAAAACCATTAAAGTACAAAACCAAGAAATTTTTTACCGTGAAGCAGGTCAAGAACACAAGAAAACTATTGTGTTATTACATGGCTTTCCAACGTCGTCACATATGTACCGTGACTTAATCCCTAAATTGTCAGAAACATATCACGTTATTGCTCCAGATTACCCAGGTTTTGGTAACAGCTCTATGCCAGCGCTTGGTGATTTTGAATACAGCTTTGACAATTTAGCTAAGATTACCGATGCCTTTTTAACCAAAGTAGGCGCTGAAGAATATACCATGTATGTTATGGATTATGGCGCTCCAATCGGATTTCGAATAGCCGCGGCTCATCCGGAGCGTGTCCAAGGTTTGATCATACAAAATGGCAATGCTTACGATGAAGGATTACGTGACTTTTGGGACCCTATTAAAGCCTATTGGAAAGATAAAACACCTGAAAATGCCAAAGTACTTAAAGATAACCTGTTAACTATTGGTGCAACAGAGTGGCAATATACTAATGGTACTCGCAATAAAGAAACCATTAGCCCTGATAACTGGATAGTAGATCAAGCTAAATTAGACCGCCCAGGCAATAAAGAGATCCAATTAGAATTGTTTTATTCTTACGGCACTAATCCAGCACTTTATCCAGAATGGCAAGAGTACTTTAGAGAGCACCAACCGCCAACGTTATTAATGTGGGGTAAAGGTGACTATATTTTCCCTGAAGAAGGTGCACATCCATATAAACGTGATTTAAAAAACCTAGATTTTAATATCTTAGATACAGGTCACTTTGCCTTAGAAGAAGACGGTGATGTTATTGCCAATCACATCCTTAAGTTCATGAAAAAGAATAACTAGGAATTAAAAAATTTCCTTTGCGCTGCAATATTCCCATTTATTTGTAGCGCTTTTTTTATTGCTTTGAAAGATAAATAAAGCGGATTAGACCGATGGTGGCAATGTCTAGACACCTAGTTGCCTTTATCACCTGATGAACACGTATATTATGGCTTCACTCTTTAGCTCATATTCATGAATGTTTAGGCTAAGAGTTCTTGAATTCATACTATTATCATCAAGGAAAAATTATGACTTTATCAGCAATACAGCCAAACGACATGGCACTTTATCATTATGACAGCTGTCCTTTTTGCGCTAAAACACGCCATGCAATAAATGAACTTGATCTCAACATTGAACTACGAAATATTCAAAAAAACCATCAACACCGTATTGAACTGCAACAAGGAGGTAATAAAACACAAGTACCTTGTTTACGCATCGGTCAATCAAATGGTAAAGCGCAATGGTTATATGAGTCCGATGACATTATTAATTTTTTACGCAGTAGAAAATAAGCGATTTCATTTACATTAATCTCATAATTAAAGCAGGACTATTCTCATGAAAGTAATCAATGTCGATGTTGCCATTATTGGTACAGGCACTGCAGGAATGGGCGCTTATCGCGCCGCAAAAAAACATACTGACAAGGTAGTTTTAATTGAAGCCGGAGCTTACGGTACTACTTGTGCTCGCGTAGGTTGCATGCCTAGTAAATTATTAATTGCAGCGGCAGATGCGTCTTACCACGCTAGTCAAACAGACCTTTTTGGCATTCAAGTTGACCGCATTAGCGTTAATGGTAAAGCGGTAATGAAGCGCATACAAACTGAGCGAGACCGTTTTGTCGGCTTTGTGGTTGAGTCAGTAGAAAGCTTCGATGAACAAGATAAAATTCGCGGCTTTGCCAAGTTTCTAGATGAGCACACCTTACAGGTAGATGATCACAGCCAAGTAATCGCAAAACGGATTGTCATCGCTACAGGCTCTAGTCCTAATTACCCTGAGTTTTTGGCTGCTGCCGGAAGCCGTTTATTAACCAATGATAATTTATTTGAACTGAACGATTTACCAAAGTCTGTCGCAGTATTTGGTCCGGGTGTTATAGGGCTAGAATTAGGTCAGGCCTTAAGTCGATTAGGCGTAATCGTTAAAGTATTTGGCCGAAGTGGCTCTGTTGCAAATTTGCAAGACGAAGAAATGAAACGCTACGCTGAGAAAACCTTTAATGAAGAGTTTTATTTTGATGCTAAAGCACGCGTCATTAGTACCATAGAAAAAGAGGGTGCTGTTGAAGTAACCTACTTCGACAAATCAGGGCAAAAAACGACTGAGTCATTCCAGTATGTATTAGCTGCAACCGGTCGTAAAGCGAATGTAGACAAACTAGGACTAGAAAATACTAGCATTGAACTTGATAAAAAGAATAGCCCACTATTTGATGAATTGACTCTGCAAACGTCAGTTGACCATATTTTTGTCGCGGGAGATGCCAACAATACCTTAACGCTACTACATGAAGCCGCCGATGATGGAAAAGTGGCAGGAACCAATGCAGGAGCATACCCAGTTATCGCTCAAGGACAAAGACGTGCTCCATTATCCGTTGTGTTTACTGAACCACAAGTTGCCAGTGTCGGTTTATCATTGCGACAAATAGAGGATTTATATGCCGATCAAGATGCCGCAAATTATGTGGTTGGCCAAGTCAGTTTTGAAGGACAAGGTCGAAGTCGCGTTATGGGTAAAAATAAAGGTTTATTAAACGTTTACGCGGATCGAACTTCAGGTGAATTTTTAGGCGCTGAAATGTTTGGCCCTGCTGCTGAGCATATTGGCCACTTACTCGCCTGGGCAAGACAACAACAGATGACGGTTCAAGCGATGCTTACTATGCCTTTTTATCATCCGGTAATTGAGGAAGGTTTACGCACTGCACTTAGAGATGCACAGCAAAAATTAGCTATTGAGAAACATGACATGAATGAGTTTATCATGACACATGACAATGCAATGAAGTTGGTCATATAAATTAGTATGACAAAATAAAAGCTACTGAGTTATATATAGAGATAACACAGTAGCTCTTGCTCATTGAGTTATCTCTGCCTAACAAGCTGTAATTATCTTTAGATTTAATTACGCCCCGCCATAACACCACCATCAATATCCCAAATAGCCCCTGTTACCCAAGAAGTATCCGATGATAATAAAAAGCCGATAGTATTAGCCACATCATCCGCAGTACCTATTCTTCCAATTGGGTGGAATTCGTTAAATCCAGCCAGAGCTTCATCTAATGTACTAGGGTCAATAAAAGAGTGATAGATAGGTGTTTTTACTACCGCTGGAGATACCGCATTAACACGAATATTATCTTCTGCTAGTTCCATTGCCATATGTTGAGTTAACGCGTGTAAACCAGCCTTTGCCATAGAATAAGCCGAAGATGGTGTCGCTTTAATCGCTTGTTGTCCCCACATTGAACCGATATTTACAATGTTACCACCGCCCTGTTTTTTCATATTTTCAGCAACGGCTTGAGCAATAAAGAATGTCGCTCTGTTGAGATCCATGTAGGTATTATAATCATCACCTTCATGCGCTAAAAATGCTTTAGGACTAAAATATCCAGCGGCATTCACCAAATAACTTAAATGAACATCCTCTTGATTAATATACGACAGCAATTTTTCTAAATCCTCGGTTTGATAAAGATCTACTTGAATCGCCGATGCTTTTCCAGTCTCGTTAAGTTGGGTTAATGCTAGTTCAAGTTTTTCAGCATTACGCCCGACAATAATAACCTCGACATTATGTTTAACTAATAGTTTTGCTGTTGCTAAGCCCATACCGCTTGAGCCACCAATAATTATTGCTTTTCCTTGATGGGTAAAATTCATCATTTTTCTCCTGTTAATTATTTAAAAAAGTAAAGTAGATACCACTAAATAATAAGGAGATAAGACGGATAAAAAAAGTAGGTACAATCTAGTAAGCTAGGTACTTATTGGTCTAGTTTACTGAATAATATAGGGATATTTTTTATTAAAAGTTCATATTACAAATAACCGTCATAAACTATTACTACAGATTAAGCTTATAAATTACTGTCATCTATTTCTGCTTGCAGCTTTTCTAACTCAGTTAATATTTTAATAAATTTATGACCAAAAGTAGTGACTTTATATTCAACTCTAGGTGGGATCTCATTAAACATTTCTCGTTCGAGAATACCAAACTCTATATTGCGCTTTAAACATGCATTCAGCACTTTGGTGGTTAAACCTTCGACACTCCTCACCATTTCCCCCGGTCGATGTATGTCATTATTGAGCAAGTTATATACGGTGAGTGACCATTTACAACCAACAATGGTTTCAACCATACGAGCAGATTTTTCAGGGGCTGACTTTCTAGAAAATTTTATAAGCTTATTATTCATAAAGATGTACCTTAAAGTGCCTACCAAACCATTTTGTGCATACTTGGTGTAGTATTTGATAAGCGATATTATATACCCATTATCATTCAAGATGCAGCTTTCAGAGTGCTTAAGAACTTTCAATTCAAGGCGCTGTGATGAAATAATGGTTGTTCTATTCTAAGTCATAGCAACGATGAAGTGATGTTGCTCAAGCGCTTCTTTGATGGGTTTAAAATCACTTTATACCGCGTTAAAAAATCAAAGCATAAAATGACTATGCTTAAATTATTTACCTTGCCTAAAGTGGTTTTAATTCCCACTGAAATACTGCACTTTGATTGGTAACGGGTATATAGCTACAGTTATGAAGTCTTCCTCTTAAAATTACAAGCGTTAAAGGAAAAACAATGCTCAATATGAACTTCGATGAACAAGTATTTATTAATACACAGGAACAACCTTGGGTAGCAAGTCCTAAAGCCGGTGTTTGGCGTAAGCCTTTAGCCAGAGAAGATGCAGAAAGAGGTCATGCAACGAGCTTGGTAAAATTTGATCCCGGCGCTAGCTTTACTGAACATGATCACCCGCTAGGCGAAGAGATCCTTGTACTATCAGGCACCTTTTCTGATCACACTGGCGATTATCATGCAGGCAGCTACTTTCGAAACCCTGAAGGATTTCGTCATGCACCTTTTAGTAAAGATGGCTGTATATTATTAGTAAAACTTCACCAATTTCAATCCGGTGATAATGAACATGTTGTCATCGATACCGCTAATAAAAGCTGGTCACCGGGCATGGGTAATTTAATGGTTATGCCGTTGCATAGCTTTAAAGGAGAATCAACCGCACTTGTTAAATGGCCCAAAGGTGAGCGATTTCAGCCTCATAAGCATTTTGGTGGTGAAGAAATATTTGTCATTAGTGGCGAATTTATAGACGAGCATGGTCGCTATCCAGAAGGTTCTTGGATTCGTAGCCCTCACCTGAGCGAGCACTTTCCGTATGTAGAACAGGAAACGATTATATTGGTTAAGGTGGGCCATCTATAAAATTAATACCGAGGAATCACTACAGGGAGATCAGCACGTCTTTTTAATAGCTCTCCGTAATTTTAAGTCAACTTTGATTCTTGGCTATGCAGAAAGTGCACCCTTTTTTTTCTCATATTTTTCGTAGATAAGTAAAATCAATAAGGTGATTTTTTACTACGCACAAATACAGCAGTTGCGTCCGGAGTTTTTAGCTTGATAAAGCGCAGTATCTGCTTGTTCAAACAGAGTGGTCCACTCTGAAATGTTATCATTTTGAGCAATACCAATAGACACTGAAATTGGGGGTAAAAAGGTATTGGTATCTCTTTGCTTTAATCGCATTTTAGAGATACCAATACGTATTTTCTCAGCAATGTTTTTTGCCTCTGCAAGGGGAGTGTTAGTCATTACCACCACAAACTCTTCACCACCAAAACGTACCGCGAGATCTTGCTCACCAATATGGCTTTGAATGGTTTTTGCTATACGCTGAATAACTTTGTCCCCAATAAAGTGGCCAAAGGTGTCATTAACCTTTTTAAAATGATCAATATCAATGGCTAAAGAGGAATGAGTATCGGCGTGAGATAAGTTTTGTAATTTCTCATCACAGCCACGACGATTCAATAAACCGGTTAAAGAGTCAACTAAAGCTTCTTGTCTTGATGAAGCTAGTTTGTCTTTTAATTGATTAATTTCTTGTTGAGTCGTGGTCAACTTTTGAGACAGCTCTTCATGTTGAGCTTTAGTGCTATTTATCGTATTAAAAAGATAACTAACAATATTGTCCATTGAGGTAGTAGTTTTAGTCTTAGCTAAAATTTTATCTAACTTCTCTAAATTAATTGCCGCTTTATCTTCATTACTTACCTGTTTAGTAATTTGTTCTAGTGTTTTACTTAAGGTTTTTTCAAAAGGGGCTAATACCGTATTTTCAATTTGCTCTGTAAGAGATACATAACGTTCAAATAAATCAGCCATGAAATCTGCGGTGATTAATACTCCCTGTTTCAGTTTTTTATTGATAGCAGCAGATAACATTTCGTTTTCATTACTGATATGGAGATAAATGACTGAATAATTTACTGGTGTTGGGGAAATTAAATGGCTAGAGAGGAAGTCATTGGTACGATCGCTGAATTCAGACGTTACTTGATACTCATCTTCAAAGGACATACTGCATTCCTATACTCTGGATTTGTTATGATATTGTTAACTATTTTAACGTCATCAATTGAGAGTAACAAGAGCAAAAGTAATAATCTTGTTGTTTTATAGACAAAAAAAGAGTAAGACTGAGAATATTAGACTAAAGATAACTGTTTTTAAGAATATAAATTACACATTTCAAAGCAATTATTTTATATTTAAATTTATGCTTACATCATGATGAGTGGTCACATCATGTACAAAGTGAATGAAAAGTACCTTCAATTATTGAGCAATAAAGGCACTATTTCACTATATCCGCAGAGTAACTACTTATTGAGGTGTTCTGCATGAAAGCGCAGATGATCTTCAATAAATGATGAAATAAAATAGTAACTGTGGTCATAACCTTCACGAATACACAATGACAAAGGATAACCACTGGCTTTAGCTGCAGCTTCTAACGTTTCAGGTTGTAGCTGCTCTGTGAGAAAATCATCAGCGCCTCCCTGATCAACTTTAGCTGGAATAAACTGTGTTGCTCGTCGCATTAACTCACTTGCATCGTGATTAAGCCAAGTGGCTTTATCTTTACCCAAGTAAGTAGTGAAAGCTTTTTTGCCCCAAGGAGCGTTTATCGGATTGCAGATAGGACTAAACGCAGACATTGAGCTATAACGCTTTGGATTTAACATGCCAATAGTCAGTGCGCCATGTCCTCCCATAGAATGCCCGGAAATTGCTCGTTTATCTGAGACAGGAAACATGGATTCAATTAGCTGCGGTAGTTCATTCACCACATAATCATACATCTGGTAATGACGATTCCAAGGTGCTTGAGTTGCATTAACATAAAAGCCTGCGCCCTGCCCTAAATCATAACCTTCATCATTAGCTACCTGCTCTCCACGTGGGCTGGTATCTGGCGCAACAATGGCAATGCCAAGCTCTGCAGCCATACGCTGAACGCCCGATTTTTGCATAAAGTTTTCATCGGTGCACGTTAAGCCAGAAAGCCAATACAATACCGGTACTTTTTCCCCGTCTGATACCTTAGGTGGTAAGTAAATTGCAAATTTCATCGTACAATTTAACGTGGTGGATTGATGGCTATATTGCTTATGCCATCCACCAAAACTTTTGTTTACACTTACGTTTTCAATTACATGGTTAATTGTCATAGTAAAACCTCAAGACGCTACCCCACTCTGCTTATTGCTAGAAAAGGGGTAACGGAAAAACTGTTACTTACCGAGATGGCGAGCTATTATTTATCAAAGTGGCTAATGCTTATTTATCAAAATGAATCACTGAACGGATACTTTCGCCTTTATGCATCAATTCAAATGATTCATTAATGTCTTCAAGAGGCATAGTATGAGTAATAAAGTCACTTAATTTGAATTCACCCGCTAAATAACGTTCTACGTAATCAGGTAATTCAGTACGGCCTTTAACACCACCAAATGCAGATCCTCTCCATACACGACCTGTCACTAACTGGAATGGACGAGTTGAGATTTCTTGTCCTGCACCCGCAACACCTATGACTACTGATTCTCCCCAGCCTTTATGGCAACACTCTAGCGCTGAGCGCATTAGGTTTACGTTACCAATACATTCAAAAGAATAATCAACACCGCCATCAGTCATTTCAACAATCACATCTTGAATTGGCTTGTCATAGTCTTTCGGGTTAATAAAGTCTGTTGCGCCTAATTTTTTTGCTAGCTCAAATTTACTTTCGTTAATATCAATGGCAATAATGCGACTCGCTTTAGCCATAGTTGCACCAATAACCGCTGATAAACCAATGCCGCCAAGGCCAAAGATTGCAACTGTTGCACCTTCTTCAACTTTCGCCGTATTCATGACCGCGCCCATACCGGTAGTAACACCACAACCAAGCAAACAAACTTCTTCTAACGGTGCATCTTTATTGACTTTAGCTAAAGAGATCTCTGGTAGAACTGTGTATTCAGAAAAGGTTGAACATCCCATGTAATGAAAAATAGGTTGACCGTCTTTATAAAAACGCGTGGTGCCATCAGGCATTAAACCTTTACCCTGAGTTTCACGAATTTTTTGACAAAGGTTTGTTTTACCTGACAAGCAGAATTTACACTCACCACACTCTGGTGTGTATAACGGGATAACATGATCGCCAACTTTAACGCTAGTAACGCCTGCGCCAATTTGCTCAACAATACCACCACCTTCGTGCCCTAAAATAACAGGGAAAATACCTTCAGGATCATCGCCTGATAAGGTAAAAGCATCGGTATGACAAACGCCCGATGCAACAACCTTAACTAACACTTCACCTTCACGAGGTAACATTACATCAACTTCTTCAATGGATAAGGGTTGATTAGGACCCCAAGCAATAGCAGCTTTCGATTTAATAAATTTATCTGACATAGGTATTCTCACTTTTGTTTATAAGGCCTTAAAGCTCAATTATAGCTTCACTTCAGCACATCGTATTTGAATCTGTAAGCAATATTATATCTATTTCTGAAACAATGATAATATACTGTTTTGGTAAATTACTTTTACATATAGGTAACAATGATGCAGTGGGAAGGTATTAGTGAGTTTGTTTACGTTGCTGAAAATGAGAGTTTTACGCTTGCTTCAAAAAAAATGGCAATATCGACAGCCCAAGTAAGCCGGCAAATAAGTGCGTTAGAAAAGCGCTTAAATATCAAATTATTTTATCGCACTACACGCAAGGTCTCATTAACTGAAGAGGGACGCATTTTTTATCAACACTGTCGCAGTGTACTTGATGGGCTTGACGCTGCTGAACGGGCAATCACAAATTTACAATCGAAACCTCAAGGTAAAATTAAGCTGACAGCTCCCGTTACCTATGGCGAAAAGCAGATATTACCGCTGGTGAATAATTTCCTAAAACAATATAGCGATGTTGAAGTATCGGCTTACTTGAGTAATCAGAGAGTTGATTTAGTTGAAGATGGTTATGATTTAGCTATTCGTTTAGGCAACTTAAGTGACTCTTCAATGATGGCAAAAAAATTAGGAGAACGATCAAACTTTGTTTGTGCCTCACCACTTTATTTGCACAAACATGGCATACCTCACTCAATTTCAGAACTTAATAAGCATAGCTGTTTATTGGGAACAAATAATTATTGGCATTTTAGAGAGTCTGACAAGGAAAAGAGCGTTCGCATTACGGGACGGTTACGATACAACAGCGGTTATAGCTTGACTGATGCTGCACTGAAAGGGCTAGGCATAGTACAACTACCCGATTATTATGTTAAACAACATTTGCAAAGTGGTGAACTGGTCACCTTATTAGATAATTATCGCGCGCCAGATGAAGGCATATGGGCCATTTATCCGCAAAATCGTCACTTGTCGCCCAAAATAAGACTACTAGTAGACTACTTGGTAGCGCATTTGTCGTAGTTTGATAACAACAAACCTATGTGTTGCTGTTATACCCAAACCACTTGAAGATGCGTGTTTCAGGTAGCTTGGGTATATACCAATCGGTATTACTTCCTAAATTTCATTAACCATTCTTTTGGTGATAATCCCGTTTTTTTCCTGAACACTCTAGCCAATGCAGAGCCATGTTCATAACCCACTTCGTTAGCAACAAAACTAACGGGTTTATCTTTTTTCAATAAACCTTGCGCTAAAGCGATACGTAAGTCTGTTAAATAGTCACTGGGCGCTTGACCTATGGTGTCTTTAAATAAAGCGGCAAACTTAGCTCGCGACATGAAGGCTGTTTCAGCCATTAACTCAACGGTCCACTGTTCTTGCGGCCGCTTATGCAGCGCTGTCATTAATGCTGATAATTGAGGGTGCGCCATACCTGCTAACATGCCTTGAATAACGATGCCTTCTTTGATGACATGTCGTAACATCTGTATTAAGAAAATATCACCAAGCTTATTCACGATCATTTGCTGACCTGCTTGTTTGTTAAACGCTTCCTCAAACAACCAATGCGCAGTTCTCCCTACGGGATCATGCTGTCCAATGTTCAAACAAATAAATTTTGGTAATGCATTGACCAAGGCTGCCCCACTGCCTGAATGAAAATCAACATCAGCACAAACTAACTCGGCATCATCTGATTCACTGGCAATAACTTGATGTTTACTCGGGCCCGGCATAAAAATAACCGACGGCTTATCTAGGGTAACTTTATGCCCTTCTTCACAAACGATGGTTAATACACCTGATTTTAATAAATGCAAATGGCCTTTTTTACTATCAGCCCCGCCTAAACTTTGAATGCCACACAAGTTACCGCTGAAAAAAACATCAGCATTAAAAGAAAGATTTTCTAATATTTGACTTAATTGATCCATAAATAACTCTTTTAGACGATTGGTTTCAAGTTCGAGACTCATAGCGGCATTCGCTCACAAGCAGCTTGTTAAAGTAACCACATGACGAAGTGCTGTGAATATTACACCACTTATGTCTATACACAAAAATTATGTATAACAATAAATTATGTACAACAACACGTTGCACACCTTTACTACTTAGCCTCCAAGGAGCTTTTAATGAATATTTCTACTCTACTTAAATCTGTCGCCATCGTCGCAACGCTAGCTATCAGCAGTGTAAGTTTTGCTGCCCAAATTGATGTTAATAGCAATGAAAATGACCTTGCTATTCATGGTTATGATGCTGTTTCATATTTCACTGACAGTAAAGCAACTAAAGGTAATCAAAAATACACCGCGACTTATAAAAGCGCCATCTATCAATTTAGCAGTGAACAAAACCGTGATCAATTCAAACAAAACCCAGAGCAATTTGCACCACAATTTGGCGGTTTTTGTGCGATGGGCGTAGCGTTAAACAAAAAACTAGATACTGACCCAACAGCATGGAAAATTGTTGATGGTAAATTGTATTTGAACTTGAACAAAGCAGTACAGAAAAAATGGTCAACTGATATTCCTGGTTACATCGCGACTGCAGATAGAACTTGGTCTGGTATTCAAGGTGTATCTATTGCGCAGTTAGATGCTGAATAATTTGCTTACAAAGTTTGCCCGAGTTAAGCCTTTGCCAATGAAAGAAGAACTCAACCTGCAAGGTCTTAACTGGTGCGATCATGAAAAATCATGGGTACTTATTTATTTTAGTACTTCATGGTGCGCACCATGTAAAAGCATGGCGCCGATAATGGTCGATGTGTCAGAACATTATGTAGATCAGCTAAACGTGATCAAAATTGATGTCGATGAGCAAACACAGTTAGCAAAACAACTTGAAGTGACAGGCGTTCCATCATTAGTGCTATTAGGCCGCTCTGGTTCAAAATCTCGCTTAATAGGTGGCGTAAACACTGAAGAAATAAACCTTTGGTTAAGCGAGCAGCTTAATCAAGCGAATGTTTAAACACAAAAATACAATTAAATAGAGGCTTTATTATGAATAACAAAAAATTACTTGCTAGTGCAGCACTGGTTGTTGCCCTTTCTACTGCAGTTACTGCGCCAGCTCAAGCGGCGAGTAAAGAGAAGTGTTATGGCGTAGCGATGGCTGGTCAAAATGATTGCGCCAACTTAGCGGGAACACATTCATGTGCAGGACAATCAGCAGTAGATAAAGATCCAGGTGAGTGGAAACTAGTTGCTAAAGGCACTTGCGAAGATATTGGCGGCCTTTTAAAAGCAGCAGCTAAGAAAAAATTTGCAGAAGATAAAGCAAAGTAATAGTCGATAGTTACGATTAATACCCAACGGATTAAATTTATTAGTCCGCTTGGAGTAACTACTCGTTATTGAGCTTGGTATCATGCCAATGACATTAAGTTTGTGCTCTTGTTGTACAAAGGAAAAATAAATCAGGGCAAGACGCTCGATTGAGCAATAGCTAGCTATTGTAATTGAGAGCAACGCTGGCCTGGCGTATTTTAACCAGTACAAGTGAGCAATAATTTATTGAACTTGGTATTTAGGAGTTGAATTAATGTCATTACAAAGAGCAGATGAAAAATTGAAGTCTGACGTACTTATTGGTGTTGGATTAAGACATCAACACTTTACTGAGGCGTTAACAACTCCATCAAATATCGATTTTGTCGAAGTACATTCAGAAAACTTTTTTGCACAAGGCGGCGCAACACAAAGTGTCTTAGCTCAAGCCAGTGAAAAATATGCGATTAGTTTGCATTCAACCGCAATGGGCTTAGGTTCCGCACAAGGTGTACCGAGCCATTATTTACAAAAGCTTAAACAGTTAGCAAGTACTTGCAACCCTATTTTAATGTCTGACCATGCTTGTTTTAGTTGGAGCCAATTAAATGGTCAACAAGTGCATGCGGGAGATTTATTACCGCTAGCTTACAGCGAGCAAACCTTGATGGTGCTAGCGCACAATATTGACCGTGTTCAACAATCGTTAGGTCGTTCACTATTAGTAGAAAACCTATCAGCTTACATTCAATATTCACATGCTTGTATGCCTGAAACCGAGTTTTTAGTCCGTCTTGCAGAGTTAACTGGCTGCAAGTTATTAGTTGATTTAAACAATATCATTGTGACGGCCAACAACATTAATGCGGCACAACCTTTAGATTATGCACAACAATGGTTAGCTGAAATTCCGACAACCATGGTCGGTGAAATTCACCTTGCAGGTTTTACTGAGGTAAAAGAAGGTGAGCTCATTATTGATGATCATAGCCAAGCTGTTTCTAGCCAAGGATGGCAACTATATCGCAGCGCATTAGAGCGTTTTGGAAAAATTCCTACCTTAGTTGAATGGGATAATAATCTGCCTAGCTGGCATACATTAGTCGCAGAAGCCGACAAAGCGAGAATGATAGCAGAGCAGGTTTTTGGTGATAATCATTCATCAAAAGTCACAACGGCTATGACAGGACTTGAGAGTGAGTTTATACATGAATAACAACGACGCAAAAAAACACTCACTCCAAGCAGCATTTGAACAAGTTGCACAACAACAGCAAACGCTCATTTCTGCCATATTCCCCTCTGCCGATAGTGAAGTAATTGATGAATTCGACCCCAGAGGAATGGCGATATATCGCAACAATTTATTAGCAACAGCCCAACAAGCACTCGCGATAAGTTTTCCTACTGTTTTAACGTTAATTGGTGAAGGTTTATTTAATTATGCTAGTCGTGAATTATTAATATCGTCACCACCTAAACATGGGGACTGGGCACTTTGGGGAGATGATTTTCCATCGCTACTCACTAATTTAGCACAATTATCTGACTACCCTTTTGTTGCTGATATTGCGCAAGTAGACCGACTGAGACAACAGAGTATGCGTGCGAAAAATTCGGTAATAGAACAAGCAAGCTTACAACTATTGGCAACACACGACATAGATGAAATTTATATAGAACTAACAACCAGCCAATTTAGGTTGAGTTCTAACTATCCTGTGATTGAATTTTGGTTATCTCATCAACAGCGTGTGGTTTCTGATACCACGGAAGAGCTCAACCAACGATTTATTCAACAGTCACTAGATAAATTAGCACAAGGTGATTTCTCACAAAAAGTGCTGATATATAGACCTTATTACAACGCTGAGATACGTGAATTATCAGCAAATGAATACGCTTGGTTAACACTAATAAAGCAAGGAGTAAGTATAGGTAAAGCATTAGATATTATGACCAATAATAACGAGCTTGAACATGACTTTGACTTCGCGCAATGGATTGGTATAGCACTGGAACAAAACCTGATTAGTCATTTAAAAGTTTAATTTACAAAGTAACTTAAGTCCGAATTAACGCTTAAACAAACCCTAATTAAATCTAAAAACCACAATTTAAATAAAAATTTACCCGTAAAGGAACAACATGATGACAACAATTACCCAACGATTTATTCAACCTTACACCCAAGTGAGTCAACTGCTAAATTATTTACAGCCCCTGGCACTGCTCGGTGCAAGATTTTACGTAGCTTGGGTATTTTTTGCTTCTGGCCTAACAAAGCTAAGAGATTGGGATTCCACTTTATTTTTGTTTGAAGAAGAATACAGCGTGCCGTTTATTCCTTTTGAACTAGCTGCGTATTTGGGCACAGCAGGTGAACTCATTCTGCCAGTTTTATTGATACTAGGTTTAGCCAGTCGATTTGGTGCTTTAGGTTTAACTGTTGTAAATATCGTTGCTGTTGTCAGCTTAACTGAGATTGCTCCCGCAGCACTTTACTCACACGTTATATGGGGCTTACTTCTATTGCAAGTTGTGTTATTTGGCGCAGGAAAACTCTCATTAGATTATTTATTAAAAACAAAGTTAAGTAAATAGAGTTAACTAATATAGTTCTGTAAAAACTGACTAAATTAATTTAGCTAAAAAAAGAAAACCAGCTTCACAGCTGGTTTAACCTATTATTTTACTCACCAATAGAGACTACATACTCGGCAATGGGCACTAGCTAGCCAATATTTTAAGAGGTAGTGACAAGGCATCATTAGCTGTTTGACCAACAAACCAAATAATGGCACTTAAACCACCGACAGTAAGTACATACCAAAGTGCTGATACAATTTGCGCATAGCGATTTAAGGGTAATAGATCACTTAAATGTCGACGCTTGTATTCAAAGAATATTTCAATGCTACCAATAGCCAGTAAAAAACCTAGCAAGGCTAAACCGAAGTGGTAACTGATATATACGCCCAATGCTGCACCTAATACACAAGCCACTAAACCAACTTTAGAGTTGATTGAAAACGCAATACTTTTAAGGACATGCCCTCCATCTAACGGCAATACCGGCAACATATTAAATAAATTCAGTAGTGCATTAAATACCGCTAAACCGGCGAGTATTTCTATATCGGTAAGCCAATAGCCAATTAAACAGGCAATAGAAAGTATTAAGCCGAAGAAGGGCCCCATGATGGAAATGACAATATCTTGCCAGCGAGTATTAATTTTGTCGTCGCTAAGCGCTAAGCCACCCACAAATGGAATGAGATAAATACCTTTGGTTTTCAAACCAAAATATTTCATCGCTTTAATATGGCCATACTCATGAAAGACTAAACAGAGGATAAGTGCGATAGCAAATTCAATAGAAAACAACCAGCTATAAGCCGCCAAACTACCCGCAGCGAACAACACTTTGATGACTTTGGCACTTTTCAATAGTTTTAAACCAAGACCAGCCATACCAACAAAGCTAAATTTAATTGGTTGCTTTTCACCTTGCGTGACTTGACGTTGTTCTATGTCTTTCTCATTGAGGGTATTTTCTTGCAACAGCTCATCATTGACTAAAAGCTGAAACTGCAGGTCAAAGGGCTGCCATTGTAATGATCCTTTAAGTTCAACTTGCAGTTCTCCCTGTTCACTTCCCTCTCTTTGCAAAGAAAATTGATGTGAAAATGTCTCACTATTGGCATTAGCATTAATCTGGGAGACACATTTATCACCCCAAAATAGTTGCTGCCATCCAGCCATTGAACCTTCTAACCGTAGTGTTTGACCTAAACACTCTATTTCTAATAATTGCACTTAATTAACTCAGCAAGTAAAAACCTTGCCCGATTATCGCTATATTTTCTTAACCAGCAAGGTTTATCGAAAAAAACATTGTCGATGATTACTAATAAATAAAACATGAGCATGAAATTTTAAGCCTACTTGAGCAAAATACTTGAGAACAAAGCGATTACCAATGGAAATATTTATTGAACCATTTAGCATAATTGAGCGAGTTCCTACTAACATTCATTTGATCTTCAGCAGATAAAGTCGCACAATCCTCGCCAAGAGCTAACACCTAAAATAACACCTAAAATAACACCTTAAAATGACGCACTGAAATACAAGTCAGAGCAATTATGTAACTATATAAATTAGTAACCAGTTACCCTAGGCATACGTAACGCAGTAAGTACCTAATTCAGACGGCGCCTAGTCATGTTAAGTAATCAGAGTAGAAATAATGGATTCAAAAATACAGCTTACCAAAGAAGATCTTAGAAAGAACAAACCAACACGAGATGAATATTTAACTAAGCCCAAAATACCTTTAATCGTGGTCTTAGATAACGTCACCAACAGTTACAACATTGGTGCTTTTATTCGTTTGGCTGATGCTTTTGCTATCGAAAAAGTCATTGTTTGTGGCGCTCTAACTATCTCAGATAAAAAGATGAAAAAAGCCTCAAGAAATGAAGCAAAATGGGTTTGCGTTGAATATAGCGACAGTACTACGGCAAGCTTACAAACCTTATTGGATGAGGGACATAGAATTTACAGTGTTGAATTATGCCATGAGTCGGTTGATTACACTGATGTAACTTACCCTGCTAAATGCGTATTAGTATTAGGCAATGAACGTAAAGGCGTGAGTGAAGCAGCATTAAAATTAAGCCATCAGCAAATACATATTCCTATGTTCGGCATGGGTAACTCGCTCAACGTGTCTACCGCTGGTGCTATTGTTTTAGCTGAGTGTGCTAATCAAATTAGAAATCTGCCATAAGGCTAACATGTTGTAAGAGTTGATTATTAAAAACCAGAGACTCAAAAGCGTGTTGGAATATTTTTCAACCGGCTATCTGCTAACAGTTGCCTAAGCTATGCAATTATATTTACGGTAACACAAAGTAGTCCTCTCCGAGAAAAGTACTCAAAGATAAAAAAGCCAGTCATAAACTGACTGGCTTTTTAAATAGACTTAGCTTTCACCAAGCTAAATTATGAAGTGGAATTTTTACGTCTAGCTGCAATACCGAGGAAGGCTAAAGCAAATAATGCAATAGACGTTGGCTCAGGGATACTTGTTGTTGTTGGTCCGCAGTCACCATCACATTTGTTCCCATAAAAGGATATGTGAGATAGGTTTCTTGGTATTATGGGACTATTACCGTTACCAGCTGTTAAAGGGGTAGTCCAAGCTCCTGTTGTAACACTAACAGCTAAATCTAGGCAGCTTACAGAGAATTCGTCTGGAGATGCACAAGTACTTCTATTATCTGCATTATCAGCAATCATCCAGTTCAAAATAAAACCAGCAGATCCTGCTTTTGCTACCCAATATGAAACGCCTGGATATTCAGCTCCAGTGTAGTTCCATGTTCCAGTACCATTTTCCCCGGGGTTGGTTTGATTTGTTAGATTATTAACATCAAAATTCCAATCAGACGCCTGTGATGGAGCTGCAAACTGTGTCGCTCCCTCGCCTTCGAATTTTCCCATAATCTCAGCAAATACTGTAGTGTCAGAAGATGGGACATGGGTAATTTTACATTCCTCAAATCCTTGACCAAAATAACCACTACAATCATTACTGTTTCCTTGGACGTTATCCGCTACAAGAATAGATACTTGGAGCAAATCACCGACAGGGGTTAATGAAGCATTAGCAAAAAAGCTAGAGAAAAGAGAAGCTACTATTAATAGAACTTTTGAAAATTTTCTTTTTGAAAACATAATATTCACCTAAAAAATATTTCAATTATCATAATCATACATATGAAAATAAGATGCAAAAATCACACCTTATTTTTAATTACCTGTTATTTATTACTTTATTAATTTCTTTGTGATTTTTCATTTATAAAAAAACAAAAAGTGTAAAATTTATAGACAGTTTTAAAAAGGTAATTAATGCTGCGTTATCTTTATTCTAATAATTTTGCCATAATCATTATCTAATATTCACTTGCTATTTTGGATAGATGTTTGAAAGCTTCCCCGTATATATTTTTACTATTTATTTCCTTTTCGTTAGCCGCCTCACAGGAAGATAAGCTTTATGAAACAGCTCGTAGTGCATTAAACGACAATAAATATAGTGAAGCACTGATACACGTAAAAAACATACTAAAAACATCACCAAATCACTTAGCCTCAAATATTTTAATCGCTGAAATATTACTTGCTCATGGTAGTGCTAGTGCGGCAGAAGCTGCATTAACCAAAGCGGCTTCTCTAGGCGCAAATAAAAAGCAGTTACGACTATTGTTTGCTAAATCCTACATTATGCAAGGGCAATATAATAAAACCTTGGATTACCTACCAGAGCAAACAAATGACGACACATTAGCCGCCAAAATTTATGTACTTCGTGGTGATGCTCATTTGGGGTTACGACAACTAAAGCTATCACAAAATGATTACATCACAGCGTTAGCTTTTGATGCCAAAAATATAGACGCCAAGTTGGGATTAGCGCAAGTTGCAGTTAATTATTTTCAATTCCGTCAGGCAGAAAAACTCGTTGATGAGGTGTTATCTGGGTATATCCCCCCCATTAAAGCTTGGAATTTGAAAGCGAGTATTCAGCAAAGTTTAGGCAATAACGAACTTGCTCTTAATGCAATCAACCAAGCGCTATTGATTGATAAAAAAAATATTCAATCACTAATTTTTGCCAGTACTATTAACACCGAATTACAACATTTTGAGTTAGCCGAACAATACGCAGATACCGTATTAGAACAAGTGCCTAATGAACCTAAAGCAGAATTTCTTAAAGCTATGGTACAGATTAGAAAAAATGAAAACACTGGCTTTGACAGCTCAATAGAAAAAGTTGCACAAGTTCTGGATCACCTGAGTGAGGATGTATTGCAGTCAAATCCTTCTTATTATTATTTAGCCAGTATCATTTTATTTCACCAACAAAAATATGAAGCAGCAAGACAATATATAGATGACTATTTATTTATAGATGAAAATAATATTAACGCTTTAACACTTGCTGCCACTATTGAATTAGTGGAAGAAAAACCAATGCAAGCAAAGGCGTTATTAAGTAGGGCTAATTTTTTAGATCCTAATAATCCAAAAATATTATCTATGTTAGGCATGACCTACTTAGAGCTAAAGCAGTATGAAAAAGCCCATTTTCACCTTGAAAAAGTTAAAAAACTGCAGCCTAATTTAGGGATCGCAGACACTCAACTTGCACAAAGCTATTTAGCAACAGGAATGCCCGAAAAAGCGATTAAACATTTGTTAACAGCCTCTGCAGCAGAATATGATCCAACAGTGGTTGGTTTATTATTGGTTGAGTCTTATATTAAGTCTGGAGAAATGAATAAGGGCATTAGTGTTGCGAAAAACTTAGCTGAAAACATGCCAGACAATGCAAATATCCAGCATCATCTTGGTTATATTTACCAAATTTCAGGTGAAGTAGAGAAAGCAAAACATCAATTTGAAGAAGCATTGGCTATTGAACCAAATCATGCCAAATCCATTATTAGCTTAGCTAACTTCGATTATCAAAAGGGTAACGCTGATATTGCTATTAATCGTTTAAAAGCAGCATTAATAATCTCAGCAAACGATATTGATTTAATTACAGCTTTAGCTAAGTTATATAACCGTACTAATAATTCAGCTGCTAGCGTCATCTTATTAGAAGAACCATTTAAGCTTGATAATCAAAATGAAGAATTATTAAAAAACTTAATTGTTAGTTATGTTGGCGATAAACAGCTGATGCTTGCTATTGAAACATTGAATACTTATTTATTGAATCAAAGAAAAACAGTTGAGCTTTATCTGATGCTGGCAAGTTTACAAATAATGAATTCAGATGTGAACTCTGCAGTTAGTGCGTATAAATCGGCGATAAAACAAGACGGAGATAAAGGGACAATTTATTTGTTAATAGCCCATGCTTATCAACGATTTTCTAAAGTACCTGAAGCAATCACTGCCTATAAAAAATCGATGGCTTGGGATGGGGATAACGATAAAGCGATCATAGGATTAGCGCAACTTTATAATGCAGAAAATGATACTGATAGTGCAATAAAATTAATTAAATCGTTTGAAGTTAATCATCAGTTATCTGCCCAATTAATCGAAGTGTTAGCTAATTCATATTTACGTATAAATCAATATAAACTAGCTGAAATATATTATAAAAAACGTATTAAATTAGCGAGTAATGACAGTAGCGTAGTTGGTTTAAACTTAATATACAGAGCGACTAAACGAACCAGTAAAGCGGTAGACTTATTAACAAAGTCGTTAAATGACAGGCCAAACAGTTTATTCTTGAATACAGCATTAGCTGAG
This sequence comes from Colwellia sp. Bg11-28, assembly GCF_002836245.1. NCBI lineage: Bacteria > Pseudomonadati > Pseudomonadota > Gammaproteobacteria > Alteromonadales > Colwelliaceae > Colwellia > Colwellia sp. Bg11-28. The sequence goes on from NZ_PJBA01000008.1 coordinate 78,716, forward strand.
CTTTATATCGACCAATCTCAATGGCTCAATGCAGATAAGATATATCAAACATTAGTTCAGCTGTACCCTAAGCAACCGGCAATATTAAATAATGCCAGTTATGTGGCTTTGAATATATCTGATTACCCACGAGCTGAAGCATTAGTAAAAAGGTCATTAGCACTTGTTGATAATCAGCCTGACTCTTTAGACACTTTAGGCTGGGTTTATTATCACACCAAAGAATTTAATAAAGCCTTACCTCTATTTAGAAAAGCGTTAGCCATCAATAATTCAAATCCGGCGGTGAAATATCATTTAGCGTTAACACTCAAAGCTCTTAATAGAGATAAAGAGGCAATAAAATTAATGGTAGATGTAGTGAATTCAGATTATTCCGAAAAAGCTGATGCGGATGTCTTATTGAAGCAATGGTTAAAATAAGGATAAAAGTCTAAGAAATGTAGACTACTGTTTTATTAGCTTTAATTAAGCGATTAACCTAATGTAGTTATCAGGCTATTACGGATTATCTGTAGTTGGCTAAAAGCTTACCAACATTCGCTTTAGTCGTTTTAGTTAACTTCTGTATTAAAGAAAATGGCACTTCATCAATACCAGCTTGTTGCTGAATATCATCTAACATCGCGACCCAAAGCTTTGCTGTCATTTCAGAATCGTATAATGCTCTATGGAAACTGCCATTTGAGGCAATGCCTTTATAGTTAATTAATGTACCTAACTTATGGTTAGGTGCAGTTTGATATAATCGACGAGATAACAATAACGAGCAGGCAAACTGCCCATCATAACCCGACGAAATACGCTTTAGCTCACTATCTAAAAAACGCTTATCAAACGATGCATTATGAGCAACTAGGTTTTGCCCTTGAATAAAATCGCTAAAACGATCCATGACTTCATGACATGGCGCGGCTTTACTTAGCATTACATTAGTGATGCCAGTGTAATCAGCAATAAAATGACTTACCGGTCGCCCAGGGTACATCAGCTCTTGAAAACGATCAGTTACCACACCATTTTCAAGTTTTACCGCACCAATTTCAATGGCTCTATCGCCATTATCAGGTGAGAGACCGGTTGTTTCAAAATCGAGGATTATTAGAGAGTTTGCGTTCATAAATTAGTTACAGAGTAGTGATCAAGTAATGGTCATTAATAAAGCTTGTTGAGGCTTCTTTAATTTTGAGTTAATGATATCAGCTATAGCAAGAATGTTGTGATTTCATCTCTATAAAATTTCAACTTTACGCAACATATATTGGCAGCGATAAAACCACTTCAACACCTTGCTTAATTTTATCAGTGCCTTGAAGAGCACCTTGATAATTGTCTATTTTAATAGAGCCATTATGGTTAAATAAAATTTGTCGGCACAGTGCTAAACCAATACCACTACCTTGAGGTTTTGTGGTGTAAAATGGCACAAAGACATTAGCTAAGTTTGCAATGCCTGAGCCGAAATCTCGAATAGATATATGCTGCCAATTTCCTTCTTGAGAACTGTTAATCTCAATGACTTTTTCATCTATTTTACTCATCGCTTCAACCGAGTTTTTAAATAAATTTATCAACACTTGTTCAAGCTGATTTTTATCCGCTTCAATTAATAATTCGCATTCTATTTCACACTGTATTTTACATTGCGGATAAAGTGTCGAAAGATTATCAATCAACAATGCTAATTTAAATGCTGATTTATTCGGTTTGGGTAACTGAGATAGTTGACTGTAGCTGGCAATAAATTGGCTTAACGAGTCTGCACGTTCATTAATAATGTTAATGCCATCAAGTAAGGATACTTTGTCTACTTCGCGATCTTCCCTTTGTAACTTTTTTTGCATTGATTGGCTGATGGTAACAATTGGCGTTAATGAATTATTCATTTCATGACTTAATACCCGAAGCAGACTTTGCCAAGCTTTACGCTCTTGCTCCATTAATAGACGTTCGGCATTAGTAAGGGTATAAAGTTGATGCTGTTTGCCATCACTTAGAAAAGACTCTTTAGATAAAAAGTGCTCGCCGGTAATGAGCCCTTCTTTAAATTCAATAATGCCCGCATTGGCGCTAATAATTTCAGCGCCAATAGGTAAAGTCGCTAATTGAATATTGGTTATATTATCGGTCTCATTACCGACCTGACCCAAAACAAGTTTATGCGCCGAGGCATTCGCCATAACGACAAAACCTTGCTCATCAGTGGCTAATACCATGGCATCCATTTGTTCCATGATGCGCTCTAATAACAAACGTGATTCTTTGGCTTCAATTTTATGTTTTGACAAAGTATCCGCTAAAACGTTAACTGAATTGAGCAGTTCTTGAAACGCTTGGTTCGTTTGAAGCCGCCCTCTTAATGTGTAGTCGCCATCAATCATCGACTCAATTAAGTTAGATAAGGTGCGGATTTGATAATGTGAATTTTGTCTACTCGCCACGATGACAAAACTACACAGCAGTAATAAAACAATGAGGATAAAAGCAATTAAATAGCCTGATATTTGCGTTAAGAAAAGCGCAGTGGCTGTGATGAAGAAACACGGTATACATACCAACAATAATAAATTATGTTGGTTATCGCCGCGTTGAGTTTTTGACTTACCCAAAAGTAATTGCCAACTTTTTTTAATCCAGTTCATACTTACTCAAACGTCGATAATAACCACTTCGACTTAACCCTAAGGACTTCGCTGTTTCAGTGGCATTACCACGATGAAACTTCAGACGCTTGATTAAGGTTTTCCTTTCGATTTCATCAAGACTTAAATTGGGATCATCCAAAGATTCAGCAGCACCATTTTCAGAGTTATTAGCGCCTGTTAACATCAACTCTTGGGTCTCAATACTGTCTTTTTTACAGGTGAAAAGCACTCGTTCCATCATATGGCTGAGTTCACGAATATTACCAGGCCAGTCATATTGCTGCATTGCAATGATGGCTTGTTCTGTAAGTTTAGGACAAGCTCGATGGTATTTAGCACTGAAAGATTGAAGAAAGTGCTCAGCGAGCGCGGGGATATCTTCAACTCGCTCACTTAATGACGGTACTCTTAACTCAATAGTATTTAATCGGTAATACAGATCTTGTCTAAAGGTATTGTTTTTAATATCAGCCAATAAATCACTGTTAGTCGCCGAAATAATACGTACATCTGCATGTAATGATTTACTACTGCCAACCGCCTCAAATTGTTGTGCTTCTAATACGTGCAGCAATTTAGCTTGTTGAGCAAAAGGAATATTGGCAAGTTCATCTAAAAATAAAGTACCTTGGTCTGCCATTTCAAAGCGACCAATACGATTTTCTTTGGCGTCAGTAAACGCCCCTTTTACATGGCCAAACATTTCGCTTTCAAAAAGTGATTCGGGTATAGCGCCCATATTAACAGGCACAAAAGAATGTTTTTCTCGCGTAGAAACACTATGCACATAAGCTGCAAGCATGCTTTTACCAGTGCCATTATCACCAGTTAATAAAATACTCATATCGCTTTTTGCTAAATCATCAAGGGTTGCTAATAATTCTTGCATAGGTTGGGATTGTGCAATGATACCTGCACGACTGCCAGGGTGGGCTTGCGAGGTGAGCAATTGATTTTGCTGACTGAGTCGCTGTGCTTTTTTATCGGATTTTGCCAAGGCTAATTGATTGTCAATCGCGCTGAGCATACGTTCATTTTTCCACGGTTTTTGAATGAAGTCTTTTGCGCCAGCTTGCATAGCTTCAACGGCAATATCAATAGTCGCCCAGCCAGTCATCACGATAATAGGAACATTAAGTTCAAGTTCTGTGATTGCTTCCACTAATTGAACACCCTCAGCACCAGAGGTTGTGTCTTGCTGAAAGTTCATATCAAGCAGAATCAAATCAACACTTTGAGTTTTTAAATTATCTAAAGCAGCTTGTGGCGTTGTGACCGCTACAATATCAAAGCCTTCATCAGCTAAAACAAATTTTAAACTGGCAATGATATTAATATCATCATCAGCGATTAGTATTTTTTTATTCACAAGCGTTTATTCATAAGTAGTTAAGTTTCCGAGATTATGTCTTCACTGTAAGTAATATCGAGCAAAGGAACAAGAATTAGATAATTAGAAAGCCTATTTGCTTAAAAAATTGACTGATAAGGGTAACAGATGAAGTACGAGATCCATCTATTACCCTAGGCAGCTTAATCAGCCTACTCGTAGCGTAACGCTATGCTCGGTTCCATTTTAACGGCACGCTTGGTTGGTGTGAAAATTGCCAACATAACAATGACTGAAAGCACCGAAACTACCGTAATAGCAATGCCGAAGTAAAGGTATACCGGGAATATTTCTTCAGTAAACTTATGAAAACCAAAAGAGATTAAAGCAAACAGTACCACCGCCAAGCCTAAACCAATAACTAACTGACGAGCCCCCTGCTTTAAAAACATCTGCGTAATATTTTTATCACTAGCGCCAACAGCACGCCTAATACCTACTTCATGGGTACGCTGAGCCACTGAATTTGCCGTTAAGCCATAAATACCCACCATGGCCAATAATAAAGCAAAGAAGCCAGTACCAAAGGTTACATTCGACATTAAGCCCATTGAATCTCGCATCATGTTTCTGTTCTTACTCGCTAATTGAACCGAATATGTCATCTCAATAGAACGATCGGTATCAAACATGGCTTGATAGAAAATTTCTTCCGCGTTTTGCGTATTGGGTAAAGTACGATAATAAACAATTTGGAAGCTATTGATAAATTGTAATCCTGATACATAAACTTCATCAGCACTATCTAATCGGGCAAACATAGTAGAAGCATTAAGACGGTCTGTAACAACGCCAACAATAAAAACTTTTTCATTTTTATCATCTATTTTCACCTGAAAACTTTTTTCTAAAGCAGACTCTCCCGGCCAATAACGCTTAGCCATAGATTGGCTTATCATAGCCGTTTTACGGTGACCCAACTTATCAAGGTGAGTAAATTGTCTCCCTGCGACTAAGTCAATACCCACTGTTGCTGTATCACCAATAACCGTAATCGTATCAATTTTAGGTTTGCTCTCTTCAGAGGCATAATCCTTACCTTCTAGAGTCACTGTCGATTGACGTCGCCAATCATTTGCAACAACACCAACCACTTGAGGATGTTGCTCAATGTTTTCTTTTAACGATTGAAATAATGCTAATTGCTGCATAGGCTCTGGGTATTTATTTTCAGGTATCGACATTCTTGCTGACATCACATAGCTATAATCATCGCCCATTTCAAGGTTAATCAATTTATGTGATATGTAGGCAGAAACAGAGCCAATTAACATTAAAGTGGCGACCAAAAATACTTGGCTAGTGACTAATATTCGAGAAATTCTGCCTGCTTTTTTACTTTGAGCACCACGGGTTCCATCTCTTAATGTGGTATTAATGTCTTGATTTGCAGAGCGCCATGCCGGTAAAAAAGCTGACAGTAAAATAGTAACCACGGTAAATGCAATGCCCATTAACAACGTTTGTAGATCCATACTCCAATGCCACCAAAAGGAACCTCCACCTGGAATCCACGAGTGAAAAGCAATTTCGGTATAATCTAAAGCAGCCCCAACCAATAGTAATGACAAAATGCCACCAACCGTTGAAATGATAACGCCTTCCCACATTAACTGGCTAACTAAACGAGAGGTAGTTGCCCCCAAAGCAGCGCGAATAGCGGTTTCTTTTTGACGTTCAATGGTACGAGCGAGTAATAAATTGCCGACGTTGATACAAGCAAGTAATAAAATCAACCATGAAATGGCATTTAAGAAGACAAAAACAATACTGCCTTGGCCGTTGGTTTGCGCCGCTTGGAATGACATCAGCTTCGCGCCTTTTTCAAACTCAGGCATGTTATATAATGCTACATTCTGTTGATAAACTTGGTTAATGGCTTGCCCCAACTCCAATTCAGCTTGTTCAATAGTGGTACCAGCGTTAACTCGGCCATAGGCAAAATAGTTTTCACTTTGCTCTGCCGTAGCATTAAAAACGCTGTCTGACAGTGGCAACCAAATTTGTGAAGTATTAGGAAATAGATACCCTTTTGGCATAACCCCAATAACATCAGTCATCACCCCATTTAGCATCAGGCTTTTTGACAAAACACCTTCATCGCCATTAAGTTCAGACTGCCAAATTTCATAGCTAATTAATGCGACTGGCGATGCACCTACTTTGTTATCTTGGGCTTGTATCGCTCGACCTAAAATAGGTTCTGTACGGCTGAACTCAAAAAAACCATTTTGGACATAGCTTCCTGAAATATCTTTACCTGATTGTTCAACAGACAAACGAATATTACGATTATCATAAACACCAAACTCGGTAAAACTGGTTACACTCTCTTTAACATTGTTATATTCATAACCCGTGATTAAGTTATAGTTACCGTCAAATTCAACAGTAATCGCTTTTGCCGTTTCAGCCTCAGGTATTGGTAGAGGTTTGTAAACCATGGTATATAAAAATGAGAAGGTGAATAAACTAATCGATAATCCACCGATTAATACCCCCAAGGTCATCGCAGTAAATTTAGGCGCTTTAAATAACAAGCGAAAAGCGTATTTAATATCTATTAACATCGACATGTACTTCTCCTAAGGTTTAGCCCGCAGCCAATTCAACTGGTTTAAGCGTTACTTGACGATCATGATTGATATTGTCTTTGATCAGTTGCCCATCAAACATTTCTAAACACCTACTTGCTCTCTTCGCTGACGAGGGATCATGGGTCACCATGCAGATAGTTGCGCCATCATGATGAAGTTGATCGAATAGCTGTAAAACTGCCTCGGCATTTTTTGAATCTAAGTTACCTGTTGGTTCATCGGCAAGAATAATTGAAGGGTCATTAACTAAGGCTCTAGCAACGGCAACGCGCTGTTGTTGTCCGCCTGATAATTGTGAAGGGTAATGGTTTTTACGATGTCCCATTTCTACTTTCGCTAATACTTCATTCACTTTAGCTTCAATGGCTTTTTTAGACTTTCCTGTTTGATACGTCAACGGCAACATAACATTTTCAAATACCGTGAGATCTGAAATCAAATTAAACGATTGAAAAACAAACCCTATTTGTTCACTGCGTATTTTTGCTCGTTGATCCCGTGTTAAAGCAGAAACATCACTACCTGCTAAATGATAATGCCCTGAACTAGGTGCATCTAATAATCCTAGTAAAGAGAGTAAGGTTGATTTACCACAACCTGACTGACCACTGAGTGACAGGTATTCCCCCTTATTAATCTCTAGGTTAATAGTATTTAAAGCCCGCGTTTCTATCTCTTCAGTTAAGAATTTTTTGCTAATATTTTTTAAGGTGATAAGTGCAGTCATAATTATTCCCATATCGTATCAGCAAGTTACTTGCTGCTGATTTTCATTTTTTGAGTAGTGTGTATTGAGTAACAATTCATTAAGTATTATTGGTAATAGACCATTAATTGATCTTAATTTCTTGATGTTCTTGCCAGCTTGATGTGTCTGAAATAATGATTTCATCACCAAGTATCAAACCATCTATAATTTGAATTTTATTTACTGAACTTTGACCTAAGCCAACGGAATATTTACTCGCAAATTGCTGGTCTTGGCTCAGTTTATACAGGCCAACCTTAGTATGTCTTGGCGCATAAACAGGTCGCTTTACATACAAAGCATTTTCAATGTTGCTAATGGCAATCAGCCCATCAACGGTTAATTCAGGACGAGCTTCCGTTGGTAAGTCACTCATTAGTTTGACATCAATTAACACCATGCCAGATTTTACCGCTGGGTCGATACGCGTCACTTCACCAATAATCTCACTGATACGAGTATCAATAGTCACTAATTGGCCTAGCGCAATATCTCTTACCCTAACTTCTTGTACCTGTAATTCTGCAAATAAGGTGTTTTGATCGGCTACTAAAGCAACACTATCTCCCACTTGAGCACGTTCACCGAGTTCTAGTGAAACTTGTTGAACAACACCAGACGTTGATGATCTCACTTGCAGCGCAGCGACTTGCTCTTGCACACGCTGATAATTATTTTCAACTAAACCAATACGGGCTTGTTGAGCAATTTTTGTTGCCGCCATATTCGCTTTCATTTTTTCAGTTTTTTGTTGTTGAGCGCGCCAAGATTGCATTTGTTGCTTAACAGTTAATTGGCTTCTTTGGTATTCGAGCGCAGAGACTGTCGCATTACCTTGTGCCAATAGAGCGGTTTCTGCATCAAGTTTTAGTTTCGCTGATTGATAGCTATATTCTGCAGATAATACTGAATTTTCTAAATCAACCATCTGTGATTCTAGCATCACAAAAGCAACATGACTTTCAGCCTTTTTTGCTTCCAGCTCCCAACGGGCCTTTTCTAAATTACGATGTAGTTCAGGGTTAGATAATTGTACAAGCACATCACCTTTATTGACTTTTGCGCCTGCTTTAACAAAAACTTGCTCTGCTCTACCTGAAACTTGTGAAGATACCCAACGAATATTAAGTGGTTTTAAAACACCTGTTGCACGTACATTCACTCGAAAATCACCCTGCTCTACCTTGGCAGTAACAACAGCGCTTCGTTCAATAAAGTAAGAGGCATTACCTAAAATATTTCTTAATGAATAAGTGCCGATGAGTAGAATAAATACAGGTAAAACAAACCAGTATTTTTTCCAAAGTGGTTTTTGAACGGCTTTTCTTTGTATATCCATGATTCATCTTAAATTTGTAAATGAGATGATTAGTTTTTACAAGTCTTGTGCCATCTGTGAAATAAAAATTAAAATACTGATTATATTGAGTTTTATTTAAATTACACTGTTACTCATATGAGGGGGTGTGTCAATTTCGACACGGTTTTTATTGTAGTGAGTCGCACTTGTGAGACATGAACACTTGATATTTAAATGAACATTACTGCTTTAGTGATGACTGATTTGCGCTAATCACTACAATAGGGCTGTGAAAGCAGAAAGTTCTTAATGCCATGTTAGCCTATACAAAAACCTGTCTAGGGTAATTAGATTTAAAATCCTCTAAAAAAGATGCGTTTCAAACTAAATTTATTTAACATTTTTTCCATTAATTCAACATCTGAAAGCCGATCATCTAACGCTTGGATTTGTTGTGAATGTTTATCGAGTTGCCTATCTTGTGATCTATCTAAACCACCACTAGCAATAAAACTACGAATTTGTATTAGTTCACCTTTATCTAACCAAATCCCACAGCTAATGCAGGAATCAATAATTACCCCTGAGATAGCTTTAAAGTTTTTCCGGGACATTAATTTATCGCAACAAGCACAAGGTAAATATCCTTCCGCTTTTGGCGTTGGTTTCCTAAGAAAATTTGGCTCCGACTTTTCATCACGATAAACGTCAAACTCACTAGTTAAAACTTTAAATTTATCAGGCTCTAGCCATAAACCTTCACAGCTTGTGCACTTGTCTAATTGATAATGATTAAACTGAAAAACCACTAAAGGTTCTTTACATCGAGGACATTGACGGTTTTCATTCTCTATTTCTTGTTTCATCGAACCACCGCACATAGGGCAAATACGACATGTGCCTTTTACTATGTGTTGGCAGTGAATGCAGTGCGAATTTGACATATAAATCCATTATAAAATACTTACTATGGAATTTATTGTAATTGAGTAACAGGCTAAAGTAATTACTTTCAGTCATGCAATAGGTATATAGAAGCTCCCCCTCATGCGTTGGTAAATAAAAAGAGTACTTATTTTGAATAATAATTACTCTTTTATTACGCTTTAATCTATTGCTTAACTATTTTCTTGTAACCATCCTTTTGTATCAGTAATATCAGCGCCGCCAAATGACAATGATAATAAGTTAGCTGCAACCAATTGCTCTCCGGTAAAGCTGTGCTGCTGATATTCTAATTTAGGCGCGGCAATCGCATCAGAGATGACCTGGCACTTATAACCTTTATTGACCGCACTTCGACAAATAGTTTGCACGCACGCTTGTGCCATTGCACCGACAATAACTAAATTATCTATACCTAATTCAATCAATGTTTGTTCCAATGTTGTCTCAATAAAACTGTCTATTTGATGCTTTATAATGACAGGTTCATTTGCAGTAGGTTTAACACTTGATTCAATTTCAGCGCCTACTGTATTTGCACTGAAAAAGGCGGCATTAGTCTCTTCAAATAAATGCTGAATATGAATAACAGGCAGTTCTTTTTGTCTAAAGTGTGCTAATAATTGACTGGCTTGTTTGGCTGCAAAATCAGTATTATCAAGCTCAAAACGACCCCCACTAAAATAATCATTTTGTAGATCAACCAAGACTAAAGCCGTTCTTTTATCGTCAACAGGTTTTGTATGCTGTGCTAAAACAGTAAAGTCGTCTTCTTCAAGGTACCACTGACCGTCTTCTGCCAAGGTCCACAGCTCTTTACTGATAAAACCACTAGCAATATTCATACGCCAATTCGCTGAAAGTACTGTTTGTCGGTCATTTAATACTTTGATCTCAATGTTTCGATAAACTAAGTCACTTGGGTTGCTTTTGGCAAACTCGAGCCAAAAATCAGTAATAGCTTCTATTGAAGTGAATTTTCCAAAAGGATGAACTTGCATCGTTGCACTGGGTAGATATCGGTTAATACATGTTTGGACATTCCCTTGATTGAAATCAGAGATCCACTGGGCGCTAGCTTGCATAACGTTATTTCTAATAGTGTTTAATGTTGTTTGATTCATTTTTTATCTCTTAGTTATTTCAGAAGCACCATTTTATTGTTATTCTAAAGAATGATAATTAGCCAAAAGATGAAAACAATGTTCAATAAAAGTGAACAGAAGCGCTTAGCTTACCAAATGTTAGTATTTGATGAAGTGCTTAAACAAGGCTCATTTACAGAAGCGGCTCATAGCCTAGGGCATACTAAGTCAGCAATTAGTCAGTATGTCAGTCAACTTGAACGAGCCTTAGGAGTTCGTTTGCTCAATCGGAGTACCCGTACTTTAAATTTGACGCCAACAGGACAGCTAGTTGCCAAACGTAGTGAGCAATTACTTGAGTTATTAACCGTCACTTTAGATGAAATACAAGAGAGTGCTATAGCACCAGCAGGCCGAATTGCAATAACGGCTCCACATGCTTTTGAGGCGTCTTTAGTCACACCAATCATTACTGAGTTATGTGATGAATACCCCAAACTTACACCTGAGCTTACTTTTACCGATGAACGTTTAGATATACTTAAACATCAGCTTGATCTGGCCATTTCAGTGGGACCACAAAAAGATAGTTCGTATCATGCGATACTGATTGGGGAATTAGAAAGTGTGTTAGTTGCATCGCCAAAATATTTGGCTAAACATACAGGCATTAATGAGCAAAATTTATCACTACAAAATTTAATTATGCTGCCATGGCAACATAATTTTTCTCTGACTAAAAATGATAATAACGCGATTACTTTTAGTAGCTTGAAATATCTGAAAATGAATACCTCAACCAGCGCTATCAATAGTGCAATAACAGGTGCGGGTATCTGTTTAATTCCGTCAGTTTTTATTAAAAGTGAACTACAATCAGGTGCTTTGCAACACGTACTACCTGATTATTTGGGTGAGCCAAGAAATGTCTATGCGGTGCATTCTTATCAGCAACAGTTACCGTTAGTCCTACGGTTATTTATCAATAAATTAAAAGCTAAGTTCTTGCAAGAACAATGAATGTTATATACCCGTTAATCCATCACAGCGCTTTGAATTGAAATAGCTCTCGCACTCTGAAACATTCATCTTGATTGGTAACGGATATAACATATAAGACGGGTTTTAAGGATTGTGTTAATCGCGCAAAAAAGCTAAACATTCCGAATTATTACCACGAAAAATAACTCTGTCGGACTTGAGTCCTAATTGATATTGATACATAGGATCATAGTATTCGCTGAGTAATGGTTTTAACCAATCCAAGTGATACTTCTGTTCACCATTTTGTTGCTGCGTTAAAGCCGCACTCTGTATTGTCTTTAATTGGCCATAACGCTCTGTACCAAGACGTTTTCGTACTTTGAATAGTCCTTGTTCCAAATATTCACCAAAGGCGATAAAACCTCGTTCAACGCCATAAGCAGCTTGGTATTGCGCTGTCATTTTTATGATGTATTCTTGATATATATGTTCAAGTCGATAGTCTAAGCTTTCTTCAATAACGACTACTGGCGCTAACGTCATGGCATTTCGTAAACTTTCAGGTAAATGAACACTACCTATTAATCTGCCTTCATCTTCTAAGACTAACCTTTGATCTAAAGAAAAGTTACCCCTAATATATTGTTCAGCCAGCTTATTTTCGAAATTTAATTGATTTGCTTGCGGTGTAACGAAGCCACCAAAACTTGAGCCTCGATGTCCTGCTGCGCCTTCTAAATCGAGGCTGTTAACACAATGGGTCAGAAAAGGCGTTTTTCCACTACCGGTATTACCGGCTAAAATAGTTAAAGGGTGTAACGCTAGTTGCTCAAGTTCGTTCAATAAAAACTGACGCAGTGCTTTATATCCCCCTGTAATGAGTGGATAGTTAATTCCTGATTCCTTTAACCAGCGTTGCACCGTTTGTGAACGTAAACCGCCACGAAAACAATATAAATAACCTTGTGGATTTTCTCGTGCAAAGGTTTTCCATTGTGCCAATCGACTGGCTTTACTTTGTCCTGAAACTAGCGCATTACCCAACTTAATGGCAGCTTCTTGGCCATTTTGTTTATAACAAATACCAACTTCTGCTCGTTCATCATTGTTCATTAAGGGGTAATTAATGGACAAATCAAAAGCCCCCTTTCCAAACTCAATGGGGGCACGTACATCCATTAACGGGATCTTATTTCGAATGATAGTGCGAAAATCAGCACTGTCGGCGCGCTCTGTTGCTGAGGTGACTTTTCCAGAGGTATTTATGCTCATGACAACAAACTCACTGTAGGCGAAGTTGCCGCCACGAGTTCAGCAATAGGTTGTAGATTAAGACCATTCTCTTTGCATAACGCTTCAAAAGCTTCTTTGCCTTGTGGTTTCACTGCCACAAGTAAACCACCACTGGTTTGAGGGTCACACAAAAGTATTTTTTGTTTGGGGCTTAACGGCCCAACATGCTCGCCATAACTGATAAAGTTTCTCTCACAACCACCAGGTACGCAACCTTGATCAATGTAATCATTGACGAAATCAAGACGCGGTACTTGCTCAAAATCAATAACTGCAGCAACCCCACTGCCCTGACACATTTCTAAAAGGTGTCCTAATAGTGCAAAACCGGTTACATCGGTCATAGCAGTAACTACCTCTAGTTCTGCAAACTTCTGTCCAATGACATTTAGGGTCTTCATCGCTTGTGGTGCTAGTTGCGCATGTTCAGGTAATAATTTCCCTTGTTTTTCAGCCGTGGTCATAATGCCAATACCTAATGGCTTGGTTAAGTACAGAAGATCGCCAACCTCTGCAGTATTATTTCGCTTAATGTGCGCATTATTAATTAGTCCCGTAACCGCTAAACCAAAGATAGGCTCTGGCGCATCAATGGAATGACCGCCCGCTAATGGGATACCCGCTTCAGCACAGATAGCTCTAGCACCATCAAGCACTTGTTGAGCGATTTCTGGTGCTAAAAGATTGACTGGCCAGCCCAAAATAGCTATTGCCATGATCGGTTTTCCGCCCATGGCATAAATATCGCTGATGGCATTACAGGCAGCGATTTTACCAAAGTCAGTTGGGTCATCAACAATGGGCATAAAGAAATCAGTGGTTGAAATCACACCTTGATCATTACCAATATCGAAAACGGCCGCATCGTCTTTAGTACTATTACCCACTAAAAGTGCGTCATTCACGGGTAAAGCAAGTGATGACTTTAGCATCACATCAAGTACCGATGGAGAAATTTTACAGCCACAGCCTGCGCCGTGTGAGTATTGAGTCAAGCGAATTGATGTCATGGTGATTCGTATAAGAGAGTAAGCAAGTGACTAATTTACAGCAATACCTTCCCTGTTACACCCGTCGATTAATATATAATTGTTGGTGTTAGGGTAAAACTGAAAATAATAACCTTAACTTAGCTGATCCCATGAGCAGTTTTAATTTGAGGAACCTTGAAAAATTTAAAAACCACCGTATAAATACAATGCTAATGGTATGAATAAAATGGATAGTACGGTACTTAAAAACACCGATAAGCTCGCTTTCTCTGGTTTAGCATTTAATAAGACAGCAAGTGATACGGTATTGCCTGCAAGTGGTACAATTGAAAACAGAATCAGTACCTTGTATAAATCTTCGTTAAGTAATTGAATAAATGATTTATCTAGGTAAATAAGCGCCAAAATTGAAGCCGGCCAAAAAATGAATTTGATGATAAAAGATATTTTGATAAATTTAACATCCAAGTCTTCACTTTTGTTAAAACCATGAAGCCCCATCCCCAACATCATCATTCCTAGAATCCCATAGGAGCTCTTAAATTGATCAGAGTAAAATGTTAACTCTTCTGGAAGCTTTATTCCCATGATGTTCAATGTAATTCCTACAATAAAAGCATGCAGAATTGGCAGTTTAATTATCTTAACAAGACTTTGTTTAGCGGTGAAATTGCCCTTTGCAGTGACATAAAATCCTGTAGTATTTTCATATAAAAGAGAAGCTAACACCGTAAATATATATATATTCGCTAAATCTGTATCGAAAAAGATCAGAGCAAGCGGTATTCCAAAGTAACCTGTGTTTCCCGTTCCACTTGAAAAAGCTAAAATATTCCCTGTTGGGTCATTCCAATTTTTTCCAAAAATGAACAAAGTAGCGAAGGCAATGATAGAACCGAAGATGTATAAAAAAATGGGTAAAAAGGCAACACTGGCATTAATTTCTACACTCATTGTTGCAGACAATACAACAATAGGTCCTATGATATAAATAAGAAGAGCAGCAACACTATGTCTTTGAACATCCAAATATTTTGTCGCAAAAAAGCCTAAACCTACATTGATGTATAGTGGGAAAATTTTGACTAACAGTATTAAAAATATATTCACATTATTCTTCACGTCATAGTATTAAGGAGAGCTATAGGTATAAATAGTAAAGTCATTTTCGAAGTAGTTAATAAGCAAGACTTCATACTTTTATAAAGTCTTGCTTCTGAAGAGTAATGATAGTGGTTAACCATGACCATACTTAGTAAGTTAACTATTGCACTATAAAAATTTTAAATTACTTACCTATACCACAAACTTTGCTGCCAGACTTTCAAGCGTATTAGCAATCTCTACTTGCTCACTAGCTGCCAGAGATACATCTTGTGCTCCCGATGTTATTTCAGAAGACTTCTTATCTATATCATTAACATTTTTATTGATATCTTCCGTGACGCTAACTTGTTCTTCTGCTGCAGTAGCAATTTGTTCGATCATCAGGTTTATATCCGATACTGCCGTTACGATACTTGTCAGTGATAATTCAATTTGATGAGCACCATCAATACTTTCATCAGCACGTTTTTGGGTACCAGCCACCATAGTATTTGCATTGCTGGCTTCGCTTTGCAATTGATTGATAATTTCTTCAATTTCAATAGTGGAGTCTTGAGTACGTTGAGCTAAGGTCCTAACTTCATCTGCCACTACGGCAAAGCCTCGCCCTTGCTCTCCTGCCCTTGCTGCTTCTATTGCTGCATTTAGGGCAAGTAAGTTAGTTTGATCCGCAATACCTTTTATAACATCAATAACATTTGATATATTTGACGTTGTAGAGTGCAGTCCTGATATAAGCGTGCCTATTTCCGACACTTCTGTCGCTAAATTATTGATTGCTTCTAATGAGTTGCCTACAACAGTCTGGCTCTCTATTGCTTGAGTATTTACTTGATGCGTCGAAGACATCGCCTCATTGGCATTACGAGAGACTTCTTGTACTGTTGCTGACATTTCCTCTATTGCAGTAGCAACCTGAGCGGTTTCATCACGCTGCTGTTGTAAACTATCTACGTTATTATTCACAATGACAGATGACTGTTGTGCCGATGCAGCGAGAGAAATACTACTACTCTTTATTTCAGTGATAGCATTAGAAAAGGTGCTAAGTGTTTTATTTAAGCCTTTGGCAATGTTACCCAATTCATCCGTACTAAAAACACCTGCCTGTACCGTTAAGTCATTATGTTCAGTGACTTTTTCCATCGTTACTGAAATCTCATTCAATTGCTTAATTAAATTTGTCAAAATAACGTAGACAATAAAAATAGTCATAATGAACGTTATAATAATAATAATTAAATTAATACTGACTCCTCTACTTGCTTCATGAAGCAGTTTATCTATGTCAGTAATGAACTCATCAGCAACGAGATTCTCAATATCTTTTAGTAAATTAATTCGTCCTGTCGCGCTTTTAAACCATGCACTCGCATCAATATTGAAAGGACCAGCTTGACCAACCGATACTGCCACGTTTCTCATTCTATTAACTTCAATTACAGCATTACTATTTAAGCTGTTTTTATAAGCGTTTATGGTATTAGATGATGCTTTAGCGCTGAATTGTTCTAAATAACTATCTTGTAAAGCCACTAAGCTAGTAAATTTTTGGAAGGCCGCTTGTGTGAACTTATCCATTGCAAAACCACCACTAGCAACAGCCCGCTCTATACCAGCCCGCTCTTTAGCTTCTAAAAGAACATAATACCCAATGGCGTTACTGACTGTTTCTGTTGGACTAATCGTTGAAAAGAACTCTGCTAAGCTAAGCATCTCATGGTTTTGGGTTGTGTAGTAACCAATAGCATCATTGAGTGAAATTGAGAGTTCATCAGAACGAGCTCTAATCCTGTCTAATTTTAACAAACCATTTTTAACCGTTAAGATAATATTATTTACTTTGTCATTCTCAGATGAGAAAACTTTTAACTTTGCATTTAAGAGTGTGTGAGCTTTATCGGTAAGTTTTCGTTGTTCTTTTAACTCGTAAGAAAATTTTTCACCTTTACTACCTAGATAAACTGCAGTGGCGCCACGCTCTTTTTGCAACTCATGAACCAGTGCATTATTAGCAACTGTTAGCGTAATCAAGTCATGAATCTCTTCAAGCTGCCCTTGTTTTGAGGTCAAGATATTTAAATTGTTCAAACTAAAATACAGTGTGGCTAAAAGGGGTATCAACACAAGTAAAATTAACTTTTGTTTAAACACTAAGTTATTAAGTAAATTCATATGGATCCTTATTAAGGTTTTAACAAAAATTTAAACAACAAAGAAATAAGCGATCCCTTCCCACTCTTCAATAGTTAAATTTTTACATTTAATAAAATAAAATATTGTTTGGTTCTAGTATAAACACTTTCGCTAAAAGGTACTGATTAATTAGGTAAAACTTTAGTCTACACCTAACCAGTGATTGTTGAGATAACGCACCAAACGTTAGCGAATATCACCTTTCTATTGTAATACATTATAAAAAAATTTATAAAAAAATCCCACCGTGATGCACACGGTAGGATTTTTATAGAATGCTATTTTAAATAGTATAGCGGTAGTCGCTAATTGCTTAAGGTAAGTAGCTCTTACCCATTAAGTAACTGTCTACTTCACGCGCACAACGACGACCTTCATCAATTGCCCAAACAATCAAGCTTTGACCACGGCGACCATCACCAGCAGCGAACACGCCTTGTTTGCTTGTAGCAAACTTATCGTATTCTGCAGCTATGTTAGAACGATTATCTTGCTCAAGGCCAAACTGCTCAACTAACCCACCTTCAGGACCCATAAAGCCCATTGCGATGAGTACGATATCGGCTGGAATAGCTTTTTCACTACCAGCAACTTCCTGCGGGAACATTTGACCTTTGTCATTGCGTTCCCAAGTAATATCAACCGTATGAACCGCTTTAACATTACCTTGCTCATCACTTTCAATTTTCTTAGTCATCACCAAATACTGACGAGGATCTTGACCTTGAATCTCAATAGCTTCCTTTTGACCGTAATCAACTAACAAACGTTTTGGCCATTGTGGCCAAGGGTTGTTATTCTCTTCACGTTTTTCTGGTGGACGCGGCATGATTTCGAGTTGTATAGCATTTGTACACTGATGACGTAATGAAGTGCCGATACAATCGGTACCAGTATCACCACCACCAATAACGACCACATTTTTGCCTTGGGCATTAATGTACTGGCCATCTTTATGTTCGCTATCGAGTAAACTTTTAGTATTCGCTTTCAAGAAGTCCATGGCAAAATGAACACCATTAAGTTCTCGACCTTCAACAGGTAAGTCACGTGGCACCGTGGCGCCAATACATAACACTATCGCATCAAAGTCGCTTTCAAGTTTCTCAACACTAACGTCTTTACCTACTTCGGTATTAGTAACAAATACAATGCCTTCTTCCGCTAAAATATCAACGCGACGTTGTACTAATTCCTTTTGCAGCTTCATATTTGGAATACCGTACATTAACAAACCACCGATACGATCGGCACGTTCATAGACAGTAACCATATGGCCAGCTTTATTAAGCTGTGCTGCAGCAGCAAGACCAGCAGGTCCAGAACCTATGACAGCAACGTTTTTACCTGTACGTGCTGATGGTGGTTGAGCGACTACCCAACCTTCCTTAAAGGCATGATCAATAATTTCTTTTTCATGTAACTTAATAGCCACAGGATCAGCATTGATACCTAGTACACAAGCGCCTTCACAAGGTGCTGGGCACACACGCCCAGTGAACTCAGGGAAGTTATTGGTTTTATGCAATAGCTCTATTGCATCTTTCCAACGGCCTCGGTAAATCAAATCATTCCATTCAGGAATAACATTGTTAACCGGACAACCCGCCACGGCAGGCGCAAACTCTGATTTTGCCGATTGGCAAAATGGTACGCCACAGTCCATACAGCGAGAAGCTTGTTTTTCTACAGCTTTTAGTGGTATTTCTTCATAGACTTCAAGCCAATCAGATAAACGTTCACCTGCTTTGCGTTCAGTTGGCAAGGCACGACCTACGTTGATAAATCCTGTTGGATTTCCCATAATATATTCTCCTTGGCAGCTTAAGCTTTAGCGCTAGCTAGTTTATTTAAATGGATATCGAATGCTTGAACGGCAATGTCATATTCTGACTCGAACTTACCGCTTTCGCGCACGTCATTCATATAACCTTGCATTCGCTTATAATCAACTGGCATGACTTTAACAAAACGTTTCACGTTATTGTCCCAATCATTAAGTAATTCATTAGCGACATCTGAGCCTGTTGCGGCAAAATGTTCTGCAATTAATGCTTTTAACTCAAGGCTTTCTGCATCGGTATCAACTGTTTCTAATGAAACCATTTCCATGTTGCATTTAGGTGCAAAGTCTTTGTTATCATCAAGTACATAAGCAACACCGCCAGACATACCCGCGGCAAAGTTACGACCTGTTGCGCCTAAGATTACTGCTTTACCACCGGTCATGTATTCACAACCGTGATCACCAACCCCTTCAACAACTGCCGTAGCACCTGAGTTACGAACACAGAAGCGTTCGCCAGCAATACCTCGTATAAAGGCACTACCTGAGGTTGCGCCAAAGAAGGCAACATTACCAATTAGAATGTTTTCACTTGCTATAAACTTAGCTTGCTTGCTTGGGTATACTACCAAGTTTGCGCCAGACAGCCCTTTACCAAAGTAATCATTGGCATCGCCTTCCAGTTCAAAATGCAAACCTTTGGCTGAGAAACAACCAAAACTTTGACCCGCAGAGCCGTTAAACTTAACCTTGATAGTATTTTCTGGTAAGCCTTCAGCTTGATACTTCTTCGAGATTTCATTAGAAATCATCGCACCAATCGTTCTATCTGTATTGATAACATCATATTCAAGAGAAACGCTTTGCTGACTATCAAGAGCCACTTGCGCATCTTTTATCATCTTGCGATCAATAATATCGTCAATTAAATGCTTCTGATTGATTGATTGATAAAGCGTTTCACTCTCGTGAGATTCTTCTTTGTGCAATAACGGCGTTAAATCAAGTCCTTGGTATTTCCAATGATCAACATTTTCAAGCTGTTTAAGACACTGAGTCTGACCAACCATTTCTTCAATGGTTTTAAAACCTAGTTCAGCCATGATTTCACGTAAACCTTCAGCCATCATGGTAAAGAAGTTAACTAAAATATCAGCACGACCAGTAAACTTATCTCGTAAACCTTTGTCTTGTGTCGCAATGCCAACCGGACAAGTATTTAAATGACACTTACGCATCATGATACAACCTTCAACCACTAGAGCTGTTGTTGCCATACCGTATTCTTCTGCACCAAGTAATGTTGCAATAGCTAAATCGCGTGGTGTTTTAAGTTGACCATCCGTTTGTACAGTAATACGGCTACGTAAGTGATTACGTACCAAGGTTTGATGGGTTTCAGCCAAACCAAGTTCCCACGGTAAACCCGTATGTTTAATTGAACTCAATGGTGAAGCACCAGTGCCGCCATCGTGACCTGCAATAAGTACTACATCCGCATAGGCTTTCGCTACGCCTGATGCGATAGTACCTACGCCAGCTTCTGATACTAATTTAACGTTAACACGCGCTTCACGGTTAGCATTTTTAAGATCAAAAATTAGCTGTGATAAATCTTCGATAGAATAAATATCATGATGTGGAGGTGGTGAAATCAAACCAACACCTGGTGTTGAACCACGCGTTTTACCAATCCAAGCATCAACTTTGTCGCCAGGTAACTGACCACCTTCGCCCGGTTTTGCGCCCTGCGCCATCTTAATTTGTAATTCGTCTGCATTAGTTAGGTAATGACTGGTAACGCCGAAACGACCAGAAGCTACTTGCTTGATGCGCGAATTCATTGAATCGCCATTTTCTAACGGTGTATAACGAATAGGATCTTCACCACCCTCACCGCTGTTACTCTTACCGCCAATACGGTTCATAGCAATAGCTAAGGTAGTGTGTGCTTCCCATGAGATAGAACCAAATGACATAGCACCTGAAGCAAAACGTTTGAAAATATTTTCAATCGGTTCAACTTCACTTAATGGAATTGAAGGACGATCGCTATTCAGTTCAAGTAAGCCACGTAAGGTAAAGGCTTCTTTACTTTGATCATCAACTGTTTTGGCGTATTGCTTAAATTGATTGGTATCGTTACTTGCCGTTGAATGCTGCAGTAAACGAATAACCGTTGGGCTAAATAGATGACGTTCGCCATCATTACGCCATGAATATTCACCACCTGTTGGCAATAAGTTTTCAACAGCAATACGGCTCGCTTCAGGGAAACCTTCACGATGACGTAATAACGCTTCTTGTGCGATTTGATCTAAGCTTAATCCTTGGATTCGACTAACCGTACCAGTAAAGTACTCATCGATAACATCAGAGTTGATACCTAATGCTTCAAAAACTTGCGCACCTAAGTATGATTGTAACGTTGAAATACCCATTTTAGAGAAAGTTTTCAATAAACCACTGCCTACTGCTGCGGTGTACTTAGCCACAATTTCTTCATCAGTTAACTTGCTGTCAAGTACGCCTTCATCACGTAAGCCATACATACTTTCTAGCGCTAAGTAAGGGTTTACCGCTGCCGCGCCATAACCAATAACGGTAGCAAAATGATGAGTTTCACGGATGTCTCCTGATTCTAAAATAATATCAGCGCCAGAACGTAATTTTTCGCGAATTAAGTAATGATGAACAGCTGCTGTTGCTAATACTGATGGAATAGCAACATGGTCACTATCAACTTCACGATCACTTAAAATTAGGATTTCATAACCATCTTCAACGGCACTTTTTGCGTTAAAACATACACGGTCAAGCGCCTTTTTAAGTGCGCCAGCTTCACCGCTAGCTTTAAAGGTAATAGCAATGGTTTTTGATTGCAGATGATTATTATCAATATACTGTAACTTGCGTAATTGATCGATTGTTAATACCGGCTGTTCAATTTCAACTTTGTGGCAATGCTCTGGTGTCTCATCGAGTAAGTTAAACGACTTACCAATATAACCACGCAATGACATAACCAACTCTTCACGAATCGGATCGATTGGTGGGTTAGTTACTTGAGCAAATAATTGCTTAAAGTAATGAGACAATTGTTGTGGACGGCTAGACAATACCGCTAAAGGCGTATCTGTACCCATAGCGCCTAATGGCTCTTTAGATGTACCAACCATACCCGCAAGCACTAAGTTAAGATCTTCGCTAGTATAACCAAAGGCTTTTTGCATTTTACGCAGTTCTGCCAGTGGCGGTTGAGCAATAGACGCTATTGGAACTGGTAATTTATCTAATTCAACTTTGTTATCTGCTAGCCACTTACCGTAAGGCTGAGCTGAGCTGACTTGTGCTTTTACTTCATCATCACTGATGATACGACCTTGCTTTAAATCAGCAATGAATATTTTACCTGGCTGTAAACGGCCTTTTTCAACGACGGTTGACTGATCAACACACAAGGTGCCTGTTTCAGAGCCCATCACTAAAGTACCATCTTCAGTTAACAAGTAACGTGAAGGACGTAAACCGTTGCGATCAAGTGTCGCGCCGATAACATTACCATCACTAAACGATAATGAAGCTGGGCCATCCCATGGTTCCATGATGCAGGCATAATACTCATAGAATGCGTGTTTAGTTGCATCCATATCAGTTTGTGTTTGCCATGCTTCTGGCACCATCATCATCATAACTTGGGCTAACGAACGTCCACTTAACACCAATAACTCAATCGCCATATCAAGGTTGGCTGAATCAGAGTTATCGTTATTACAAATAGGGTTTAACATTTTCAATTCAGCATCGCTAAAATTAACTGAGCTAAACAATGCTTCACGAGCATTCATCCAGTTAATATTACCGCGTACTGTGTTAATTTCGCCATTATGGGCGATATAACGGAACGGCTGAGCACGACGCCAAGCTGGAAAAGTATTCGTTGAGAAACGAGAGTGGAACATCGCCATACCAGAGATAGTACGCTCGTCTTGAAGATCAAGATAATATTGGCGAACTTGCTGCGTGGTAAATTGTCCTTTATAGACAATTTTGGTTGATGACATTGAGGTAACATAAAACTCATCACGTTCTGTGATACCGCTAGCATTAATCTTATGCGAGGTGTATTTACGCAAAACAAATAACTTACGCTCAAATTCTTGAGCCGTTAATGCTGCTGGTTTGGCAATGAATACCTGCTCAATGTTCGGTTCGCTATCAAATGAAGCCGCACCTAACATAGAGTTATCACCCGGGACATCACGATAACCTAATAAGGTTAAGCCCAGTTCAGTAATATTTTGGTTTAGAATTTCTCTACACGCTTCGCTTTGCGCTTTATCGCGCGGAAAGAAGATCATGCCAACGCCGTAATTTCCGGCATCAGGTAAGCTAAAGCCTAATTTTTCGGTTTCTTGGCTTAAAAAATCGTGTGGGATTTGAATAAGAATACCGGCACCGTCACCACTTTTGACGTCAAAACCAGTACCACCACGATGCTCCATACAACTCAACATGGTGAGTGCATTTTCAATAATATCGTGAGTTTTTTTACCCTTTAGGTTGGCGACAAAGCCAATACCACAACTATCATGTTCAAACTCGGCGCGATAAAGGCCTTGGGATTTTTTGCTCATATCATTCATTGCTTATTCCTATTTCATCAAACTATTTCTATTAGCTTCTTTTGCTTTCTAATTAAGCTGCTTGCTAATTAAGCTATATATTCTTTATGTTCAAAATGTGCGCTGCTGATCCTTCAGAATATTACTTAGAATTTCTTGAACATCGAACGTCAGACTTCTACCGAGTCTTTCTGAGACGAATGCAATTGTGAAAGTCATTATTAATTGCGGCCGGCAAAATTACCCGCAAAATGGTTCTGAGTCAATCATTTTATGAATATATATACGACATATTTGAATATATACAACAATAAAAGTGATTTGAAACGATTGAAAACTATTACTATTTACGCTAAATGGCAGCTACATTTAGTAGTGCACTCACACACACGCACTTGAATGTTTGAATAAAACGCCAAAAACATCGCATAAAGAACCAAAAAGCACGCCTACTGTAAAATAAAAAAAACACCTACTACACTAGGGTTAGAGTAAGAATCACTGTTTTACTCGACATATTATCTACGAATAAAATAGTACTAAGTCTATTGAGTTACTTACCGCTAGGGATAGAGTGAAAAGACAGAAACGAAAGTCATCGATTGAGAGAATAGTTATTCAAATAATATATAATCAGGATAATTGACTCTGCATAATCTAATAAAGTCACTCTCTATAGCATTAGCATGCTCTAAGAAGCTAAATTAGCCCTTAAAATGACTTTAGAACCCCATTAGTGCAATTACTCTTATTAGTCTTGTTAAATGTGAATTAGAGCGTATTACCTAATAATGATTAATTTAGTTCAGTTGAGTCGAAGAACTTGCCTTTTCCTACCTTAAACTTTACTTAGCATTTATATCAGCTTTGATTTACTAACATTGGCTAGGGCCGTTAGTCCTTCCTATAGTGATTTGGTAGTTTAATATGAAATCTAATCGCCAATGCGCGTAGAATAAAAGCAATAAAAAAACCTCCGATCAAATCATAATTAGCCGGTAGGCTTAAGGTATTGAGCCACAGGTACATAACTGAACCCGCCACAGTTGTGGTGATATAAAGTTCTTCGTTCATCAAGGTAAGGTTGCTACCACTAAGTACATCACGTGCGATACCGCCAAAGCTAGCTGTCATTACTCCCATACAAATGGCGATCAAAGGAGAGGTACCAAACTCTAGCGCAATCTCAGTGCCAACTACGGCAAATAATGCAATACCGACCGCATCCATCCAGATCAGTGCGCGCGTTATAGAAGCTAATTTTGGTGCGATAAAATAGGTTATTGCTGTAGAAACCAAACAGACGATGATCCATATCGGCTCTCGTATCCAGAATACGGGGACATTACCCAGCAACAAATCGCGAAGTGTACCGCCACCGAGACCGGTAGCTGTACCAATCAGCATGAACCCAAGAATATCCATTTTCTGGCGAGCGGCATCAAGTGCCCCCGATATTGCAAAGACTGCCACTGCAGACAATCCCATAATATTCACTACATCGGTAATTTCAAATAACACAGCAGCACTCTCATAACTTTCATCTTATACCAAACGGATTAATTAGACTTTACCCAACCCTCTTATTTTCTTCAATCGCAAAAGTTAAAACCAGCTAATAAATCTTATTAATGGTCAGGGCATTGCTTTCAATATGACAAGAAGTAGATAAATATGCTCTATTTCCTTGCTAACTTGATTAAGTCACACGTTTTTATAGCTCACAGAAAAATTACAAAACTAGACAGTAATGACCAAAAAACGAGGCATCAGAGCTAAATAACAATCTGATGCCCCAAAGAACACGGGTTTAACTTACTCAATCCCCATCAGTAAACGAGGTAAAAATAATGCTAAATCCGGTACAAAAGTAACTAAAATCACCATAGGTAAGTGACCAAAGCACAATAACTTAACCGTCGGAACAATATACTTATTGAGCGGTAACTTCGCGACTCCCCCTGCCATATAGAGCATCGGCGCGCAGGGTGGCGAAACATTACCCAAGCCAAGATTTACCCCTACGATTGCGGCAAAGTGAATAGGATGAATCCCAAGAGCCTGTACTACTGGCAAGAAAATAATCGCCGCTAAAACACCACCGGAAATATCATCAACTATCATACCGATCAGCAGTAATAAAAGGTTAATCACTAAAAGGATGACTAGCTTATTATCAGATAACAATAATAGTGCTTCGGCAAGTTGTTTTGGCACCTGCTCTAAAATCATTGCCCTGCTCATAATGAACAAGAAGAATAATACCGCCATAATTGAACCCGTCATAATAACAGCACGCACTGTGGCACTGCCCAACGTTTTAAAGGTTAAGCCTTTATAGACGAATAAACTTACGGGGATTGCATAGATAACCGCGATTGCCGCCGCTTCTGTTGGCGTAGCAATACCGGTATAAATAGCACCTAAGATAATAACTGGCATCAATAGTGCCCAAAAAGCATTATAGCCAGAAGTAACTACGCCGCGTGCTGCTTGAACAAATGGCAGCGCAGGTTCTACTTTTATCAAGGTATTATTACGTAAAAACCAGAAATTTAAGCAACAGTATATTACGGTTAACATGATGCCAGGGATAATGGTTGATAGAAAAGCTGCGCCGACAGACAACCCACCAGTAATCGAAAAAATAATCATTGGAATACTTGGTGGTATTAACAGTGCAAGTACAGACGAACAAGCAACTAACGCCGTCGCGTGCCCTTCTGGATACCCTTCTTCTTTCATCCGCGGGATCATAATCTGTCCAATTGCCGCAATGGCAGCCGAGGAGCTACCGGAAATAGCGCCAAATAGTGCACAGGTTAAAACAGTTACTGCACCTAAGCCGCCTTTAAGACGACCAACAATTGAATTAACAAAATCAAGCAAGCGGTTTGAAATACCACCTTCAGCCATTAAAATCCCGGCTAAAATAAACAAGGGTAAAGCTAATAGGGCAAAACCACCACTGGTATTAAATCCGTGAATGACCAAAAATGAAATGTCATTACCTGTAGCAAAAGTAAACATTATCGCGCCGATACCAAAGGCAAATGCTACCGGAAGTTCAGCTAATAACAAGACAACTATGACCAGCATAGATATGAGAAAAATAACCATAATATGCTAATCCTTTCCGTTGTTTAATAATTGAGATTTTGTCGCTTTCGACTGGGCCTTGGCAGCTAACATCGCGCGATAATCTTTGATGATTTGCAACATAAAGTAAAATACCATCATCGCAAAACCAAAGATCATGCTGGCACTCCATAATCCTTTAGGCCATTGCAAGTACAAACTCATACGTCCTTTTTCAATGACAAATAATCCGTATTTAGTCGCATAATAGCCAAAAATACAGGCGGCAATTGTACAAATAATCGAAACAATAAACCGGATCAGCTCAATTTTAAACGGGTCAGTGACAACTAGGCTGACGATACCACCGTGAATGTGTGCCCGCTCTTTAGTCGCATAGCCCATGCCGAGAAAATAGATCCATACCGCCATTAAAATTGCCGCTTCTTCTATTCCTGCAAAAGGGGACTCTAAAACATAACGCATGATGACTTGGGTGAACATTAATATGGCAAGCCCGAGACCACTAAAAATCATGGCCGCTTTGAGACAGAAATCGAGAAGAAATTGAAACTGTTGTAACGTGGTTTTTTTGGTTTTACTTGGTAAGTCAACTTGTTGAAGTAGACTCTCGGATTCTAAGGTACTGGTTTTCATAAACATATATCCTTGATTTTGTAAATTATAGGCTCAGGTCACTTGCTGACTTGAGCCCAGATCACACCTAATTAAGGAATTACTGAATACCGGCTATCTCACGCATCATTTTCATGATGTCGCTGCCAACCTTTTTCTCCATGTATGGCCATTCTTTTGCGTACAAAATACTTTTAGCTTTAGCGCGATCCTCATCAGATAACTCAATAACCTTAATACCGCTTTCACGAACCTTGTCTAGAAATCCGTTATCAATAGTCTCTGCTTCCTGCCATGCCCATTTAAGCGTTTCATCCGCTGCCATTTGCATCTTCTTTCTTTCAGCGGCTGGAAGATCTTCCCACCAGTCTTTATTAACTAACCAGAAAGCATGCTCAAAATAATCACGCGTTAAAATGTAAGCTTCGAGCACATCACGCATTTGGTAAATTTCAACTGCCGGACCAAATGCCCTGCCATCTACTGTACCTAACTGTAGTGCAGTATAAAGCTCAGAATATGGCATAGGAACAGCAGAGAAACCCCAGTTTTTAAAACGCTCAATAGCCAATGGCGATGGGATCACCCGCATTTTTATGCCTTTCGCATCTTCAGGGAAACTAGTTGGGATTTTATCAACACCTTTGCGGATAGTAATAGAACCAAAGCCAGTTGGAATAGTCCCTAACGCCACTAGATCCATTTCGGCAAAAATTTTGTTGTAAACATCAAGCATCGGACCACCAGGACCATAAACTTTACGTGCACTTTCCCAGTCATCAACCACATAACCTAGCCAAGTCAGATCGAGTCTGCCATCAAATTCAGACGCACCATAAGTAATAGTCATGGGAATAACACCCATCATTGCTTGCTCAAACTGCGAGGTCCAATCGCCTAAATCACCGCCTGGATGATAATCAGCTTTATAAGAAGAGCCTTTATCGCTGAGTTGCTCCATGAACTTCTCAGAAGTGTGATGAAAAATATGTTCGGTGTTATAAGCTTGGGCAAAAATAAACTTACTATCTGCTACTGCAGTATTCATTACAGATACACTTAACACAGCAGCCATCGTACAAGCACTAACAAGCTTATTTTTGGTGATCATTGTTGTAATTTTTTTTGTCTTCAACATTTTGAATCCTCTGTTTTAGGTTTTATATGCCTTATTTCAGAATAATTTTTTATTCCGATAATAGGCGAGGTCCAGATCAGTCTGCCTCGTTTTAAAGTTCAGATAAATGTTATATATCTTAACTAAAGTTAATTTTTTGCTTACCTAAAAGACACATATACCTATAACGCAGAAAGCATTAATCAGTCCCATTTGTTAGCGCTTTGATTAACCTAAATTACCTGACCTATCGCTAAAGGAGCCATAGCTAAAGTTTCTGGTGGGGATAGCTAAATAGTGATGTTAAATTAGCTGTTTTCAAATGGATTAGTGAAGCTAGTCTGATGAAGAGATCTGCCGAGGTAAAATGGCATGGCTCTACTTTGAACACCATCACCTGCACTTTTAGCTGATGGATTTATTCCAGTTTGAATTTGGGTGTGACAAGGAGGTTATTCTTTTTTCGCCATGCCAGCTAATGAGAGAGGATTGTATGACATTCTCTCTCCTTAGCTGGCAGAATTAACAATATCACTACACGTCAGCCTTAAAATAATAGCGATATTTTCAATAGTTTTAGGGTTTCCAGTTTAACTTAAAGCGCGTTTATTTCTCTGTGTTCTTAAGGAGTAATTCCATAAAGCTATCTAAAATAATGTTTGAACGAGCACTTTTTCGGGTAACAGCCGAATAATAGCTTTCAATGCGAAATTTATCAGGTTTTATCGCCCTGAGCTTACCATCAGTCACCCATTGTCTAGCAAAGTGTTCGGGCAAATATCCAATATAACGTCCGGTAAGAATCAAAAAAAGCAGACCTTCACGATCCGTAGCACTGGCCGTACTATTAAGCTTTTGCAACAAGTGTCTAATTTCAGGCGTCTGTTGATAAGATAGCACTACTGCGTCACTTTTCGAGATTATCGTGTTAGTAAGTTGTTTATCGTCGAGCGTAAAATATGGGTGGTCTTTACTGCAATATAGAAACGATTCCTCTTGATATAGTTGATGATAATTGAGGCCTGAAAGGGGTCGAAGTTCAGGAACTACACCAATATGCAACCGGCCATCAAGAACATCGATCTCAATTTTATCTGGCGGCATCATCCTTAGATTTATTTGTATTTCAGGACCTAAATCTTTTAATGCCATCAAGGCATTGGTAAGTCTCATATGCTCAATGGTAACCAAATTATCGGTAATACCTATATTAAGTTCGCCTTTAAGCTGCTCATTAATGCCATTGACCTGAGTTCGAAATGTTTCCAATGCACTAAGCAATTCAATTACAGACTGATAGACCTCTGCGCCTTCTTCCGTTAGAGAAAAACCGGTACGGCCCCGTTGACAGAGTTTTAGATTAAATCGTTTCTCCAGATCTGAAATAGCAATACTGATTGCGGGCCGACTGATATTTAATTCCACTTCAGCTGCTGAAAATCCACCACAATCAACCACTGTTTTGAATATACGTAACATCCGCAGATCAATATTACTGACTTGTCCTGTGAAACTTCGTTTTTTTAATGTCATAGCTCTCCAATAGGTAAACAAATGTTTAACTTAGGTTAATTATGTTTGAATTTATTTACGTTAGCCGTTGAGCAAGTATAAGTCAATATCGACACTTTGAAAGCAAGTAATGAGTGTGTGACATCGGGCTATCACCTTAACGCGATTACCCACAGTCGATATTAAATCGTAGTAATAAACCTATTTGTAGCGGCTCAATTACTGAGAGTTATAAATCAACAGAGATATAAGTATCAATAAAAATAGCACGTAACTTACTAAGTTTCGCACTTAAAAAATAACTATAACAAGATCAAAACGGGGAACACTATGAATAATTTTAACTTTAAAACATCACTACTT
Organism: Colwellia sp. Bg11-28; assembly: GCF_002836245.1. NCBI lineage: Bacteria > Pseudomonadati > Pseudomonadota > Gammaproteobacteria > Alteromonadales > Colwelliaceae > Colwellia > Colwellia sp. Bg11-28. Next base: position 109,115 of record NZ_PJBA01000008.1, read on the forward strand.
ACTTTAGCTATTCTGTTACCAACATCTGCAGCCTATGCAGAGACTTCTGAAGAAAGCTTAACAAAACAGCTTACTGAAATTCAGACTCGTTTAGCGCAATTAGAAGAGTCTAAAAAACCAGTCGCTGATGCAAGTGAAACATCTATTAATTTTTATGGCTCTTTACGACCTACTTTTGGCGTAACAAGCAGTGATACAGAAGATAGCTGGGATGTTGGTGACGCGTTATCACGCATTGGTATCGGCGCAGAGCATAAATTGAGCAATGGCATGACGGGTTTTGCAAAGGGTGAGTTTAAAGTTCAAATTCAAGGTGATGCGCACTTTGGCGATGCACGTAAAGCTTATGTTGGCATAAAAGGTGATTTTGGTCGTATTGCGATAGGTAAACAAGATACTACTCAATTCGCCATCATTGCCGGTCCAGTTGATATTTTTAACCGTTCAGCATCTCCACTTGCTTATGATGATGTTAGCCCATTTCGTCAACAAGAAATGGTTAGCTACAGAAAGAGCTTTGGTAACTTAAATTTTCGTATTGAAGGTCAATTCAAAGGTGAAAGCGATATTGAAGGTAGTGACTTAGTTAACGGTGGTGTTCAATATACAGGTGATAGCTTTACTTTAGCTGCCGCTTATCTAACTAAAGACCTTGCCGGAACTGACGAAAACACCCTGGGCGTCTCCGCATCAAAATCATTCGGTGACTGGTACGTTGCTGCCGCTTATCAAGACGTCGATCGCGGCGGTAATGGTCAAGATATTAATACGATTGATTTAGTTGGTGCCTACCGTATTAATGATAGCTACAAGCTTAAAGCGGGCTACTCTCTATTTTCTGACGATTTGATGCCTACTGATAGTAATGAAGTTACCCGCTTTAATACCACATTAGAATGGCAAGGAAGTCCAGATTATCGCTTATTTGTTGAATTTCAAAATAACAGTTTCGAAAATGATAACGCGAAAGATAATAATCAGCTCATCGTAGGTATGCGCTACAACTTTGATTATAACTTTTAACTTATTTTGTAACTACTCAGCCTAAATAAAGTTATTTCAAGACTCAACGGGATCGAGTTATTTGATCCTGTTGAGGTGATTTATCAGAGCAGTATAAATGATAAACGCCTCACGCTAACTTTCTCAAAGAGACTAGGATTTTCAAATCCACTGTAAATTCATGATTAGAAATTTTGACCCTAAGGTGATTTCACTTAGATGACAATCGGCTTTAAATCTAATTTCGAAATCGACTGGGCTGGAGAATATGCCCAATGATGAGAGCTTACTTAATGTCAGAGTTAATCTTAATAAGGTAATTTTTCACTCAACCTTTTACTTAACTATTTACTTAACTAAAGTTCAATAATTATAAATTTATTAATCTTACAGATTGTTGATAATAACACAATCTGAAGTCTGTAAGACTCATATAATGAGGTGAAATATGAACAACCAAACAAAACATGGTATCACTCAGGCACAACTTGAGGCGCACTGGATGGCGTTTACCGGCAACCGTGAGTTTAAAAAAGACCCACGCATCATCGTTTCTGCCCAGGGCAATTACTACACCGATGCCGACGGTAGAAAAATCTTTGATGGTTTATCTGGTCTGTGGTGCTGCGGCGCGGGTCATAGTCGTCCGGAAATTACCGAAGCGGTGAGTAAACAATTAAAACAATTGGATTATGCGCCCGCCTTTCAATTTGGTCATCCGAAAGCCTTTCAACTAGCCGAGAAAATTGTTGAGTTTATGCCCAAAGGGATAAACCGCGTTTTTTATACTGGCTCTGGCTCAGAAGCCGCTGAAACTTCACTGAAAATGGCACGTGCCTATTGGCGCAAAAAAGGTTTGGCCAGCAAAACTAAATTAATCGGTCGCGGTTTGGGTTATCACGGCGTTAATTTTGGCGGTATTTCAGTTGGCGGTATCGGTGCTAACCGCTCGTTATTTGGTCCTGCAGTCGATGCCGACCATTTACGCCATACCATGTTAGACGAAAATAAATTTGTTAAAGGTCAACCCCAAACAGGCGTTGAGCTAGCGAATGAATTACTCGATTTAGTGGCGCTGCACGATGCTTCAAATATTGCCGCCGTGATTGTTGAGCCCATGGCGGGCTCTGCTGGTGTGATACCACCGCCAGTAGGCTACTTAAACCGTTTACGTGAGATTTGTGACCAGCACAATATTCTTTTGATTTTTGACGAAGTGATTTGCGCTTTTGGTCGCATGGGTGCCAATACCGGGGCAGAAGCCTTTGGCGTCACCCCCGATATTATTAACATCGCTAAACAGATGACCAATGGCACCATTCCGATGGGCGCGGTGATTGCTAAGCAAGAAATCTACGATACCTTTATGGAGCAAGGTGGCCCTGAGTATATGGTGGAATTCCCGCATGGTTATACCTACTCCGCTCACCCTGTTGCTTGTGCAGCCGGACTGGCCGCCTTAGAGATTTTGCAAACAGACAAACTCATTGAACGTGTTAAAGACCATAGTCCGTATTTTGAAGAGTCCGTTCATAACCTTAAAGGCTGTAAACACGTCACTGACATTCGTAGCTATGGTTTTGCGGCTGGTTTTACTATCGACCCCGTACCCGGTGAGCCTGCATTACGCCCTTATCAAATAGCGATGAAAATGTGGCAGAAAGGATTTTATGTTCGCTACGGCGGCGCCACTATCCAGCTTGGTCTGCCCTTTACCAGTGAACGCGAAGAAATAGATTCATTGCTCAGTGCTCTGGGCGAAACCTTTAACGAAATAGCGTAAACAATTTAACAATGGGCTTTTATCCATCGGATTGGCAGCCCACCTCGGAGAATTTTATGAATGAAGTAAATGTAATAGGCCATTTAATCAATGGTGAAATGGTTAATGATGATGTGCGCACGCAAGCAGTCTTTAATCCGGCTACCGGCGATGCAGAAAAGAAAGTCGCTTTAGCGTCAAAGCAAACGGTTGAACAGGCCATTTCAGCGGCTCAGACAGCCTTCCCCGCATGGCGTAATACCCCGGCAATAAAACGTGCACGGGTGATGTTTCGTTTCAAAGAATTATTAGAACAACATGCCGATACTATCTGCAGGCTCATTGGTGAAGAGCACGGAAAAATATCACACGATGCTGCGGGTGAATTACAACGCGGTATTGAAAACGTTGAGTACGCCTGTGGTGCACCTGAGTTACTCAAAGGTGAGCACAGCAAAAATGTTGGTCCAAACATTGATTGTTGGAGTGAGTTTCAACCGTTAGGTGTTGTTGCCGGTATTACGCCGTTTAACTTCCCTGCCATGGTCCCTATGTGGATGTTCCCACTGGCAATCGTGTGCGGTAATTGTTTTATCTTAAAACCTTCAGAGCGCGACCCAAGTTCAACCTTGTACATTGCTCAGCTATTAAAAGAAGCTGGTTTACCTGATGGCGTAATGAACGTCGTGAACGGTGATAAAGAAGCGGTCGATGTGTTATTAAGTGACGAGCGCATTAAAGCGGTGAGTTTTGTTGGCTCAACACCCATTGCTGAGTACATCTACGCCACCGCTAATGCCAATGGCAAACGCTGTCAGGCACTGGGCGGCGCAAAAAATCACGCCATCATTATGCCCGACGCTGACATGGACAATGCGGTCAATCAACTACTTGGTGCTGCCTTTGGCTCATCAGGAGAGCGCTGCATGGCGTTATCTGTTGCGGTTGCCGTCGGTGATGACGCGGCTGATGCCTTAGTAGAGAAAATGACAGAAGCGATGAAAAACTTAAGTGTTGGCGCTCATGACAAGGCCAGTAATGATTTTGGTCCGGTCATTACGCAAGCACATAAAGACAAAGTCGAAGGCTATATCACCAGCGCCCAAAATCAAGGCGCAACCATTGTTGTCGATGGTCGCCAACCACACGTTGAAGGTTATGAAAATGGCTTCTTCGTTGGCGCCACCTTAATTGACGGTGTCACGGCGGAAATGGACAGTTACGTTGCTGAAATCTTTGGGCCGGTATTACAAGTGATGCGCGTTAAAACCATGCAAGAAGCAATGCAGTTAATTAACGACCATGAATACGGCAATGGTACCTGTATCTTTACCCGTGATGGAGAAGCGGCGCGTTATTTCTCAGATAACATTCAGGTCGGTATGGTTGGTATCAATGTGCCACTGCCTGTGCCTGTTGCTTATCATAGTTTCGGCGGCTGGAAGCGCTCATTATTTGGTGATTTACATGCTTATGGCCCAGATGGCGTACGTTTTTACACCAAACGTAAAACCATCACGCAACGCTGGCCTTCAAGTGGCGTGCGTGAAGGCGCAAGTTTTGCGTTTGCTTAGTTAACTACCTTGAAAAAAATCAGTGCGGCTTAATTAAAATTAAGTCGCACTTTCGTCCCTCCCCTTTCCTTTCTTTTTTTTATTTCCCTAAGCTCACTCATTATTTACAAACAGTAAAACGTCACTAACAAATATGGTTACTTTTTCGTGGTTATTTAGTCGTTTTGTAGTGCTAAAAATTCACTGACTGCTTTTAGGTTTTTAATTTTGCTATAAATAGCATAAAGTTATCCACTATCATTCTTTCTGGATTTAATAACTTGTGAAAACTCCATCGGCATTTATTATTGGCGCAGCTAAAAAACAAGATGAGGTAGGTAGTCTTGATCAGGTTTTACTGCTCGAATCACAATTACTTCAACGTGGTATTACGCCTAAACATCTAGTGATAGAACCTTTAGAGGCTGATTGGCATAGCCCTGAGAAAGAACATCACTTTAGAAGTGGTTGCGCTCCAATTGAAGCCTTGGCTGAAGCAAAAAGATTAATAGAAAATGGTGAAGCTGCAGTTGTAATTAGTGGTGAAGATCATATCAGAACGGGTTATAGCCGAGAAAATCGGTTAAGTAAAATGGCAGTTTATGGACAAAGTTATCCGTTAACACAAGCTTATACCGACTTAGCGCGAGCTTTTAGTGACAACCACACCATTACAGAACAACAATTTAAAGAATTCTCTAGTGCACTGTTTGAAAATTATCAAATCAGTTTTCGTAACGCTCTGTCTGATACTTTTACCCCAGAATTATTGCCCGATTTACGTTGGCATAAACCGATAACAGATTTATTTAGAGGGGTTGATTGTGCTAATCCTATGGTAGATTTTTCAGGTCGATTATTATTGACTCGTGCAGACATCGCCGAGCAGTTGGGCGTTGATAAAAGCCAATGGTTGAAGGTCAAAGCCGTAGGATTGAGCCGCCTTGATGGTGATGGGCGAGAGTTTTTAACCGACATTTCTCGATATGAACATTTACAGCAAGCTTATCAACAAGCCTGCGGTGAAGCTAATATCGACTTTGTGCAGCTGTTCAAAGGTGGTGATGCCTTATTAGAAACTTATACTTGTTATCCTGTTGTTCCAATGGCTTTTTTATTAGTCAGTGGTTTGGTTGAAGTCTTAGAAGATATTCCAGACTTTCTTGCTAAGCATAGTATTACCATAACAGGTGGTATGAATTTGGCCAAAGCCGCCTGGAATAATCCGGCGCTTAATGCACTAGTGCTAATGCATCATCGATTATGTGATGGCCCAGAAAAGCTTGGTTTAATACATGGAAATGGCGGCTTAGGTTATCGACAAGGAGTCGCGATTGTAGAGCGTGTTGAAGTTTAATAGGTTGATAACGTTTAAACTGAACTGCATATTAACTCTATTATTCTCATGGTTTAACTTCAAGCAATACAGCGTTATAGTCATGATATAACTATTGCCCTAATTTACTTCCCCCTTAATTTTCCAAATATATTTTCTACTTGCTTCAAAAGATAGTTAAAAATATTTTTTGAAGTAGCCATCAATTTCGTATTTTTCACTTTATCTTCAACAGCTAATTTCAGACTGTATTATAAAGGCTACAAATACCCCAATAGCAAAATTCTTTAATAAAGTGCTAGATAAACTCATCAGCTTGATGTTAATAAAGTGTTACTATAAATTACATTAAGAGGTTATTTAAAGGAAGGAGTAACTTAAAATAATAATAAAGAATAAACACCAAATAGGAAGAGCAATTGCAAAAACCAATTAGACAATTAACCTTAGCTTTAGCTTTAGTGTGCCTTGTTACCTTTATTCCTTACCCTTTTGTTGCCAACTGGCTACCAATGCCTTTTGAAAGCGCATTAAATTTTGCTCTATTCACTTTACAAATTATTAGCAGTATATTTTTATTTTTTTGTTTTAAAAAAAACACCTCACGCTCATTCAAACTGTTTTGGCAATATCTGCTTTTAGCTGCACTCGCGATCGTCGCAAGTAAATTATTAAATAGTACACCTGCAAGTATCAGCCAGCAGTTGTATCAAGACTTTGCTTCGCTCTTTGTTTATTTCTTTATTTTATTGGCAATAGAAACCAACCCTCATTTAAGTGATGTCCCGCTTAATAAATATATTGGAGGTAGAGTTCCTGCTATATTTTTCACGCTGATTTGTTTTTGTTATTTTATTTTATTACCTGCCGAATTTTCGGGAAAAATATACCAAACAGCTAAACCGTCCTTGTTATTTCACCTAGTAATAAATAGCCTTATTATCGCCAGATTAATACAGTGTTTAGTGAGTGTTAAAGACAATTTCTGGCGTTATAGCTTTGCACTACTTTCTGGGAGTGCTATTTTTTTGCTGATAGGAAATATCAGTGCCTTTATTGATAAGGATTCAGTCTTCATTAGCACCAACAACTATTCTCTTCAGCTTATTGCTTTGCTGCCCTATTTCTTACTTATACTCGCCGCAAACATCACCTTAAAAATAAGTAAGTTACCTATCGCGATAGAAAAAGAACCTCATCCAGAACACTATATTTTACTGCTTATGCTTATACCAACCGCAGCTCATTTATATGGCTATGAGCACAAGTTGTTTTATAGTGTTAATAGCAATCTGCAATCTATTATCCTGCTTTTTTGGTTATTTGTTGGCGCCACTTTGCTATCAGGTATTGCAATCACTCATCGCAGCCAAACTAAAAAGCTTAAGCAAAATTTACTTTCAGAAAAAAACCAACACCAGCAACTTAATAGTCTAAATAATGACTTAACCGATGCGCTGATTAACAGTGAAGATAAAGCGATAGTCAACGCTTCAAATAATGCCATATTAACAACTTCAATTACTGGTGAAATATTATCGGCTAACCCCGCAGCAGTACAAATGTTTCAAAGCCTAGAGCAAGAATTAAAAGGTATATCGGTGAGTCGCTTATTTGCAGAAAAAGACGAAATGCACTTCTTTTTTGACTTTCAAAGCAATGTCTATTCATTGCAGCGTAAAGCTTTAGGCATATCGGTGGAGTGTCTTTCGCTACGTTCAGATGGTACAGAGTTTCCAGCACAAGCAGAGTTACAGTGGGCTGATCGCGCTAAACAACCACTTATTGTCATAACTTTCATTAATTTATCCGCAAGAAAGCATGCTGAAAGACAAACTTTAGAATTAAAAGACAAATTCATCGCTAACATTTCACATGAGTTTAGAACACCACTCACCATTATTAATGGCATTATCGATAGGTATATAACCAAAACAACCAATGAATTAGAAAGTGAAGAATTAACCACAGCTAAACGTAACGGCCTTAGATTAGTACGTATGGTTGAGCAACTGTTAGAGCTTTCACGTTTAAGTGACAATCCACAACTATCGCTGAGTACTTATCGATTACAAACCCTAATGATGATGCCTGTTGATTCATTTTCTCGTTTGGCATCACAAAATAACTTAAGCTTTACGAGTAATATTCCTGACGACTTGTGGTTAGATTGTGATGGCCAAGCTTTTGAAAAAATCATCTTTAACTTGCTTGCTAATGCGATAAAGTACACCCCTCACGGAGGCTCTGTACAAGTAAATGCTTATGTCGAGCAAGACACTATTATTTTAAACGTTATCGACTCAGGTATAGGCATCAACAAAGACTCTCTAGATAAAATATTTGGACGTTTTCAACGAGCTGACGATGTGAAGAACCAAGCAACTTTTGGTGTAGGTATAGGTTTGTCTTTAGTTAGTGAACTCGTAAAAGCCCACGGATGGCGTATCAGCTTAGTGAGCGAGCATGGCCACGGCAGTAAATTCAGCCTTTCAATACCGTTAGCACCCGCAAATGAGGTAGAGGCAGAAATATCAATGAGTATCTCAGAAAATGAGGTGACTTCATTACTCACTGAGCAGCGTTGTGTAGCGAATATTGAGAGCAATCATTCACAGAAAGTCGTATTAGTGATTGAAGATAATTTGGATATGCAAAGTCATATAAAACAAGTCATTGAACAACAACATCACTGTATTCTTGCCGGCAGTGGTGAGCTTGGCCTACAATTAGCACAAGAATATATCCCTGACCTCATTGTCTGCGATTTAATGTTAACCGGTATTGATGGATTTGAAGTGTTAACACAGTTAAAGCAAGATGAAATGACCGCACATATTCCGGTAATATTACTCACCGCAAGATCTGATCTTGAAAGTAGGTTACAAGGCCTGAACCTAAATGCTGATGAGTATTTAAGTAAACCTTTCAATCAACATGAACTGTTAACGAGAATTCAAAATTTAATTACGAATAGGCAGCAGCTACAAAAACGCTATTTACAAAAATTTAATGAAGAGCGAAAAGCAGAGCGAAAAAGTACCAGCCAACAAAATGTCGCAAACTTAACGCAAGAGACCGTTGAGCAAATCAGTCTGGAAGATAAGTTTTTACATAAACTTGAAGCGCTGATCGCTAAACATTACACAGAGCCAGAGCTTGATATCTCATTACTTGCCAAAGAACTCGCCATGAGTGAAAGACAATTACAGCGAAAAATTAAAGTGATACTAGGCACTACGCCTAATAACTTCATCAAAGAATTTCGTTTGAAAAAGGCACAAGCATTACTAACCAGTGGTGCACAAATTGGGCGTATAGCTTTAGATGTAGGCTTCTCATCACAAACCTATTTTGGCCGTTGTTTTAAAGAAAGTTATCATTGCACGCCCAAACAATACCAACAAAAAATGGCACAACAAAACTCAACTCCCGATTGTTAACTTATAGCAGCAACTAACCCTGCTTTAATTTGACTAACTTACTTAATTCGCCAACATCTTGTTGCTGAATAACATCTAAATAGTTAAACGGCTGCACCTTAGGTGCATAAAGCCCCAGCCAATTCATGTTATTATCTCGAGCAATCTTTAAGGCATGTTCAGCAATAACACTCACTTGATCCCATGATAGCGCCATAGGTTGTTCAAAATTAAACGGGTAAAAAGAATAAGCCACATTTGATTTAATGCCATGGCCCAATACTTGTGCAAAACGATCCGTTAAGCGAGTTACCAACTCACGGGTGTTATCATCTTTTTCATAACCGATAATAACAAAGGTGTCATCAGCCCACCGAATAACCAAATCTTCATTATTTCGACTATATAGTAATAGGTCAGTAAGGTTAACCAATTGGCTATTAGTTACTTGCTCTATATTCTCAAGTTTTATCATGACAAGGTATAAGCGTGGTAATAGGCTGCGCTGTACGGGCAGAATATTTTCATGAATTTGAGACATCAGTTGGCTAGCTTGTTCGATATAAATATCTAAATAACGACGGCTTTTAACGCCTGTCACTTTATCTACCGTTGCCGCATTCTCTAACTGTTTATTTGCCTGTTCAAGCTCAACATTCTTCAAATGAAATTCTTGTGTTTTATCTCTTACTTGCTGCTTTAAATTAGCTTTTTGTTGCTGTTCAATAAGTAACTTTCGGTTTAAAAAACGCGAATAAGTTAACAGTAATAAAGCAATCAATGCGGCATAAAGCACATACGCCCACCAAGTATTCCACGGGGCTGGTTTAACTACAATATCAAGGGATAATCCTGGTTCACTCCACATATTATCGTTATTAGCAGCAATCACCTGTAGCTGGTAGCTACCTGCCGGTAAATTGGTATAAGTGGCTCGTCGTGACTTACCGGCATCTATCCATTCTTGGTCAAACCCTAATAAGCGGTATTTATAACGTGTTGACTCTGGAGCTGCGTAATTTAATCCGACATATTCGAATGAGATCAGTTGTTCACTGTAGTCAAATTCCAATTGGGTTAATTTTGATAATGAGCTTCCTAAGGGCATCGGCTCATTCAATTTTAAAATACTTGTTAATCGAACTTCGGGTGAAAAAATACTGGTCTTTATTTTTTCAGGATTGATACTATTCATTCCTTTACCTGCACCAAAGTATAATGTGTTATCCATCGAGCGAAATACAGCAGAGTGAGTGTACTCGAGATCAACTAGGCCATGAGTAAGGTTGAAATGCTTAAAGCTTTTATCACCCAATGAATAACGAGATATACCTTTATTGGTGCTAAACCAAATATCATCATAAGCATCTTGAGTGATGCCGTATACTGTCAAACTTTTCATACCGTCTTTAGTATCAAGGTGAGTAAATGAAAAGTTGTTATTCTGACGATTTTCACGGCTTAATATGCTAAAGCCTGAAGATTGAGTACCAAACCAAAGGTTTTTATTATTGTCTAACAGCATGATCCATGAAAAATCATCAGAAATACTATTAAGGTTATTTTCCTCATGACTAAAGTGTTTAAACGTTCTCTTCATAGGGTCAAAACGACTTATCCCACCACCAAAAGTAGCCAACCATATAAAGCCTTGGTCATCCTCTAACAATTGTACAACATGATTACTGCCAGGCCCTTTTTCTCTATTTAACTTGTTTTTTATAAACCGTTTAAAAGTACCATCTTTATTTAATAAATTAAGTCCTTGATGGAAAGTAGATACCCAAAGGTTGCCATTCCTATCTTTAATAATATCCGTAATACTATTTGCCGAAATAGAATTATTGTTTTCAGCATCATGACTATATGAAATAACTTTCTTCGTTGTTAAATTTATTGAAAACAATCCTGAAGCTCGCGTCCCCACCCATAAAGTGTTTTCATCGGCAAACATAGTCATAATTCTATATTCTGAAAACGAAGCGTTAAAGTCGGCAGTTGAAATTGAATTATCATATTGCGACAACCGATAAATTCCAGCGCTATAGGTACTAAAATATATATTTTCTTTATCGAACTGAGCAAAACTAGTGATATTGTGATTTTTTAAAACAGGATCCGTTTGAGTACTATATTGTCGAAAAGTCGCTAGGTTAGGATCCCAACGATTAACTCCAGAAAAAGTACCTATCCACATCACCTTATGATTATCTTCAAAAAAAGTGAGAACAAAATCATTACTTATACTGTATGGATTATTCGGAGAGTAATTATATCGACTGAAATGATTGGTTTTGTAATTATAAATAGATAAACCATTATCTGTGGCAATCCAAATGTTTTGTTCTGAATCCTGAAAAATGTTACTTATTGCATTACTGCTAATCGTTGACTGATCATCAACATTAAGTTGAAAGTGAATAAATTGCTCTGTACTAGGAGTATACTTCAGCAAACCGCTATCAACTGTGCCGATCCAAACATTTTCATTAATATCTAAGTGCAAACTACTGACAAATTTGTTTACATAATTCGCACTATTTTGATCACCGTACTTTATGGATTTAATAAAATGTCCTTGTAAATCAAATACCGAAATACCCCCGCCATTTGTACCAACCCAAATTTCTTGATTGCGGGTCTCAATAATTGAAAGTACAGCATTATGCGTAAGGCTATTAGGATTACCTAGCTCTTGAAATATTTGCTGAGTTGACCACTTTTCGTCATGAGATCTGAGAATATTTAAGCCATTTTCGGTAGCAACCCAAATTTTACCTTCACTATCCTCAAATAGTGCATTCACAGAATTATTAGTTAACGTTGCATTTTTTGTTTTAGTGGTAAAATGTAAAAAGTCTTGAGTTGTTTCTCTATATAAATTCAAGCCCCCACCGAAAGTTCCCACCCAAATACGTTGTTGTTTATCAATAAGAATACGACTGATTACATTAGAGCTAAGTGAACTAGGCCGAGAGCTATCATGCTGAAAACTTAGGGTTTGGTGGCCATCAAATCGGTCTAGCCCCTCAGATGAACCAAACCACATAAAACCATCTTTATCTTGGACAATTGTTCTGACAAAGTTATAGGACATTGGGTTGTCAATACCAAAGTTTTTAAACAATTTGACTTCTTGTGCAAAAACACTGAAATGAAGACTAATAAGAAATAACAAAAGAAGAATATTTTTCACAAAACAGCTCTTATAAATTGATGATATTTAGAAGTTTACAGCATGAAATAAAAAAGCCACTGCTTTTACAGTGGCTTAGAGTTGGTCAAGTTATTGTTGCTCAACCCAATTATTAACATTAATGTTGGTAGTACTATCCGCTATACCCATCCTCCAAATGATGGTATCTGACTCAACATTCATTCTCCAAATTATCGTGTTAGTTTCGACATTCATTCGCCAAATTATGGTATCTGTTGATGCTGTATTTTTCCAGTCTAGCGCATCTTCAGCAAAATTCATTCGCCAAATTATAGTATCACCACCAAGGTTACTATCATCTAACTTCCACACATATTCATCGCCTAAACCTTCAACATAAAAATTTCCATCCTCATTGATATTAGAAGGTCCAAAGAAATGTTCATTTCCCTCTAAGTCTTGAGCAATATCTAATGCTTGATTCGCACATGCTGATGCAGTACTTGTTAATGCATCAGCGACATTCACTAGGCCTGAACCCTGTTGGAAAACACTATAAGCAAGTTCACCGTTATTATTAAATGCTGCATGAGCACTGTCCATTAAGCGACACTTAACTTGATCTGGAGTTAATGCTGGATCTTGCGTTAACATCAATGCCACAACACCAGACACTACACCAGCTGCTTGAGAAGTGCCTGACATTTCAAAATAACGTCCGCCATCATGAAACTCTGGGTGTTCTTGAACGATTTGAGAATCATAAGCCATTAAACCTGATAAATGCCCACCTGGTGCGACAATTTCTGGTTTAACAAAACCTTCAAAAGTAGGTCCTGCCGCACTAAAAGTCGCTAACTTGTCGTCGTTTGGATCTGATTCTGTAAAATTATCCGTCATCGCTCCTACCGTAATGATATAAGGCACATTACCTGGAACACCAATGGTCATGGGATCAGGACCACTGTTACCAGCAGAAGCCACGACAACAATGCCTGCTTGCCATGCTTTCATTACCGCTTTGTTTAAAGGATCTTCCCAATAATAAGAACGAGCAGGCCCACTGAACGACATATTCAAAACTCTTAAGTTAATCTGATCCTTAACTTGAAGTGCCCATTCAATACCACGAATAACGTCTGCATAGGTTGCCTTGCCTTCAGCATCAAAAGCTTTAATACCCACTAATGACGCATTAGGAGCAACACCATAGACCTTACCGTAAACATCATAGTCTGCATTCCCTGCAATACTAGCAACATGAGTACCATGGCCACTTTCTTCATTACTATAATTACTGAGGTTATTATTTATCGCGTCATACGTTCCCCAGAACTTATCTCGCCCATATAAATCAGTAGATAAGCCTAGCCCGTTTGAGGTCCCTTCTAACTGATCTAATCCGGTATCCAAAAAGCCTATGGTTACTCCGTCGCCAAAATTGCGGGCGGCATGGGCAGGAGAAGCATCAATCAGGTCATTAACAACTGATTTAGGCTGCCATTTACGTTTCCCCCAGGCTTTACCGCCTGACAATTCTACGCTATGGTTTTTAGTGACCGTAATAGTCAGATTTTTCTGTAAATGAGATAACTGAGATTGATTCAAATCAACCGCTACAGCATTAATAATGGCAAGTTCATGTGAAGGTACTAGGTTAAGTGCTTGGATCTTTTCTTTTAACAATAAGTAATCGGCTGAGCTGATAATATAAGACTGAGTTTTATTATTAGCTGTGCTATTTAATAATAAACTGATAAGCCAAATTGATAAGCCAATAGCGCCTAACAATGAGAATGGTTTGATTAATTGTTTTACTGAGTTGTTCGACATTTTAATTCCCCTATGCCCAATACATCTTTCAAAATATCAACATATTTTGAAAGCATTAGGGTGTTTTTGTTTATATCTTGTCGTATCTATTTTTACTTAAGATCTAATTGTTAAAAATAAGTTACAAAAAATCACATCGCTACAAAACATAGACTAAACATACCCTAACCACAATCACTTTTATTTCTAGCGTGATAAATATTAAAAGTTAATGTCGCTTAAACGAAAATATCCAGCCCCATAAATGAGCTGGATATTAAGTACTTGAAAAGAAGAATATCAAGTACTTAAGTTGGTTCAAATTAGAAGTTTACCGTTACTTCACTTGAACAATTATCACTACCTTGGTCACATACTTTATACGTAAATGAGCCAGAAGCTCTAAAGCTATCTCTAAAAGAGCCATCGTTTGCTGTTGTAGTTCTTAAAGAACCGTCACGATAAATATCAACACTTGATGCTGAAGCACCACTCCAGTTTAGATCCACGTAGTTCTTACCTTTAGCACGACCAGTCGTTGTATCCAAAGTAATATCACCCGCTGGAGGAGGTGTTACACCACCGCCACAACCGTTAGCCGTTAAGTAGTCACTCGCTGCTTTAGCTTTAACGATACCGCTACCAAAGTTAACATCATGACCTATAGCACCACTATCTTGCGCTGTTGCTTTAAGTGCATCACGGATCTCAGTACCCGTACATTCATTATGGTTAGACCAGATAAGCGCAGCCATTCCTGATACTGCAGGCGTTGCCATAGAAGTACCACTCATGAAACCGTAATCACTTGTACCAATAGTTAGAATGGCAGTTGTAGCAGCTAACAGATCCGCCCTGTCTTCAAATGTTGCACCTACTGCTGGGATAGTCGTCGCATTAGTATCGCCTAATGTGCCATAAAGCATGCCGGCTTCATTATTGATAAGAATTGCACCAATACCACCTGAGCTTTCACAATTTTCAACTTTATCGTGGAACGAAATAACGCCTCGGTCAATTACACAGATGTTGCCATTAGCGCCAGAATCTATCGCTTCAGCGGTCCCCATGTAATAAGTATTACCTATAGCATTACCCGGGTTTTCCATAGAAGAGCTGGCAAAATCAACGCCATTGGCAGACATTGATGCGCTAGTAGCCATACCCGCAGGGTAAGTAGATAAAGTATCAACGCCACCAGCAGTTACTTCTACACAAATAGTTTCATCAGTCGTTGTTGTTTGTCTTTTACCTTTACCACTGGTTACAGAGCAACTAGGGTATTGTGAAAAATCGGCGATGTTATTGTTATTATCGTTTGCGCCAACCATCATTACTGATGAATAACCAGCTGGGAATGAACGTACATCATTACCATCGTTACCTGCAGCAGCAACCACTAAACCTCCCGCAGCAGTAAATGCTTTAAAAGCATTTTCTTCAGTGCTATTTGCACCACCACCGCCTAGACTCATACTGATAATATTAGCGCCAGCTGCTGAACACTTATCAGCAGCATACGCTAAATCTGAAGAGTAACCCCAACCGTCAGTATTGAATACTTTAATAATATGCATATCTACGCCAGGTGCCATACCAACAACACCTACGTTATTATCAGCAGCACCAATTGTTCCGGCAACGTGTGTACCGTGTGGGCCACCATTTTCATCCCAGTTACCTGTTCCTGAGTCATTATCACCCGTGATATTATTCCATTCGAAATCTTGATTAGAGCGATCTAAACCAGAATCGATGATACAAACCTTCATTCCAGCGCTGGCATTAAAGGCTACTTGATCGGCTTGTGATTGCACTACAGCATACGGAGTTAGCTGCTCAGTCATCGCATTACCCACATCGTCACTATAAAGTGATAAAGGCATACGACGTTGATCTTCTTCGACCATTTGAATATGTGGATTATTTAGTAAACCTTTAACATCAGCTAAACTTTTTCCTGAAAATGCTGCAGCAATAAAACCATTACCATCAACTTTAAGATCAGCACCTAGTTTCTTCGCTAAAGCTTTTACAACACCTTTTTTACTGTTGTCTACTTTAATAATGTATCTGTCGTCAGCTGCTTGAGCTGAGAATGCAGCGGTAACTGCTAAGGCAAGAACTGAGGTTGTAAACTTAGAAATTTTCATATGTACTCCACTATTGCTTTAATTTTATTAAGTCGTCTTATTATGTAGATTAACTTATTGATTAATTGCTTAGATGAACGGTCCGTTCTCCTTTTATATGCTTCACGTAATATATACATTTGCTTAACTTGGCTCCCTGCCTCTTGCATAATTCGATAGTAACAGTTGCTAAAACTCCCTCTAGTAATATTACGACAAACTTTCGAACAAACACGACAAATAAAAACAGATTGTATTATTTTCAACAACTTAGCTTAATGAACAAAAAATAGAATGTCGGTTTTTTATTACTATTCGTCCATTATTTGCTAGATAAATATCATCTAAAGATTCAATCTGATAAATGTTGATTTTTTGTTAAACACTTAAAGCAACCTATAAAAATAATGCGCAAAACAACAGTCGAAATGATTGCTGCAAGAAGCGTGAAATATCAATGATGGAGTTAATGTCAGATGAAAAATAATAGAAAGCTCGTACTAAGTACCATAGCCTTATCCGTTTTAGCCGTGACTAGTGCCGCGAGTAATGCAACACCACAAGCGCAACTTAATAAAGCAGAAAAAATGACTACGGCGCAGTCTTCAACACTTAGTTTTGCGCAGTGGCGTGCTCAACAAAAACTTGAACGTACTGATTACACTGACCGTTTAATTATTACCTTTAAAGATAAGAAACAAGGTAAGAGTGTTCCTCCTGGTCTAGCTAAAAAAATCGGTTTAAATTTAAAACACGTTAAAATATTAAAAAATAATAGCCATGTAATCGCTCTTGATGAAATGCATGCGGTAAAAGATGTTGAAAAATTCATTGAAAAACTACGCAAGCACCCTTCTGTTGTATCGATAGAACCAGATTATCAACGTTTTTTAATGGCGCAAAACCAACCTTGGGGAATATCAAAAACCCAGTCTGATCAATTAACTGATAATGACGCCGCTAACATGACGGTATGTATTATCGATTCAGGTTATCAACGTAACAATCCAGATTTAAATGCAAACAATGCTGCAGGTACCAATAACTCGGGTACAGGTAACTGGTATGAAAATGGTGGTTCTCACGGAACACACGTAGCAGGTACTATTGCTGGGGTAAATAACAGCGAAGGTGTTGTTGGTATTTTGCCAAGCACTAACGTTAATCTACATATTGTAAAAGTATTTAACGAAGCAGGTTGGGGCTACTCTGGCGACTTATCTGACGCAGTTGATACTTGTGTAAATAACGGCGCTAAAGTTATCAATATGAGCTTGGGTGGTTCTGGTTCAAGTAACACTGAAAAAAATGCCTTACAAGCTGCTGCTGATACTGGTGTATTGCTTATTGCTGCTTCAGGTAACGATGGTAACGCTACTCTGTCATATCCAGCTTCTTACGATGCAGTTATGGCTGTTGGCGCATTAGACAGCAATAACCAACATGCTGAGTTCTCTCAATATACTAGCCAAGTTGAAGTATCTGCACCTGGCGAAGCTATTTTATCTACTGTGGCTGGTGATGGTCGTTTAGGTTTTATTACTGTCGGTTCAACAACCTATGGTAATGACAGTGTTGTTCCTCAAACTCATTACATTCAAAGTGCTGGTAACTTCGTTGTTAGCAATGTTGATGGTGCTGCCAATGGCGTATTATCAAGCTGTACTATTTCAGGTAGCAGCTACAGCTGTTCAAACGTAAATGGCAATATTTGTTTAGCTGAGCGTAATGATAACCAAAAAGGGAGTAATTACCCTGAGATCAACCCAGCTAAAGCTTGTGCTGATGCTGGCGCATCTGCTGTTATCGTTTATAGTGACAGTACTCGTCCTGGCTTACAAAATCCTTTCCTAGTTGATGCAAATACTGACGTAACTGTACCAACCGTTTCTGTTAGCCGTGCATTAGGTCAACAACTGATGACCCAATTAGGGTCTAACGCTAGCTTAACCGTTAATGGCTCACAAGATTATGCCTATTATAATGGTACTTCTATGGCAACACCTCATGTCACAGGTGTTGCAGCATTAGTATGGAGCAATAACCCAAACTGTACTGCCGACGATGTACGTAGTGCATTGAAAAATACTGCGGTTGATTTAGATGCAGCAGGTCGTGATGACAAAACAGGATTTGGCTTAGTACAAGCAAAAGCAGCGTCTGATGCTTTAGCAGCTAGTTGTGGCGGCGGTACAACACCTCCACCACCAACAGGTAATACGCTTACTAATGGTGTAGCTAAAACCAACCTTGGCTCAAGCACAGAACTTAGCTTTACTATGGAAGTTCCTGCTGGTGCCACTGAGTTAAACTTTGCTATGGCTGGTGGTACTGGTGATGCAGATCTTTATGTTAAATTTGGTTCAGCACCAACAACTAGCAGCTATGATTGTCGTCCATATAAAGGCGGTAACACTGAAAGCTGTCCAATAGCGAGCGTTCAAGCAGGTACTTACCACGTTAAAATGATTGCTTATTCAGCATTTACGGGAGTTAGTTTAACAGGCAGTTTCACCGAACCTACCACAGGTGGCGGCGCTACTGGCGGAAGTGCTTCAGTAACAGATATTAGTGTTGCTCGACAAGCTTGGACATACTACACCATTGACGTTCCTGCTGGCATGGCGACATTAGATTTTGCTATGAGCGGTGGTACAGGTGATGCGGATATGTATATTAGACGTGGTTCTCAACCGACCTCTTCAACGTATGATTGTCGTCCATACAAAAGTGGTAACACTGAAGCTTGCGCATTTACCAATCCAGCAGCTGATACTTGGCATATAGGTGTTTACGGTTACTCTGCAGCAAGCGGTGTTAGCTTAGACGTAACTTATAACCCATAAGTAAATGATTACCTAAAAAGTAAAACTAACAACCTGGTATAAGGCAACTTATATCGGGTTTTCTTTGTTTTACAAAAGAGTAAAATCTTTCGCCCATAACTGCACAATTTTCTTCGGCTTCTACGGTACTTACAAACAGCTGACTAATTGCTCTTTAACAAATTTTCCGATGGTCACAGATTTTTCATGCCATTAACTGCTCCGACAAATTTTAATGGAGCAGCTCTAAAATAGAAATTAACCAGAGAAACTTGCTATTGGCCGAACGTCCACAGAAAAGCTATAAACATGGGCTTAGCTTCAGGAAACGATCAATTTAAAACAAAAATTGAAGGATGAAGCGGTAAGAGTGAAATAGATAGGTAAACAACAAATTCAAAGTAGCTCTGACCCCTTTATTTCTAGACACTGCCGCTATGACAATGATTGGGACATTAATACTTTAATTTTTTCATCTTGCTTGAGCATTAAATGAATTGTCTTATTAACTTCTTGACGGGTTTGTGATTTATACCAACGATTCCAGCAACCAACATTATCCCAGTCGGTGATAATCGTTCTGATATTAGGGTTATCAACATTGGTGTATGACGCACCAGAAATATAACCTTTTGCTGCCATTATTGCTGCTAAGGTTTTGCGAATTTCATTATCGTAGGTTGTTTCCATATCTTCTGCGAGCACACGCTCAATAATTACTTTTATCATTTCTATTCAGTTACCTAATAATTAAATATTTAACTTACACATCACGTTTTTCAATGCTCACAACATAGATATAACGCATTTTAGGATTCATTGTAAAGCAGAGAAATAGGTAATATTAGTTAATTTTTCAGTTGTTCATTTATTTTAGCTTAAAGAAGGATAGGTGCTTTAGGTTGAAACCAAAGTTTAGCGAAGTAGAACAATTGTTCAAACCATCAAAAAATAATTAATTGATGGTGAATGTGGTTTAGTAAATTATTTTTATCTTGAACTATTTTTTAAAAATTACGCGAGGGGAAAGCTGTTGATTGGCTCAAATATAATAGAGATGGATATTGTGGCTATATAGACGATAGTAGATGCATATCTACCCATAATATATCCAGACACAATATAGGGAACTTTTAAAAAACGAACATTCCAAAAAACTCGTTGTAAATTAGGTCCTATAAAGCACTTTAATTACATGCCAACCAAATTTAGTTTTAACGAGATGAGGCTCTAATAGTGCGCCTTTAAATGCTATTTTATCAAACTGAGGTACCATTTGACCTCGTTTAAACTCGCCTAAATCACCGCCCTTTTTACCAGACGGACATGACGAATATTTTTTAGCTAAGGTTTGAAACTTGGCCCCTTTACCTAACTGCTCAATAATATCTTCTGCAATTTCCTTGTGCTTAACCAATATGTGAAGTGCGTACGCTGTAGCTGCCATGATAAAAACCTTTTTAATACCGCTTGATGACTCATTTATTATACTATTATCTTTTGCACATAAAAAAGCCCCGATTCTTTCGAATCAGGGCTTTATAATGGTGGTACCAGCGGTCGGACTCGAACCGACACGTCTTGCGACAGGGGATTTTGAATCCCCCATGTATACCAATTTCATCACGCTGGCATAGGTATTACCCTACTTTTGCAATTTGCAAAGAATTTAGTTTTCATTTGAAACTAAATTCTTTACAAACTTTTTTCTTTTGGTATATCTAATTTTCTTCATAACTTTAGCTACAAGCTAAAGATGGGGGCATTATACGAAACTTATTCCAGTAAGCAACAAGTTTTTCATGCCTTCACGACACTTAGGCATCAAGTGTCGTTTATTTGTGCAATCATCTTACATTTTGTGGGCATGTAAAAAGAGATCAACCGCCTTAGTCACTTGATAAGTGATTTCTTCATCACTCACTTGTTTATCGGGCAATAGTAAACTGCGGGTATGGAGCGGCCCTTTAGCCATTTCCATTAACATTTGCGCACTAAAATGGCAGTTGTCAATTTTCAATATTTTTTGCTCAGTCAACCAGGTTAAATAATCAACTAAAGGCAATATGCCGGTCATTGGACCATTTTTATATATCATTTCACCCAGCTCAGGAAACTTCACTACTTGCTGAACGACTAAACGAAATAGTGACATTAATTCTGGTGACAACATGCCTACTACAAACTTGAAACATACTTGATTGAGCGCTTCCTTTGCTTCGAGGTCACGATTTATCGACGTTAAAATTTCAGATTGTGTTTTTACTTGCCGTTGAATAACGGCCATCAACAATCCGTGCTTATTTCCAAATTCATTGTAGATAGAACGTCTTGAACCGCCAGCGTCCTTAATAATCATTGCTAAAGACGTTTCATCAAAACCTAGATTATAAAAAAGGTTTTGTGCTGCATCTAAAATCAATAGACCCCTTGGGCTGAGTTTTTTTATGTCTACAGTGCTGTCTTTAACCATGTGATTGTCCGTAATTGTAACTATATTGTTGACTTTGGTACTACATAGTACCAAAATATACGGTACTGACTAGTACCAATTGTACAGTTCAGCAAAAATGAACTTTACTCACAGGGACATCCCTGCACTGAAGGAACACGTATGCGCGCGCTCTTATTTATATTTATTGCTCTGATACTCGTTGGATGTAATGAACCAGCTAAAGAAATTACTAAACCAATACGTCCCATCATGTGGACCAAAGTAAAAATATCTCCGTTTGAACAAATCCGTACATTGTCTGGTATTGTTGCTCCTGTTGAAGCAACTAAATTGAGCTTTGAAGTTCAAGGAAAAATTCAAACCATTGAGGTGAATCTTGGTAATGAAGTTGTTAAAGGTCAAGAGCTAGCGCGCTTAAATCAACGTAACTTTAACTTGGGGCTTCAGTCTGCACAAGCGCAATACCAACAAGCCAAAGCAACATTAATTGATGCCAGAAATAGCCATAGACGATACGAACAATTACTTAAACAAGGCGTAGTGTCACAATCAGGCTTTGATAATGCTAAGGCCACTTATGACGCTAGTAAAAGTGCTGCTGATGTAGCACAAGCACAATTGGATATAGCTAGTAAAAATTTGCAAGACAGTATTTTATTAGCCCCTTATGACGGTATTATCACCAAACGTTTATATGAACCTTCACAGCAAATATCCGCAGGACAATCCCTTTTTGAAATTGAAGGTAAACATGGCCTTGAAGTTCATGTCATGGTACCAGAAACACTCATTCGTGAATTAAGACAGCTTTCTATTCTCCCTATACATTTTCCTGTATTACCTGAATTAACGATGCAAGGTCAAATTACCGAAATTGGTACTCGTGCTGAATATGCGAATGCCTTCCCTGTTACAGCAGTACTCGAGGGTGATAATCCTTTACTGCGTGCAGGTATGACGGCTGAGGTGGACTTTTCTTTTTCTGGAACAGGAAGAACAGGTCATACAGGTGATGTATTTCGTATCCCGGCAACTGCGCTAAGTGCAGGGTTAGAACAAAAGGCTTATGTTTTTGTTTATAACCCTGACAGCCAACAAGTGATTAAAACCCAAGTGCAGACAGAAAACATTTTCAAAAATGAAGTGTTCATTTCATCAGGTTTAAAACAAGGCGATATTATTGCGATAGCGGGTGTTGCCTTTTTGCGCGATGGCCAACAGGTCAGTTTGACTGATAATAACGTTCAGCGTTTTAATTAAGTTTAGGAAAATTGATGAACATTACCCAAGTAGCTTTTACCTACCGAAAAAGCGTGTTTTTGATTATTACTGTGTTACTGATTAATGGCCTGTTCGCTTACTTCACTTTGCCCGCGCAAGAAGATCCAACGATTACCATTCGTGAAGCGATTGTTAGTACTTCTTTTCCTGGTATGGCGCCCGATAGAATTGAGCAGTTAATCACTAAAAAATTAGAAGAAGAAATACGAAAAATACCGCAAGTAAAAGAGATAAAATCTAGCTCAGCCACTGGCATATCTATTATTCACGTTAAAATTTACGACCGCTATTTTAATCTTGATGATATTTGGCAGAACCTGCGCAATAAAGTGACTGCAGCACATAATAAAATGCCCTCTGGCACCCATACTCCTTTTGTTAATGATGAGTTTGGTGATGTATCTGTTGTTACCTTAGCACTAACCGCTGATGGGTTTGATCTGGGTGAGATGTATGATATTGCACAACATATTCGCGATACCTTATATGGCGTCGAGGGTACTAAAAAAATTGAAATATTAGGTCGCCAAGAAGAGCGTATATTTTTAGAAGCTTCAAATGCCAAACTTGCTCAGTTAGGTATTTCACCGCAATCACTTATCAATGAATTACAAAAGCAAAATATTGTCCGTTCTGGCGGTGAAGTAAACACGGGTGCCATCAGTTTTATCGTTGAGCCGTCAGGTAATTTCAATAGCTTAGTTGAGATTGGTGATACCTATATCAGCATTCCTAATACTGAAGATTTTATCGCATTAAAAGATGTCGTGACTCTACGCCGTGATTTTATCGATCCACCCGATAAAACCGCTTATTTAAATGGTCAATCGGCGATATTTTTTGCAATTTCGATGTTGCCAGAAAATAATCTTTTGGAGTATGCCCCACGTGTATTAAACAAAATCAATGAAATCGAATCAAGTTTACCTATTGGTTATAATCTTGAAATTGCCACTTATCAGGCCGACCAAGTGGCAAAAACCATTAATGGTGTCTCTGTTAATGTACTGCAAACCTTGGCTATTGTATTAGTGGTTGTGATTCTATTTTTAGGTTTACGTACAGGCTTGATTGTTGGCGCCATTGTGCCTTTTGTTATGCTAACCACATTAAGCATAATGCAATTTAGTGACATGAAACTCGAACGAATGAGTTTAGCCACTCTTATTATCTCGCTCGGTTTATTAGTCGATAATGGCATTGTTATCGCTGAAGATTTCAAGCGTCGCTTAGAAGATGGCGTAGATCGATATAACGCCATGTTGCAAGGTAGCAAAGAGTTAGCGATTCCTTTACTGAGTTCATCAGTGACAACGGTTTTATTTTTCTTACCACTTATGTTGGCTGAACATGTTGCTGGAGAGTATACCCGCTCTATCTCACTGGTTATTCTAATTACTTTACTCACCAGTTGGATATTGGCTTTATGCGTTACCCCACTACTGTGTTATTTCTTTATTACCCTACCGGAAAATAAAAAAACTAAAGGTGAAAATAACGAGTCTACCCGTGAAGAGCCAGGTAAGTTTTACCTATACTATGAAACATTCTTGCATTGGTTACTTAAGCATAAAGCCTTATTTATGACCGCAATGTTAGCGCTGTTCATTGGTTCAATACTTTCAATGAAATTTGTCGCCAAACAATTTTTTCCTGATTCAGATCGTACTCAAATACTAGTAAATATTGATTTACCTAATGGCACTTCATCCACAGAAACCAACCGTCAGATGAAAGATATTTTCACTTGGTTGAAAGATGAAACACGTTTTGATTTTATCGAGAGTTACTCGGCTTATGTCGGCTTTAGCGGCCCAAGATTTGTAATGTCGCTTAACCCTGAAGACCCAGCCCAGAATAAGGGTTTCATGGTATTAAACGTTAAAGATGATACTGATATCAGTGCAACGGTATTAACACTTGATGAGCAAATAGAACATGATTTTCCTAACGTGTCAGCCCGCGTTAAAAAAATGTTTTTAGGGCCTTCCGATTCAAGTACCATTAAAATTCAAGTAAAAGGACCAGATAAAGAAGTTATCTATAAAAAAGCACAACAGATAATGGCTGTTTTACACGATGTTCCCAATACTATTGATATACGTACTGATTGGGAAAACCTGATCACTAAAATTGACGTGCAAATAGACCAGCATAGAGCCAAACGTTCAGGCCTTACTTCTGAAGAAATAGCTCAGGCACTCGATGCCTATTTCTCCGGTTCTAAAATTACTGAGTTTCGAGAAGGTGATAATATTATCCCTGTTGTGCTGCGTGCAGAGCAAGCAGAACGACAAAGTTTAGATAGACTTAGAACGCTAAATATTTATTCCAATAAAACAGGGAAAACGGTGCCCTTGTTCCAAGTAGCGAACTTAGCACCCTATAATCAATTTTCTATTATTCACCATGAGGATCTTTTTCGTACCATCAGCATTCAAGCGAGAAACACCGATGTTGCCGCAGAAGATCTTAAGTTAATTATTGATGCAAAGATTCAAGCTTTAGCGGTTGATTTACCGATAAACCATAACATTGAATATGATGGTGTGATTAAAGAGTCTCGTGCCGCTCAAAAAGCGCTAGGTGCAAGCATGCCGATAGTATTAGGATTAATATTAATATTATTAGTGGCGCAGTTTAATTCTTTTAGACAAGCAGCGGTGATCACCTTAACTATCCCTCTGTCATTTATAGGTGCTGTATTAGGCCTATTTTTGATGCAAGCTCCTTTTGGCTTTATGGTTACCTTAGGACTATATAGTCTAGCGGGTATTATCATTAATAATGCGATTGTACTGATTGACCGCATTAAAATTGAAACTGCATCAGGAAAGTCTGACTATCAAGCCGTGGTAGATGCCTGTTTAACGCGGTTACGTCCAATAGCTATGACCACTATTACTACCGTGATGGGATTATTACCCTTAATTATTGGTAAAGATCCGTTGTTTTACGGTATGGCAAACGTGATAGCTTTTGGTCTCGGTATTGGTACCATTTTAACTTTAGCGGTGGTGCCAGCATTGTATTGTGGTTTTTATAAAATCACTGATGTTCAAGTAGAGTCGGTATAAATTAGCCTAATAAGCTAGCCCTCAGCTTATTTTACATATGCCACAAAAAAGCCAATTTTCTCGGACGAGGACATTGGCTTTTTAGTTATGTTTATACCCATGAAACTTCAAAATCTGAGTTTCAGGATACCTGTGTAATGAATGATCAAGGCTCATCTTTTTATTAAGGATTGTTCCCTTAAAAAGAGATACAACGAAGAGCATGGTTTGCTCGGGTTAACAAGGATATTCAATTAAGGTAAATTTTGTTAAACTGCCAAATTATTTTTACAGCCTCTACTTACTGTTACCAACATAAAGAACATTAAATGACTGATACTACCCTTGCAAATTTTCCTCGAGCTGGCTTTAGAAGACGTTTTGGCTCATGGATTTATGATCTATTAATTATCATCGCTATATTTATGCTTTCAGGCTACGTATGCGTAGCGCTTTTTGTTGCTTTAGATGCAATGGGGTTAATCTCAATTGCCAGAAGTGGCTTTGGTATTGACTGGAATGCTACTCATCTTGCTTATAAAGTTGCCTTTAATTTTTGGTGTGTTGCTTGGGTTTGTCTATTTTTCATATACTTTTGGTCTAAAAAAGGCCAAACATTGGGTATGAGAGCATGGCGTTTACGTTTACAAAACCGTGATGGTTCACTGCTTAGCAAAACAACGGCAATTAAACGGTTACTGCCAACGTTATTAGGCTTGGGTAATCTTTGGGTGATTGTTGATAGAAAAAATAAACTCAGTTTACAAGATAGAGTTACCAATACTGAAGTCGTGGTATTATCACTGGAAGCAAATAGAGGCCGCTTATAAGCGCTACTTTATTAACAAAGTATGTGCCCCCGTTAATAGCGATATTCCTCTAGAGAATAGTGCTATTAACAGCAAACGCTATTTAATGTTTTTGCTAGTCTTAAAGAGTTTTGAAAAACTAGCAGAAACTAAGCGGTTTTCTTACCAATAAAGTACCAAGCAATACCAACAAAGAACAGACTAGGCATCATAGCCCCCAGTATTGGTGGTAACTGATAGACCAAACTTAACGACCCTAAGACTTCATTACTAATAAAGAATAAAATTCCGGTAAAGACGCCCATCATTATGCGCGCCCCCATAGAAACTGAGCGTAAAGGTCCAAAAATAAAAGAAAGTGCCACTAACAGCATTACCGCAACCGTTAATGGCTGCATTATTTTTCGCCAAAAAGCTAACTTATAGCGACTTGGATCTTGTTCATTCGCCTCTAAATAATCTAAGTAATCAATCAAGCCCCTTAAAGAAAGCGACTCAGGGGTAACAGTTACTACGCCAAGCTTTTTCGGTGTTAGCGAGGAGTTCCAAATTTTTTGACTATGGCTTTTGGTAATAATTTCATTTTCAGTTAATGAAAATTCTTCAACATCAGTCAATAACCAGCTTTTATCTTGATAAATGGCACTTTTAGCTGAAAGCCAACTATCAATTTTTAACTCATCATTGAAGCCATAAATTTGTACTTTCTTTAATTGACCTCTGTCCAGCACTTCACCAATATTAACAAAGTAATCACCATCTTTAGCCCAGACACCATTTTTAGCGGCAATTAGACTACCACCTGAAATTGCTTGAGCACGTATTTCACGCGCTTTCGCCTCGCCACTGGGTGCCAACCATTCACCAATGGCCATGCTAACAATAATCAATAAAACAGCCGTTTTCATCACTGACTTAATAATATCTAATCGCGACAAACCCGCGGCTTGCATTACAATAAGTTCACTATTACTCGCTAACATACCGATACCAATTAAGCCGCCGATGAGTGCCGACATCGGGAAAAATACTTCCACATCGCGAGGCACCGCATAAAGCACATATAATGCGGCATGGGCTAGATCATAATTTCCTCGACCTATAGCGCGCATTTGCTCAACAAATTTAATGATGCCACTCACGCTGACAAAAACAGCCAAGGTAATAAAAGTAGTAGAGGCAATGACACGACCAATATAAAAATCAATAATGCGCATTAATCACCCTTAACTTGTTCAAGAAATCTCACCACACCACTCACACAGATACCGAAAAAAACAGCCAAGGTAATAAAAGTAGTAGAGGCACTATGATGAATAAAGCGACCAATGTAAAAATCAATAATGCGCATTAACTTTCTTTCCCTTCAGTCATTTTTTTAATTGATTTGCGTTTAAAGCTCGGTAATTTTGCTTTGATAATTCGCCCACTACTTCGTTCTTTCATTAATAACATCATCCCAATAAACAACGCACTGATGTGTATGGGCCACAAGCCAACAACACTTGGAATGGCGTTCTTTTCAATAGCTGAGCGCATTGAAGTTAATAATAATAAATACCCTAAAAATAACATCAAGGCCGGCAGCATTTTGGCAAATTTACCCTGCCTTGGATTGACCACACTTAACGGCACGGCAATAAAAATGAGAATAATACAGGCTAAAGGAAAAGCGATTCGCCATTGAATAGTCGCGCGGTAGGCGGATTCTAACTCTGGAGGCATATTGTTATACAACTCGAGCGTGGATATCGCACTTAGCTTACGGTGTTGATGTTCAACTTCTTGATCTTTTATTTGAATATAATATTTATTAAATGCCACCGATTGGAATTCTTTAGATTCGATATCTCTGTGATAACGAATGCCATCACCCAACACTAACTGCTGAGAGCCAGTATCATCTTCAAAAACCTTACCTGTTTTTGCGTATACTAAACTTGAGTTAATAATGCTGGCATCAACATTGTCACCTTTAGGTAACTGAGCAACAAAGACTTTATTAAAACTATTAGTTTCACGGTCTTTATCATGAATAAAAACCACCGCATCTTGATTTCCCGTTTGTTGGAAACGTCCGGAAACCAGTGCACTTAGACCAGAATCGGCTGCAAGCTCCTCTTTAACTTTATATTGATATTCTGAGGCTAACGGCGCTAGGTATAGCGTAAAAATTCCGGTAAAAATAGCGGTAATAACAGCGAGCACTAACGTTACTCGCACCACATACCATTCACTAACACCACACGCATGCAAGACGGTCATTTCACTGTCTGCATAAATACGCCCATAAGCGAGTAAAACGCCTAAGAACAAGCTAAGGGGTAAAATAAACCCGGCAAGGTCTGGTATTTTCAAGGCAATAAAAGTCATTACCAATTGCCCAGGTATACTTCCTTCTGAAGCATCACCGAGCACACGGACAAATTTTTGACTGATAAAAATAGTCATTAACACAAAAAACACTGCTAATTGTGTTTTGGCGACTTCTTTTAATAAATAACGAAAAATGATCACAAAAAGATCCCGTAAAAACTTAGTTTTTTTCTGACATATTGGCAAATATTGAGTAAACTTGTCGTTTTCATAAGTAAACTATATAGTCAGTAACTAACGAATATTGTTGAGTGCGACTATAATTATAGCCCTTAGCAATATCAATTGAATAGTCAAGAGTGCTATTTTTTACTTATTTTAGCAAGTTATGCTAAATAAACACCTTATTAAATTGTAAAAGGAAAAGTCATGGAGTTCAGTGTAAAAAGCGGCAGTCCAGAAAAACAACGTAGCGCTTGTATTGTGGTAGGTGTTTTTGAACCTCGCAGACTTAGCGGTACAGCCGAACAGCTTGATGAAATCAGCGAAGGCTACATAAGCAACCTTTTACGTAAAGGCGATTTAGAAGGTAAATCAGGGCAGATGTTATTATTACATCACGTGCCTAATATTTTAAGCGAGCGTGTTTTATTAGTAGGTTGCGGTAAAGAGCGTGAGCTTGATGAACGTCAATATCGTCAAATAATTACCAAAACAATTAACACCTTAAATGAAACCGGTTCTATGGAAGCCGTATGCTTCTTATCTGAGTTACATGTTAAAGGTCGTGATATTTACTGGAAAGTTCGCCAAGCGGTTGAAGCAGCACAAGATGGCTTATATAGTTTTGATAGTTTAAAAACGCGTAAGGCTGAGGCTCGTCGTCCTTTACGTAAAGTTGTTTTTAATGTACCAACTCGCCGTGAATTGCCTATTGGTGAACGTGCCGTTAGTCATGCTTTAGCTATTGCTGAAGGTATTACTACCTGTAAAAATGTTGCTAACATGCCGCCAAACATTTGTAATCCTGCATATCTTGCTGAACAAGCCAAGATTCTTGAAAATGATTATGACAAGGTTACAACAACAATTGTTGACGAAAAAGAAATGGAAGAGCTTGGTATGGGTTCATACTTAGCTGTTGGTCGTGGTTCAGTAAACGAATCATTAATGAGTATCATTAAGTATGACGGCGCCGGTGATGATTCAAAGCCACTAGTATTAGTGGGCAAAGGTTTAACTTTTGACAGTGGTGGTATTTCATTAAAACCTGGTGCAGGCATGGATGAAATGAAATATGACATGGGTGGTGCTGCAGGTGTATTAGGAGCTATGCATGCGCTGGTCGAACTTAATTTACCTATCAATGTTATTGGCGTTTTAGCTGGTTGTGAAAACATGCCAAGCAGTAACGCATATCGTCCAGGTGATATATTAACAACTATGTCTGGTCAAACTGTTGAAGTACTTAATACTGATGCTGAAGGCCGTTTAGTTTTATGTGATGCACTGACTTATGTTGAACGCTTTAACCCTGAAGCGGTTATTGATGTAGCCACCTTAACCGGTGCTTGTGTCGTTGCTTTAGGCGCACATGCAACAGGCCTATTGAGTAGTCATAATCCACTTGCCCATGAATTATTAAATGCTTCCGAGCAAAGTGGTGACAGAGCATGGCGTATGCCGTTATGGGATGACTATCAAGACCAACTTGAAAGCCCATTTGCTGACTTTACCAATTTAGGTGGCAAAGAAGCAGGAACGATTACTGCAGCTTGTTTCTTATCGCGTTTCACAAAAAAATATAATTGGGCGCATTTAGACATTGCAGGTACAGCATGGCGCAGCGGTAAAAATAAAGGCGCAACCGGTCGTCCTGTAAGCATGCTAACGCAGTTTTTACTGAACCGTTCTGGTCAAGAACAAGGCGAATAAATCGCCAGAGTATATTGATAGAAAAAAGAATAAGCCCGAGTAGTGAACTACTCGGGCTTAAGTATTTAAATTAGGCGAACTTAATCAGGCAAGAATGATGCAAACTCAAGTAATGTTTTATCTACTTAAGGATGATGTAACAGACGAGAAAGAAGAAGATACTCGTTCTGCTATTTATCATGCCTGTTTGCAAGCCAGTCATTTCTATCGTCAAAATCAGCGGGTCTATATTTATGCACAAGACCAGCAACATGCTGAACAAATTGATGAGATGCTTTGGGCATTTGATAGCGACAGTTTTGTACCCCATAACCTCGTTGGTGAAGGTCCAAAACAAGGCGCTATGGTGGAAATAGGTTATCAAGCACCGCAAGGACGTCGTCCTGTGCTTATTAACCTTAATAGTGCGGTGCCTAACTTTGCCAATCAATTTCAATTTATCGTTGATTTTGTGCCTAGTGATGAAACACTTAAACAACAAGCGAGAGAACGCTTTAAAACTTGCCGACAATGGGGTTTTCAAGTTGATAACCAAGCGGTAACCGTGCCAGAGGAAGTCAGTAAATAGCGATTTATCTCTATACTGGGCACTCACAAAGATAAACAAAAAAATGAAGACGAACACAAAAAACCTAATTCAATAAACGTTGCATTTTACTTTGCTGCACTTTTACTTTGTTGAGCCTTCACTGATCAACAGTGTTGCAACAAAACAACGAACAACTATTAAACCTATTACCGGATAAAATGATGGAAAAAACCTTTAACCCTACCGACATTGAACAGTCCCTTTATACTAGCTGGGAAGAGCAAGGTTACTTTAGCCCTACAGGTGAAGGTGACAGTTACAGTATTGCTATTCCACCACCAAATGTTACTGGTAGCTTACATATGGGTCATGCTTTTCAGCAAACCATCATGGATACGCTTATTCGTTACCAACGCATGCAAGGTAAAAACACCTTATGGCAAACCGGTTGCGATCATGCTGGTATAGCAACACAAATGGTAGTTGAACGTAAAATTGCGGCTGAAGAAGATAAAACGCGTCATGACTATGGTCGTGAAGGTTTTATCGATAAAATTTGGGAATGGAAAGAAGAGTCTGGCGGCACCATAGGCAAACAAATGCGCCGCTTAGGTAACTCTATCGATTGGAGTCGTGAACGTTTTACTATGGATGATGGTATGTCTGAAGCGGTACAAGAAGTATTTGTACGCTTATTTGAAGACGATTTGATTTATCGTGGTAAACGCCTGGTAAACTGGGATCCTAAATTTCACACCGCTATTTCTGATTTAGAAGTTGAAAATAAAGACAAAAAAGGCCACATGTGGCACTTGCGTTATCCTTTAGCTAACGGTGCTAAAACAGCAGAAGGTCTCGATTATTTAGTCGTAGCGACAACACGACCGGAAACTATGTTAGGTGATACAGGGGTTGCAGTAAACCCAGAAGATCCTCGCTATAAAGACCTAATTGGCAAGCAAGTATTATTACCGTTAGTAAACCGATTGATTCCAATTGTCGGTGATGATCATGCCGATATGGAAAAAGGCACTGGTTGTGTAAAAATCACACCTGGCCATGACTTTAACGATAATGAAGTAGGTAAACGTCACGCATTGCCACAAATTAACATCTTAGATAAAGATGCTGCTATTTTAGCAACCGCTGAAGTTTATGATACTAAAGGTGAAGTTTGTAACGCTTACGATACTGGATTACCAAGCGAATTCGCTGGTATGGATCGTTTTGTAGCCCGTAAAGCTATCGTTGCTAAGTTTGACGAGTTAGGTTTATTAGTTGAAGTAAAAGACCATGATTTAGTTGCACCATACGGTGATAGATCTGGCGTTATTATTGAGCCACTATTAACGGACCAATGGTATGTACGTGTTGAAAAGTTAGCAGGCCCTGCTGTTGATGCTGTTAAAGATGGTCAAATTGAATTTGTGCCTAAGCAATATGAAAATATGTATTTTTCTTGGATGAACAACATTCAAGATTGGTGTATCTCACGTCAACTTTGGTGGGGACATAGAATCCCAGCTTGGTATGACGAAAACGAAAAAGTATATGTTGGCCGCACAGAAGAAGAAGTACGCGCAAACAATGACATTGCTGCTGATATGAAGTTAAGACAAGACGATGATGTACTTGATACTTGGTTCTCATCTGCTTTATGGACGTTCTCAACCTTGGGTTGGCCAAAAGACACTGAAGATTTAAAAACCTTCCACCCTACTGATGTATTAGTCACTGGTTTTGATATTATTTTCTTCTGGGTTGCCCGTATGATCATGATGACCATGCACTTTAACAAAGATGAAAACGGTAAAGCGCAAATACCATTTAAGAAAATTTACATGACTGGTCTTATTCGCGATGAAAATGGCGATAAGATGAGTAAATCCAAAGGTAATGTTGTTGATCCTTTAGATATGATTGATGGTATTTCTTTAGAGGATTTATTGCAAAAACGTACTGGCAACATGATGCAGCCAAAGCTTGCCAAGAAAATTGAAAAGCTTACCAGAAAAGAATACCCAGAAGGTATTGAAGCGCATGGTACTGATGCTTTACGTTTCACGCTAACATCTGTTGCTACAACAGGCCGCGATATTAGTTGGGACATGAAACGTCTTGAGGGTTACCGTAACTTTACCAATAAGTTATGGAATGCTAGCCGTTATGTAATGATGAATACTGAAGAATTTGATTGCGGACAGTCATCACCTGAAGGAAAGGCTGGCGACATGGAGCTATCACTTGCCGATCGCTGGATCATAGGTCAATTTGAGCAAACTGTAAAAACGGTTCATGAAGCCTTTGATACTTATCGTTTCGACCTTGCCTCACAAGCTTTGTATGAATTTACTTGGAATCAGTTCTGTGATTGGTATTTAGAACTCACTAAGCCTGTCCTGTTCAAAGGAAATGAAGCACAGCAACGTGGTACTCGCCATACTTTAGTGAATGTTTTAGAAGCTTTATTACGCTTGATGCACCCTATCATGCCATTCATCACTGAAACGATTTGGCAACGAGTTCAACCATTAAGTGATTTTAGTAAAAATGGTGACTCGATTATGGTGCAAGCATTTCCTCAGTTTGATGAAAGTAAATGTGATCAACAAGCCATTGACGATTTAGAGTGGGTTAAACAATTCATTATTGCTATTCGTAACATTCGTGGTGAAATGGACATCTCGCCAAGTAAAGAGTTGCCTGTATTGCTTAAAAACGTAAATGATAATGATCAACGTCGTTTGGATGAAAACGAGCAGTTCTTAAGTTCGCTAGCAAAATTAGAAAGCATTACGGTATTAGCGGATGATGAACAAGGTCCAGCTTCAGCTTCAGCTGTAGTAGGTGACTTATCAGTGCTAATCCCAATGGCTGGCTTAATCGATAAAGAAGCAGAGCTTGCTCGTTTAGATAAGACCATTGAAAAGCTTGAAAAAGAAGCAGGCAGAGTTCGCGGTAAGTTAGGTAACGAAAACTTTGTTAGTAAAGCCCCTGCTGCTGTTATTGAAAAAGAACAAGCAAAGTTAGCTGACGCTGAATCTACTCTTGCTAAAATACTTGAACAAAAAATACAAATAGCCGCACTTTGATCTAAAGAACTAAGCTAAAAAATAAAAATGACGGCTACCTTAAATAGTCGTCATTTTTTATCATAATCCGCCGCGTCTCCCCCCCAAAACCCACCTTGAGTGACTGTTAACATTGGCTTTGATAGCTACTCTCATTTAGACAAAGAAAATTTGAACTATTCTGACTTTTTATAAAGCAAATTAAAAACAACTATGTTAGACTACTTTCGCGTTGAGTTCTTGCGTTGCAGATGAAGGTTTATACTGACTTTTGTTGTAGTTTTCTATCTGATGCACATAGTGTATTGATTATTCTACACAGGCAGATTTAGACAATGCAAACTATTGTTTGAAGCAATGATTGTGTCGAATATGGTTTGTTTCCTTCCTCTTCCTGTACTTTTTGGTAGAGGGCACTTACTCGGGTGAAAACGGTTTCTACCCATTTTGGGATAGAGCCACAATATTATTTTATGATTACAGGAAAATGTTAGTATGTCTGATACAGTTACTGGTAAAGTTAAATTTTTCAACGAAACTAAAGGTTTCGGTTTTATAGAGCAAGAAAATGGTCCTGACGTGTTTGTTCACTTCAGCGCTATCTCTGGAGACGGTTTCCGTACTCTAGCTGACGGTCAAGCAGTTACTTTTACTGTTAAACAAGGTCAAAAAGGCCCTGAAGCAGAAAACGTACTAGCTGTATAAGTTTAACTTATAAGCTAATCTAAAAAAACGAAGCATGAGTTTAACTCTTCCTTCGTTTTTTTGTGTCTGCAATTTAAGAAAATAAGAACATACTCATATCAAAATCATCCCAACAACTGCAACTTCCTATCAACTCCCCCCTATCTAACTAAACTTGTAGCGACCTTTCCTTAATAATTCAATTACCCAAATAAAACCAGTTAAACAAAAGACTAATGTTAATAAGGCAAAGAAGGTTATTTGACCATTATTGAAACCACCTACCGACCCCTCTCCTAGAAAAGGGTAATCCATAAAGTGCAGCATAAAGAAGAAATCAACAAAACGTTTATCCTCATTACTGTGCCCGACTAAACGCCCTGAACTAGCATCTAAATAAACACTCGTTTCTAAGTCATCAGAAAAGTTTACCTGCCAAACGCTATTTTGTTCTTTGAGCATATCAGTAATAGGTGGTTCAAGTTTAACTACACTATTTATATCCCCTTTGCCCTTATAGCTTGCTTGAGCCAGCTTACCTGCAACATCATCATCGATAATAAGCTCATCTCCAACGTAAGCATCTACTAGGCTGTAATCGCTTTTAAAATGATTGTATAAGCCTTCTTCATGAGTTAATAAATAGTAAGGTTTGCCTAATCGCTGTATCAAGGCAACCTCAGTTACAGCTTTACTATTTTTATTCATGATCAGATCAAGGTTTACTAAACGTTTGTGTTCAATCTTTTGGAGGGCAATGGTTCTCTTATTTTGATTACCACGTGCTTTATCGTGGTCCATTAAATTAAAAAACAGTCCCGTACTTAGCCAAATAAATAACTGAATGAAAACCAATAGAGAAAGCCATTTATGGAGTTTCTTAATGGTAGAAAGCTTAATAGGTGACTGTTTTAGAGTATTACGCTTTTTCATCTGTAATCTCCTTATTCAAATCATTATCAACTTGACTGTTTCTTTTGTTCTGCTGGGGTATAAGGCGAAAGTAAGTCAGTACTAAGCCAAAGATACTGGCAATAAAAGCGAGTACAGTGAACACAAGAAGTAACTTATTGTCAGCCTCTTCGTCAATATAATCCATAACATGAAAAGCAAACATCCAATCAAAAATACGCCAGTAACTATGGCGCTTGGTTACTAGTTGACCAGAGTTGGCACTTATATAAAAACTAGGACTAGCAAAATCATCGAAATCAACTCGCCATACGGGTAAATGGCGACGACTTAATTCTCTTGGTGGATTAACGGTAATCAGCTGGGTATTAGTTACCACTGCTTGAGTATTTGTGTAGTTGTCTTTGGCTATCAAAATAGCTAACGTTTCTTTGATGGGCGATAATTGTCGACCATCAAAGGCCGAAAGAATAACCCTCTGTTCGCCATCATTAAAACGATAAACGCTTTGATTTAGCAATAAACCCAACTCAACATTTGATGCGTTATTATGATCGTTAATTAACTCACTAAAAGAATACTGAACGTCATCAACGGCGATTGTTTGTTTGTTATTGGCAAC
This sequence comes from Colwellia sp. Bg11-28, assembly GCF_002836245.1. Lineage (NCBI taxonomy): Bacteria > Pseudomonadati > Pseudomonadota > Gammaproteobacteria > Alteromonadales > Colwelliaceae > Colwellia > Colwellia sp. Bg11-28. Next base: position 145,786 of record NZ_PJBA01000008.1, read on the forward strand.
TAATGAATCACCATGAATATAATCAATATCCATTAGCACCATATAAGCCCCCGTAATAGACCAAACTAACAGTTGCATACCCACAAATAACATCAACCATTTATGATACTTTCTACTATTCCTATGTAAAGACACTACCAGTATTACCTTATATTTCGGCTAACGCTTGTACTAACATGGCTTCAATTTGAGACATAATTGCTTGGTTCGTAGCCGTATCAAAACCACTGATACGTGGCGTATGAATATGCCCAGTAGGGATTGTTGAACCTAACTTATTCCGCAAAGCAATACTTCGATAAGAGATCTCATTAGATAAATAACCTCCCCCACCACCTTGCACAGCAACCTTATCAACAAGCTCAGTTAAGCTATTGGCGGTAATATTTTTTGCGGTACCTGATTCGAGTATAGTTACTCCACGATTATCATTAATTTTGTAACGACCTTTCGCTTTCATCATCGCTTGATAAGGCAAGCTAAAAAGAACAAACTCATCACCTTTAAGCGGCGCTGCAAGTAAGCTAGGTATTAAAGGATTGTTCTTATTCGCGCCAGTATAAACATTGACATTATCTGGTGCTGTAGCACTGCGCCTTAACCCTGGGAAATGTTCTAAGTCAAAGTCACTTCGGCCCATTGAAAGAGTCGCAATCAAATCAACACTATTTAATGCATAAAAAGGGGCTAACAAGCTTTCAACTTCACCTTGATCAAAATCAGCATAACGTACCGGTATCATGGCAGCATTTATTTCTGCTGTTATCTTTTTCCCGTTCTGCATGTATTCGATAACCACACCATCAAGTAGTAACGCAGCTAAACCTGAAGGATTAGATTGTTTAATGTTTCTATCAAGCAAGAATGGGTCAAAACCAGTTAGCAAAATACGCTTATCGGTAGCTTGCTTGTAAGTTAAATCATTGCGACCACGGGATGTATTTTCAAAGGTTTCAACTAAGGCTGCCAATTCAGTTTGCGAATACTGAGTTGGCGTCGCTTTTACAAATGAGATAATAGCTAACCTTGTCCAGTATAAGGGCCTGTCATCAACAACCTGACCATTTTTCGCTTGTTCTTTACTGTATTGCCATAATTGATTACCAAGCAGTGATAACGATTGCTGAGCTAAAATGAAAGTATCCTTTTGTGGCCAGCTCTTTTTAAAAGCAAACCAATCAAAATGTGTACTTACTTCTGGCATTGCTTCTTCAGCTTTTATTACGCGCTGCTCTTCGATATTTAATGGTAATTTTGCATTGGAATATAAACTAGTTGAGCTAATAAAAAGAGAAAAAATCAATAATGCACGGTTGAACTTCATGATGGGCCTTTAATAAACAAGTAAGGATATAAAGCTATAATGCCAATGAAAAATATCGAAGTAAACTTCAGCGGCAAGAGACTCTCTAGAACATAACTAAAAATGGCGGTATATGTTTACAACATATACCGCCATTTTATTGTGTACTTAAACTGTTAATGCTAGTCAGCAATATACTCAACCACTTCTAGGCCAAAACCTGACAATGAGTGATATTTTGTTTGTGAACTTAATAAACGCATTTTACTCACACCTAAGTTTGCTAGGATTTGTGAGCCAACTCCAACATTACGAGAGCCAATGTGACGATTAGTTTCTTTTACGGTTTCACCCGCATCAATCTTGGCATATTTTTCTACCAAGTTAATTAACTCATTTGGTGACTCATGCTTACCGAGTAAAACAAGTACACCACCTTCTTTAGCAATTTTTTCTAACGCATTGGCTATTGGCCAAGTCGAAATACTTTCACGTTGACTGAATAATAAATCTCTAAAAGTATTTTCTAAATGTACACGTACTAAAGTCGGTTCATCCGCTTTAATTTCGCCTTTAGTTAAAGCAAAGTGCGCTTGACCGTCAATGGTATCTTTAAACACGGTTAAATCAAACTCACCAAAAGCGGTAGGAAGCTTACACTGAGAAACTCGCTCGATGGTTGTTTCTGTAGCATTTCTAAATTCAATTAAATCGGCAATAGTGCCCATTTTTATATCGTGTTTTTGTGCAATGACTTCTAAGTCAGAGCGGCGCGCCATCGTGCCATCTTCATTTAAAATCTCGACAATAACCGCAGCTGATTCAAAACCTGCCATGCGTGCTAAATCAACACTCGCTTCAGTATGACCTGCGCGATTTAATACACCGCCATCTTTAGCTATTAGTGGGAAGATATGACCTGGTTGAACGATACTAAGATGTGTCGCTTCTTTATTTGCAGCAGCAAGAACAGTGGTTGCACGATCAGCAGCAGATATACCTGTAGTTACACCGGTAGCAGCTTCAATTGATACAGTAAAGTTAGTACTAAACTGTGCCTCATTTTTATCTACCATTAATGGCAGTTTTAATGTCTCACACTTTTCACGGCTCATTGGCATACAGATCAATCCGCGGCCATGGGTTGCCATAAAGTTGATAGCAGCAGGAGTCACTTTTTCAGCGGCCATAATGAAGTCACCTTCATTTTCTCTGTCTTCATCATCCATTAAAATAACCATCTTACCTAAGGCGATGTCTGCGATGATTTCTTGTGGGGTATTTAAATTCATTTCGGCCTCTTTAAATGGCTAGCTATGTTGTTAGCCTATTTTAACTGTTCTTATTTGATATGTTTTTATGAGTTCATGACGTAGATGTACTCACCGCTTAATCTTTTAGCTAATTTTTATTAATTTTTGTTCGAAAGCAAGCTACTTAATAAAGCCTGCTTTTAATAACATGGATTCGGTAACATTCGACGCTGGAGCATGCTCATTCCCACCACTTTTAGTCAATAATCGTTCTAAGTACCGCGCAATTAAGTCCACTTCGATGTTGACCTTGCTACCTACTTGATACTCAGCAAAGATGGTTTCTTTTACCGTGTGTGGCACTATTGTTAATCGAAAACTACCTTGTGAATGACCTTTTGAGCCATCTTCAGCAAGCGCATTAACCGTTAAACTTGTACCATCAATAGTTACAGAGCCTTTTTCGGCAATATAGTGTGCTAAATCACTTGGCATACTTAACCAGTATTCAATACTATTACCGTTATTATTGATAGCTAATATTTCACTGACACCATCTACATGGCCAGAAACCATATGGCCACCAAAACGTGTGCTTGCCAACATCGCTTTTTCTAGATTGACTTTACTGCCAACTTTATAGCCTGCAAAACCAGTTCGCTGTAGAGTTTCATTAGAAACATCTGCGCTATAGCTGCCATTACCTTTGCCATTATTAAAATCAACAACCGTAAGGCATATACCGTTAGTTGCGATGGAGTCGCCCAGTTTAACATCACTCATGTCCAAGCTATTGGTAGCAATAACTAAACGAGCTCCTTGGGCATTAACATTTATGGCCGATATAGTACCAACGGCTTCGATAATTCCTGTAAACATAGACTTCTCTATTTAATTTTTTGTGTGATTATTTATTCGGTGTTCATTTATTCAGTATTAGTAAGTTGGCTAGTGATGCGAATATCCACACCAACCATACGAATATCACTAATAGTTAATGCCTTGGCTTGGTTCAGCTTTGATACTGAGGGCATTTCCATTAAGTTTTTACCATCGCCACCCATTAATTTGGGCGCTTGATACAGAATAAGTTCATTCACTAAATTTTGTTCAATAAAGGCACCACTTAACCGTGCGCCTGACTCAATTAAAATATCATTGAGCCCTCGCTTTGCTAGGTATTCTAACAAAGCCTTTAAATTTATTTTCAATTTACCCTGCGAGTTTTCAGTCACAGGTAATTGCACCTGTTCTACGAAATGCGGCCATTTTGGTAAGTTTTCAAGATGTGATTCAATTTTATTTTCAACGTAGTCCGGATCTATGCCATTAATAATTAAAATTGGTGACTGATGTTCGAATAATGCCAGGTTTGGCGTCAGTCTATTTTGACTATCAATTACAATACGTAAAGGCTGACGAAGGGCTTCTTTTGGGTAGTTACTTTTTAACTCACCTAGCTCAGACCAACGTACTGTCATCTTAGCATTATCAAAAAGTACTGAATCTGCACCTGTGATAATCGCGCAACTCTGGGCGCGTAGACGTTGAACATCTTGTCGAGCATCTGCTGACGTAATCCACTTACTTTCGCCACTTGCCATGGCTGTTTTCCCATCAAGGCTTGCTGCTAATTTACAGCGTACATAAGGAAGTTTATTGACCATCCTGTGAATGAATCCGACGTTGAGTAGCCTTGCGCTTTGTTCTAATAAACCCGATTGCACCGTGATGCCCGCTTCTTCTAATAGGGATAAGCCATTACCAGAAACTTGTGGATTGGGATCAACCATAGCGGCAATAACATGACTAACACCAGCATCAACTAATGCTTTGGCACATGGCGGCGTACGGCCAAAATGGCTGCAAGGCTCAAGGGTAACATAGGCTGTAGCCCCCTTGATTAAAGCGGGATTGTTCACTTTTGCCTCAGCTAACGCATTAACTTCTGCATGACCCTGCCCAGCTTTTTGATGATAACCTTCACCAATGACCTTACCAACACCTTCTTTATAGCTCACTAACACACAACCAACTCTAGGGTTGGGAGAAGTAGTGAAATGTCCTTTTTTAGCTAAATCTATAGCCCTAGACATAAAGTGGTGGTCTTGTTCAGTAAAGTTTTGCTCAGTAAGAGTGTTCTTGTTGTTAGGCGAACTAGTTTTCATGTTATTTAGCCGTTTTCGCTGGTTTAGCCTTTTTTGCTTTACCGTTTTTTTCTTTTCCTAATCGCGTGATCTCATCAGCAAACTCGCTGATATCTTCAAAGGACAAATAAACAGAAGCGAAACGTAAGTAAGCAACTTTATCTAATTCTTTAAGCTGCGCCATAATTAAGTCTCCTAGCATTTCACTGCTAATTTCTCGTTCACCAGTAGCGCGCATTTGAGACTTCAGCTTATTAACCGCCAACTCTATTTGTTCCATGCTTACAGGGCGTTTTTCTAATGCTCGGGTTAAACCACTAAGCATTTTATCTTCGTTAAACGGTTCTCTGCTGCCATCACGTTTTATGATTCTTGGCATCACCAATTCAGCACTTTCAAATGTTGTATAACGTTCGTGACAAGCTAAACATTCACGACGTCGTCTTACTTGATGGCCATCAGAAACTAAACGTGAATCGATGACTTTAGTGTCATTAGCTGAACAAAATGGACAATACATGGTTTACCTACGGTAATGGAGATTAAATTACGGACAAAAAAAATGGCCGCTCAAGGCGACCATTTTAATATAAAACAACTGATTTAGCTAAGTAAACTGAGTTTCCGTTAAGCCTTGAGCGATAAAAGGCTTAGTGTATGACGCTAGTTCACTATTCACTTACTTACACTAACTATTAAACAAATTTCAGTGTAAGTAGATATTTAGCTTTAAGCTGTGTGGCTCAATTTAAAGAAAAAAGCACGGAGTTGACGTTAGTCAATGAGTACTTTTGACGCTTAAATTGAGCTTTACAGCGACAAGATAAAAGCTACTTTTGGTAAACAGGGAAACGAGCACATAACTCTTTAACTTGGTCTTGAACACGTTTGCTAACGTCTTCATTTTCAATATCATCAAGAATGTCACAAATCCAGCCAGTTAATGCCTTAGTTTCTTCGATACCAAAACCACGACGAGTAATCGCTGGAGTACCTAAACGTAGACCTGATGTAACAAACGGAGAACGAGGATCGTTTGGCACTGAGTTTTTGTTTACTGTGATGTGTGCTTTACCTAAAGCGGCATCAGCATCTTTACCAGTAATATCTTTATCGATTAAATCAAGTAACAATAAGTGGTTTTGCGTACCGTTAGATACTACTTTATAACCACGGTCTTGTAATACATCTACCATTGCTAAAGCGTTAGCTAAAACATTTTGTTGGTAAACTTTAAACTCTGGCGATAATGCTTCTTTAAATGCAACGGCTTTCGCTGCAATAATGTGCATTAATGGGCCACCTTGACCACCTGGGAAAACAGCGCTGTTTAACTTTTTGTAAATAGCTTCGTCATCACAACCAGAGATAATTAAACCGCCACGTGGGCCAGCTAATGTTTTATGCGTAGTTGTAGTAACAACATGCGCATGTGGAACTGGGTTAGGGTAAAGACCTGCAGCAATTAAACCCGCAACGTGAGCCATATCTACGAAGAAGTAAGCGCCAACTTTATCAGCAATTGTACGCATACGTGCCCAGTCAACAACACCTGAGAATGCTGAGAAACCACCGATAATCATTTCTGGTTTGTGCTCTACAGCTAAACGTTCTAATTCTTCATAGTCAATATCGCCTGTTTCAGGGTGAAGACCATATTGGAACGCTTCATAAGACTTACCAGAGAAGCTTACATGTGAACCATGAGTTAAGTGACCGCCATGAGCTAAGCTCATGCCTAATACTTTACCACCTGGTGTAACTAAAGCTTGAAAAACAGCTGCGTTAGCTTGTGAACCAGCATGAGGCTGAACGTTGGCATAAGTAGCACCAAATAATTCTTTAGCACGATCAATCGCTAATTGCTCAGCGATATCAACATATTCACAACCACCGTAGTAACGCTTGCCAGGGTAACCTTCAGCGTATTTGTTAGTAAGTTGTGAGCCTTGTGCTTCAAGAACGCGCGGGCTACAGTAGTTTTCAGATGCAATTAATTCAATGTGCTCTTCTTGGCGAACAACTTCATTGCTCATTGCTTCAAAAAGTTCTGGATCAAAAGTAGCAATATTCATATCACGAGTAAACATGGTTTATTCCTTAAGTATTTCAGCCCAAGGCTGCAAACTGTGCCCTAGTTACCTATTTAGTAAACTTAATTATCAAATTCGATTAACTTGGACACACAAAATTAGTGGCAGTATTTTGCCTGATTTTTACCTGTATGTACACGGCAAAACGGGCTAGCCTTAGTGCATTTCGCACTGTTTTATAGCGTAAGTTGTTAAGCTATCGAACTTAACAGCACAATAAAAGTTTTCACCAAAGCAAGCAAACAGACTATAACTAATAAAAAAGCAAGTTACAACGAATATAAAACAGAAAACAAAACAAATACCCGAATAATAAACAGGTATGACGTGTAAAGTACAAATTATTCATGGAACAATGAATATTATTACAATACCAGAATGGCTGGCTCCATAATTAGTGGTGATATTGTTTATCGGAAGCCACTTATAACTTTATTGTGCAAAACTTAGCGGTATATTTGCACAGGCCTTATTAGATTAAGCTAAGTTGGCTCAACTCTTTAGTGCGCTTTTTCTGAAACCAATGGCTGACCAACCACAAGATGGCTATAACAAGGTTGATAACAAGGAAAGGCGGCCAAGGTGATTTTTCTGACTCTTCAACCATGGCATAGATGTACCAGTTAACTGTTGGTAGCAATAACCAGCATGATAGCTTGATTAATTTAATATATTTAATCGAAGACTCCAGCCCTGCAATAGCGTTAGCTACCGCTTTATCTGGACTATCACAGCTGTGTTGCCAAATACGTAAACGTATCTTAATTTCATAATAAACAAAGACTACTGAGGTTATTACTCCGAAGGCAAGGTAAGCAATAGTTGCCGTTCCCCAATCCCCTTGATACAGGCCAATTAATAACGCAATGAGAAGCCCTACAGTGGCGATGATATCAATAGCCAACAAAGATTTTGCTAGCAGAGTACGTTTTTTAGTTTGTTTTAATAACGCTTGAATATTTGTTTTTTCATAAGGCTGACTTTGCCAATCTTGGCTAAGTGTGAGCCATTGTTCATCAAGTAGATTGCTCGTCTCTGCACTAAACTCTGAAATAACAGCCGAACTTAATTGTTTCTCGGTTTCTTGATGAACACCTTGATGAACCTCTTCATTTTCAGGCAATTTATCGTTACTCATACGGCCTCCAACATTTGAGATAAGACTTGTTTAGCTCTCTGTAATCGTACACCAACAAGGTTTGTTGTAATGGATAAAACGTCTGCAATCTCTTGATAACTCATGCCTTCTAATGCAAGTGTTATCACCTGTTGTTGCTCAAGTTTTAGCTGACGAATAGCTTCGGCTAGCTTTTGTTGTCGTTGACTCTGGTTAAGTGATTGATAAGGTGTAGGTTGACGTTCATCCTTTTCAACCTCCATACTGATGTTACTTAAGTCTTGATCCGCTTTAATGGTTTTGACTGCTTTAGCAACGTGTGTCGCTAATACATTGTGAGCAATACGTGCAACAAAGGTTTTTACCGCTGCATCTTGACGAAACTGAGGTAAAGCTCGCCAAATATTTAACGCGATCTCTTGAAATAGCTCATCTTGAATAGCAATTTTTGCTTCAAAACCCGTAATGATATGACGTAGCAATTTTTCATGCTCCGTCATCCACTGGGTAAATACGACTTGATGATCCCCAACCTGCGGCTCTACTGAATAACAATCCAATGCGTTTTCCTGGCAGTCTGCTCTCTGCGCGGTGGCATAGGAAACGTCTGCTTTCGTTATGATTAATTTACTTAAATTTAACATAATATTTACTATAAGATTGTTATTTTATCATCAATGTCGCGATATACCCAAGCGACTTGAAGATGCACATTTCAGGATGCCTGAGTGATTCATGATCAAGGCGCTTCATTTTATTAAGGGTTATTCCCTTAAAAAAGGAGGCAACGAAGAGCATGGTTCACTCAGGTGTCCCCATAGGGCTGGTTTATAAACGCTTTAAGCCATGTTATTGATTTCGACAAGGGAATAATCCTTCTCTTCAATCAATGCCTTGCCTAAAGGCATTTCTAACTCCAGCTGAAACCTGCATCTTCATGTAGTTTGGGTATAGGCTTAACTTAATGCCATCACTACTTTTTCTGATTTTAGCTTCTTAGCTAGTGCTAAAACTAAAGCAATCGTGATAGCAATAGTCACTGCACTCGTAGCGAATACTGCTAACCAATCAACGTCAACACCCTTAAATATATTTTCAATTATCATGGATTGACCCGCGATTGGCAGCCAATTCAGCCACTGGGGACGATCATCCATCATCGAAACAACAAAAGGGATAAAAGCGGGAATACCGATAAGCATACCTACCGTTGATTGCGCCTCTTTAAAGCTCTTTGTTTGAAATGCCACAAATAACTGACAGGCTGACGCAAAGAAACAAATAGGTAATAGTAGTAATAATAATACCGCTGCGGTCGATAGATCTAAGCTAAAGGTGGCACCAATTTTAGTTAAATCGACAAAACCCACTGAAACAGAGGTAAGTATCAATATCAATAACACACCAATAACTGCCACTGTTGAAGCACTTATCAATTTAGCCAATACTATTTTCATGGTGCTTACAGGTTGGCAAAGCAACATTTCCAGTACATTACGCTCACGCTCACCGGCACTCGAATCAATCGCGACCGATAAACCAGACATAAATGCAGCTAACATCAAATAAATACCAAGCATCATTGAAATCAGCATAAAAGTAGCATCAGGTTTTGCCGTGTCTTGCTCAACTAATTTAACAGGGTTTAACAAACGTATGTCTACACCTCGAAGTAACAAGCGTTTATAACCTATGGATAAAGAGAACTCTCTTACGGCATTATTAATTCGCCTTACTGGCGGTTGAACAGCCTTGTCAGTAAAATCAGCCTGTAAATGCAATTTTATCGGCTTACCTTCTGCCATATCTGCTGCATAATCTTCTGGGATTTCAATCGCTATATTACGTTGTTCCCAAGTAGATTTTTCATCCTTAGGTACATCCGCCAAATCTAACAAGTTTTTATCTGCAAAGTGCTTGATTAACTTAGGCGCATGCTCAGCGCCGATGAACTTGACATAGATAGGCGGCTCATCCACCATTTTTTCAATCATGATTTTTGACATGACCATTATTCCGACAGGCGCTAAGATAGCCATCATTAACGCAACCATAAGCGCGCGTTTATCACGAAAAGCCTCTCGGTACTCTTTTATCACTAATGCTTTTAATTGGATTAAATCTACATTTAAATTTGAAGTAATCATGCAGCTACTCCTTCATCTGAACCAATTAATTTAACAAAAGCTTCTTCTAAATTCTGTTCACCCGCTAACTCACATAACTCTTGAGGAGTTCCTTGTGCGGCAAGCTTTCCATTAGCCACAATAATGACTCGGTCACATAAGGCCGCAACCTCTTGCATTACATGTGACGAGAATAAAATACAGTGTCCTTTGGCTTTAAACTTAGCTAAATGATTACGTAAAATACGGGTACTCATTACATCTAAACCTCGCGTTGGCTCATCAAGCACAAAGTTTTGCGGTTGATGTACTAATGCTTGGGCTAGTGTAACTTTCATACGCTGGCCTTGAGAAAAGCCAACAGTTTTACGATGTGCTAAATCACCTAACTCTAAATCTTGGATCACTTGTTCTATCGCTTGTTTTTTAGTTTTTCCTGACATGCCATGAAGGCTGGCAAAATAATCAATTTGCTCGTAAGCGGTAAGACGTTCATACAAGCCAAATTTGTCAGGGAAAATACCTAACTTAGCTCGTGCAGCAAGTGGGTTTTCAGTCACACTAATACCGTCAATGGTGGCAAAACCTTCGTCAGCTGAAAGTAATCCATATAACGTGCGTAAACACGTTGTTTTTCCGGCTCCGTTAGGGCCTAAAATACCAGTAATTTCACCGTCTTTGGCGGTGAAAGAAAGTCCATCTAGCGCTTTGACCGTATTCTTCTTATCTTTCTTATCAATAAAACTCTTATGTAAATTATTTACTTCTATCATTTCTTTTTCCTTCAAACATAGTTATTCCCTTATTCGTGCCATTACATATAAATGTATGCGCTCTATTGAATACCGTTAACACTGGTCATAAAGGTTTCTTGGGGAATGTCTTTTAAACAAGATTCATCAAGTTTCTTAGGCGTTTTACTGGTTAAAAACTCCTGAATTATATCGCTAGCACAGGTACTCATTGCCACGGTATGCGAAGCATTTTCAACAATAATATGATGGCTATTAGGTAGAGTCTTCGCTGAATACTCACCATTACTAGGCGGTGTGACTGGATCTAAATTACCTGACAAAATTAACGTCGGAATATCTGCTGTGACACTCTGGTAAAAACCTTCACTCGGGCGGTATTTAGGGAAGAATGGACAAACCATGTCCCATGCAAGCTGGCTGTCTTTGCCATCAAAGTTATTGTTCGCGTCCGCCGCTTTATCTGCTACCGATAACCTTGGCATATCTTCATTACATACAATGTTAAAGAGTAAGCCGGTATAAACAAGTTGTTCACCCTCCGTGCGAGCCATCAAACCAACTAGCGGTTGATAATTACCTAAGAAAGCTTGATGGATAACAAGTGGCACCATAGAACGACCTTCCATGCCATACAGCTGAAAGCGTAAGTTACCGGTAAATTTAGTCTCATCAATAACAAGTTTTGTTGGTGTGCCTAAACGAGGATGTAAGATATCAATGCTAGCAGGCTCTTTCGCTAAACGTACTTTTACTGCTTGAAATTCATCAGCTAAATTTGGGAAAGCTTTATGGCATGACTCACTATTTTTACAATTATCAATCAATAGATTAAAAGAACGTGCGCCACTTTGCCCGAACATGCCTATAGGTACTTCTATTGGACCAACACTATCTAACACAACACTTTCCAGAGACTCTGGAAACATACGCATAAAGACCAACCCTGCACGTGTGCCATAAGAGCCGCCATAAATATTTAACTTTTCATGACCCAGTGCTGCACGTATTGCATCAAAATCTCGAATAGCATTTTCAGAATTATATTGAGTTACATCACCTTTAAATTGCGCAACACAATCTTTTACTTCTTGAGGGGTTAATGCATCAGGTAAAGCGCTATAGACATTATCTACTGCTTCAAATTCACATGACAAGGGACTGCTTTTACCAGTACCTCGTTGATCAACAAGAATAATATCACGTGTTTTACGTACTTCACGAAAGACTCTATTTAATCCTGTCGCTAATTCAACTGCGGCTTGACCTGGACCACCTGCTAAAAACATTAACGGCGCCTTGTATTCACTATCATCAATAGCAGGCAATACGGCAAAATTAACGGCTATTTTATCACCATCAGGCTGCTGATAATTTTCTGGCACTTCAAGTTTGCCACACTGTACTTGTGAGCGAATTTCACCTAAATGGCAGTTTTCTAAAGTTAATTTACTATCATTAGCCCAACTCGTTGCCGTTAATGACAATAAACTTAGCGCCAACAGATTTTTCCACGTTACTTTCATTTTATCTTTCCTTAATAAAGCATTGGACAGTTAGTCTGCAGCTTTGCCAATTTATTACAGAAAAATAAAAATAAAGTTGATATATACCCGTTACCATTCAAAGTGCAATATTTCAGTGGGAATTAAAATGACTTTAGGCAATACATTGATGGAGGAGAATAGTTATTCTATTGTCGAAATCAATAACGCAGCATAAAGCATTTCTAAACCAGCCCTTCGGGGATGGTTGAGGAACTAATGATCAAGCGTCCCGAAAAACGCATCTTCAAGTGGCTTTGGTATATGATCCAAAAGCAATCAATAAGTAGACAAATAGCTACTTTATCCATCACAAGGCTAAAAAAATTGAAATAGCCATTCACAAACACCTGAATAAGCGATATGGTTTAGTCATATCTTTTTTAAATTAGTAGTGGGGATTTTATATGGACTTAAATCAGTGGGTAGATGAGTTATTTGAAGTGTTTGATGAAGATAAAGACGGCGTGATAAGTCGTTCTGAATTTGTTGAGCTAATTGACGTTTTATTACAAGACAAAGGTATTCGTATGTGCGAAACCATTTTTAATCGTTTTGATAAAAATCACAGCAACTCAATCTCTAAAGATGAGCTAAAAGATATGGTTATTGAGTTAGCACTTTAACTAAAGTTCGCTCTACTCTGATACCAAGGCTAACAGCAGATTTAGCCTTAGATAAACTCTATCTTTACTTTGTTTGGTGTTGTATTGACACTCAGCGTATATTCGCACACTAAACTTATTAAAGCAGCTCATTATGACTGATCAGAAAGACTTTCCTTCTGACAATTCGCCACCAACCTCTTATAGTCAAAGCGAAGAAAAACTTAATGTTATCAGCCACGCCTTTGGCCTATTGTTAAGTTGTTTCGCACTATTTTTACTATTAAATAACAGCCATGGCGAACTTAGCCGAATAATTAGTTTTAGTATTTTCGCTACCAGTGGCATTCTCCTTTTTCTCGCCTCAACTATTTACCATAGTTTAACGAATAAGCGCGCTAAGACGTTATTTAAACTACTAGATCACTGCGCCATATATTTACTCATTGCAGGTACTTATACACCACTATTTGCTATCACATTAGCAGGTCCGCTTGGTTATACTCTGCTGGTTTTCATTTGGCTATTTGCCCTATCCGGTGTTCTGTTCAAAATAAAATTTGGTAACAAATACAAAAAAATATCCCTAGCCACCTATCTAGGCATGGGTTTTATTTCGTTGGGTATTTTAGGGGAGTTATATGAGAAATTACCTGAACAAGCCATTGGTTTGCTGGCATTAGGCGGGTTAATTTATTCTCTTGGGGTTTTTTTCTATGTCAAAAAAACAGTACCTTACACGCACGCTATTTGGCACCTTTTTGTTTTAGGTGGTGTCACTTGCCATTTTTTAATGATTTATTGGTACGTGTAATATTCACTAATGCCACAAACCCGACCTAAATTATCTCTAGGATTCATTCAGATTTACGTTCACTTAAGATATGAAAGCTGACGTTAGTCCTTACGTATCTAACGGCAACTGTTCCGACAAAGCGGACTAAAAGCTATTTACGTCTTAAGCTCTTTTTAATGTGGCTATGGCTAAAAAATAAAACATATGAAACTAATTAGACAACATGATAATACAGCTATTAGTAATTTCTTGAATATTTAAAGTGTCCGTTAAACTGGGGAGGTTCAGAGTATCCCAGCTTTTTTATTATCCAAAGAACCAATAACACACGATTATAGCCGCACAGATTCCAGCAAGATCCGCGATCAAACCACAAAAGACGGCATGCCTTCCCTGCTTAATACCCACAACGCCGAAATACACAGCGAGCACATAAAACGTTGTTTCGGTACTGCCTTGCATAACGGCAGCTAATCGACCGGCGAAAGAATCCACGCCATGTGTATTCATGGTCTCTAGCATCATAGCCCGCGCACCAGAACCGCTAAATGGTTTCATCAGTGCCGTAGGCAATGCATCAACAAATTGCGTATCCAGCCCAGCGAGGACCAACAAGTAAGCAATACCGTCAACAAATAGATCCAAGGCCCCGCTAGCACGTAAAACCCCTATAGCCACTAACATTGCCACTAAATAAGGTATTAATGTAATGGCTGTAGTAAAACCTTCTTTGGCCCCCTCTATAAACGTCTCATAAACTTGCACTCCTTTACGCCAACCTATAGTAAGAAAGGCAAGAATAACACCAAATAAAATGATGTTAGCAGCCACCGAGCTAACCTTTGTCATTTGCTCTGCTGGCATACTTATTAAACTGGTAATGAGCAAGGATACGAGTAAAACAAATCCCCCCAAATAAGATAACACTACACGATTCAAAAGTGAGAGACGCTGAATCCAAGCGACAACTGACACCCCAACAACTGTTGATGCGCAGGTAGCCAGTAATATAGGGATAAAAACCTCCGTAGGGTTTAGAGCACCTTGCTGAGCACGATACATAAAAATAGTAACGGGCAATAACGTAACGGAAGACGTATTCAAAACTAAGAATAAGATTTGAGCATTAGTTGCAACATCTTTATTGGTATTGTGCTCTTGGAGGTCTTGCATAGCCTTTAGGCCAAGCGGAGTAGCAGCGTTATCTAGCCCTAGCATGTTAGCGGCCATATTCATGGAAATGGAGCCAAAAGCTTTATCACCACGAGGCACTCCAGGCATCAAATACCTAAAAAGTGGCTCAACGCCACGAGCAAAAAAAGATATAAGTTGGGCTTTCTCAGCGATTTTAAAAATTCCGAGCCACAAACAAAGTGTACCAATCAATCCAATTGCAATTTCAGCAGATAGTTTTGCCATAGAAAACAAAGAGGTAATAATTTGACTAAATACTTCAGCGTTATCTAGTAAGAGCCACTGATAACCTGCGGCTATAGCTGCTAGCCAAAAAAAACTTAACCATAATCCATTCAACACAACTATATACCCCGAATAAGAAAATTAGATACGAACAACTACAAATAGTTAGGATTATAACTTTAAAAGAGTCGAGAAAAATCAACAATCTAGAATTTAGATGCGGCGTCAATAAACTAGCGGCCACTTAGGCCTTTGAAATTATCATCTGACCCCGTTTATTAAGCATCAGCAGTTCAGTCTACTCACACTAATAGGAGGGTGTCGTGTCAAAATAGTGAACTACCCTTCGCTAAATTTATAGGAAATTAGATAACTATTCAAATGAGACATATTCTTTAAACAGGTTATGACAGCTTCAGGCTATAAGTTGACCTAAAGAACAATCAGTAGCTAACGTCAGCAAAGCGTACGCAGCAGACTTAAGCCCATAATAATTTCATGATGTTTTTTTGAATGATTTTCTAAGGTTCACTTATGCCACTTTATAGTCTTTAACTCCTGATAAAGACCATACTTAATCTGTTCAGGTAAGTGCCTATTTCATACGAATAATTGCCACATAACATTAAATGTTTACTCCTTTGCTTTCGATGTTTTAGGTACGCTTAAGCTCAATAACGAATACTCAGGGCTTGTACCATTCATTACTGGCTATATTGCTTTCGAAGAGCTGAGCATACTGACTGAACGCCTTAATGTTTAGGAGGTAATATGACTACGTTCACTACTGAATTTACTGCTCATATAGGTATTGATTGGGCAGATAAAAAACACGACTTTTGTATTCAAGGTGTCAATCAATCGACCCGTGAATTTGGAGTTTTAACTCACTCACCAGAAAAAATAGATGACTGGGTACAGTCTTTACATCAACGATTTGGAGGGCAACTGGCCATATCTATTGAGCTGACAAAAGGACCGATTGTGTATGCTTTGCAAAAATACAACTTCATCACAATCTTCCCTATCAATCCCTTGCTGCTAGCTAAATATCGTGAAGCATTTACACCGAGCAAAGCTAAAGATGATCCAACAGATGCTGAGTTAGCTTTGGATTTAATGATTAATTACCCTAAAAAAATCAAACCCCTTGCTTTACAAAGTACACCAATACGGAAGCTCATGTACCTGGTGGAGCAACGACGCCGATTAGTTGAGGATAGAAGACGTTTTGGGAATCGATTGATATACGTCCTTAAACAATACTTTCCTCAATTATTAGAGATGTTTAGCCATCGAGATTCGGAAATGTTTTGCAATTTTATTCATCGCTGGCCTAGTTTGCAAAAGTTGAAAAGAGCAAGAGCGGATACCATAAGAAAGTTCTTTTTAGCTGCTGGTGGGCGCTCAGTGCCACTAATTGAAAAGCGGATTGAGATCATTAATCATGCTCAATACATCACCGAAGATACCGCTATAATTGATTCACATCAGCTTCTAGCAATATCAATTTCAGATCAAATAATAACAACAGTTAGAGCTATTGGCATGTTCGACATCGAGATAGACAAGTTATTTCATGAACAACCAGATGCAGAGTTCTTTGAATCTTTACCGAGTGCAGGCCCTTGCATGGCACCACGGTTACTCGTCGCCTTTGGTGAAAATAGAGATCGGTTTACGACTGCATCAGAAGTACAAATGTACGCTGGCGTCGCTCCTGTAACCGTCAGAAGCGGACAAAAATCATGGGTACATTGGCGCTGGCAATGCTCAACATTCCTTCGACAATCATTTATAGAATGGTCAGCTAAAACCGTTCATTCATCTTATTGGGCAGGTTTGTATTACACCCAACAAAGAAGGAAGGGGAATTCTCATCAGTCGGCGGTAAGGTCATTAGCGTTTAAGTGGATCCGGATTTTATTTCGTTGCTGGAAGTCGAGAACGAACTATAGTGAAACGAAATATCTGAAGTCACTCAGAGATAGAGAGTCGCCACTATTATTGTTAAAAATAGTTGACTGAAAGACTCAGGGCGTGAAGAAGGCATCAGTGATTTAGGTGGTGAAGCTAATTTGGATTAGTTTTTCTATCGATAACGCATAAGCAAGTGCGTGTAACGCATCCGCTTACTTATGCGTCTATGTGCTACGATTTAAACAGCAACAACTTTATTTGCACATGGGCCTTTCTGTCCTTGCCCCACTTCGTACTCAACGGCTTGACCATCAGCCAATGTTGCATATTCACCGCCTGATTGAATTTCTGAATGATGAACAAACAAATCTTTACTTCCGTCTTCTGGAGTAATGAATCCGAAACCTTTATCTGAATTAAACCACTTAACTATACCTTTACTCATAACATTCTCTTTATTTTTGGTGAAAAATATAATTCTGATTTGCTATCACTATTACAAAATCAGGTTTTGAATTTAATTAAGCCACCTTAAGCTGCAAATTTTATTGCTGATTAACGATGCTTACCTTATTTATTTTTAATATTAGCCACCTTTCGCGCAATAACAAGTAACTCAGGTTATAGTGGCATAGTTAATTTGGCTATATTTTTAGATATATCAGTAAAGATATTCTATGATGTTATGTGCCAATTAACGAGTTAGAGTTAAACGTTCACAATTACCACTGTGTAGACATTAGGAGTTTGAGCTGTAAAGGTGGATTAGATTTTATAGGGATAACGCTTATGTAATTTACGCATTGGAGCGTAGCGGAAACACGTCTAATTGATGTACTTGTCAGCTCTACCTTTTTGCTCAAAATTCATTTCCCAAGCGCTCAAATAATTTTAGGTAATTAACGGTTTAACAGCTCCGCATTCGTTGGATATTTCTCAAGTAGCTCAACAAGTTTCCTAGCACCCTCCACAGGTTTAAGGCTGGTAAGCGCTCTTCTCAAAAATCTTACCTTTTCGATATCCTTCGAGTTAAGAAGAAGCTCCTCACGGCGCGTGCTACTTTTCGCAATATCCAATGCGGGAAAAACCCTCATATTTGCAGCCTCACGTGATAAAACGATTTCCATATTACCCGTGCCCTTGAACTCCTCAAATATCACTTGATCCATTCGGCTTCCGGTATCAACAAGTATGGTCGCTAGAATGGTAATCGAGCCACCATTCTCAATATTTCTAGCTGTGCCAAACAGTTTTCGTGGTATTTCCATCGCTCTAGCGTCAATTCCGCCCGACATGGTACGACCGCTGCTCTTTTGATTTGCATTATATACTCGTGTGAGCCTTGTGAGAGAATCAATGACAATCATGACATCGTGACCTTCACCAGCTTCCTTGCGAGCAATATTAAGAAGGTCATTGGCTACACGTACGTGATGGTCATAGTTTTCATCCGTGGATGAGGCATATACTTGTGCCGGCACGCTGCGCTTAAAATCCGTCACCTCTTCTGGGCGCTCGTCAATGAGTAACGCATAAAGCTTTATATCGGGATAAGCTGCGCCCACAGCCTGGCAAATATGTTTTAAAATGGTCGTTTTTCCGGAGCCAGGCGGTGCAACAATCAACCCCCTCTGCCCCATTCCTATTGGCGTGAACAAATCCATAGCTCGCGCGGAGTGTTGCTGAGAACCTAATTCTAGGTGAATACATTGTTCAGGATTGATGGCTACGCCATTTAAAAAACGCTTTTGTGGGTCATCATGAGATACATCCTTGACCACTTCATCTATTGGTTTGGAAACTATTTTTCTTTTCACGTTCAGTTTTAATATTTTTCTTGTCATGATATGGGTTTATAGCTCTAGATAATTAAGTATTTTTTGACGTCTTTAACGTAGTATAACGCAGCTAACGGCTCATTATGTTGACCGTGCAAAGTTAGCTACTTTTAATGTTATATTTTATTAAAAGATAGATAATAACGTATTAAAAAAAGTATTGATAAATATTTTACGCAATTGTCTGCAAAGCCACAAAGAAGTCTAAATTAGGGGTAAAAACCTATCTCACTTTGTGCATCTTTGCACCATAGAAGTATGAAATTTATGTCCGCTATATGATCAGAAAATTGACCTTCATATTCGGGGAGGCTTTATGTCTTCTGTGCCCACGGAAACGACCTAACTGTAAATTTAATTAGATTTTGAAACAGTAAATTTTATTGAATGACATATTAAAGGTAGTAGCTGCCACAAAACGGTCGTTTTTTGTGAACCAAAGTCACCTCAGCTAAGAGGCAGTTTGATACGTAAACGGACGTTCTCCTCCTTGTTTATTTAATTTTTACTTTCGGACATGAGTTCTAGAAGTATAAATAATATTTTAAAGCAAGAGGAGTGTGATTGATTCGTAGCACCTAATCCAAAAATCAGTGTTAATTTTCTTTTTTTCAGTATTGACTATCCTCTCATCAAAGCCTCTAATATGTCGCAGTATAATAACAATAAAAAAGGTGTTGTATGGCTATTCACAATATCACTGATAGCGCATTACTAGTAAAGAAGTCACGAAGAACAATTCAGCGATACATAGCTAACGGCAAGTTAACAACGGTACGTGATACGTTAGGTAAGCCACAAATCGATACTACTGAGTTAATACGTGTTTTCGGTTCGCTATCTAAAGTGTCGCAGAAAATAATAGCTAAAAAGTCACAGAATGTCGCAGGGAAATTGTCGAAAAAAAATAACACCATTAATTTAACACCGGATGAACTTGAAGATATCATTACTCGCGCTGTAGAAAAAGCACTGAGTAAAGCGATACCGCTATTGATTGAACATAAGAACACAGCACCAATACCCGAACCAATTATTGCAACGACTCCAGTAGTTCATAGAAAAAGAAAACCAATACTACCAATAAATAGACCTTCTATTCCTAAAAAGAAAGAACGTAAAAATGGTTATGCTGCTGCTTTTGGCCTTCCTAATGTTATTACCGAGGTTATTCATTTACAGATAATGAAGTTACACGGTGAGGGCTTAACATCACGAGAGATTGAAAAAGAGGTCAGTGTTAGTCTTGCATCAATACAACGGGCGATTAACGTTAGCACCTAAAGCAATTAGTGAATCCGATAGAGTAAATTGCTAGGGTCATGCTCTATAATAGACGGTCGGTATTGGGAAAGTAGAATCACCTAACGCTCACTTTTGCACAGAGAAGACCAAATCTATTAGCCGAAGTTACTCAAAATTAGGTGCGCTATCGATACGTAAGCAGACATAAAAATTGAGGCGACAATTCGGGACACCCATTAATTGAAATGATCCCGATCAATGGGTGTCCTACCTTTTTACCTTTCCAGCGTAGAATTTCATCCAAAATCTATCCTTAGCGAACAAGGTCATCAGTTACTTGATCATTTTTAAACCTAAGTACAAATTAAAGTACGTACATTATAACGAGATTTGCTAAAGTAGAGTTGTAATGAAAGCAACAATAGAGGCTCACTATGTCGATTGAAAGAAGGTTTTATCCTAGAAAAGATGTAAATTTTTCGGTATCTATCGTCTTAAAAGACAGTGAGCAACAGTTAACAAGTACTGCAATTAATATCTCTTTATCAGGAGTCCAACTCAGCGCAGACAAAGCATGTGTTGATTTCATTTTAAGTCACACCAATCACCACCCTACTCAATTTCAAATTATACTCAACGAGGATAAAAAATTAGGGTTAATGACCGTACGCGTAATTGTAATTCGTCGTATATCTCAAAATGATTTTCTATTAGGTTTAAAATTTATCAATATTACTGTCGGGCAATTAACTTCAATAGAAGCATTGTTAAGCCAACAGATAAATGTAGTGGTTAAACAAAATTGGCCAACCTAATAGATTTTTGGTTGTTGTTTAAATCTCTTCTTTTAACGATCAGTTGACCTAAAGAACAATCAGTAGCTAACGTCAGCACTACGCACAAAGTAATCATCATTTTTCTGAAGAATATATTCTGTTGCCTAACACCAAGACACAAAAAAGCCGCACTTTCTATTATTAACAATAAAGAGTGCGGCTTTTTACTATTTACATTTCATTGCCTCAGTGAAGGCAATGAAACCTAAGTTAAGTTGTTAATAGCAACTTCAGGACTAACATCAGCATCGTAATCAACACCGTCAATACCAAAGCCAAACAGTTTTAAGAATTCTTGATGATAAGCACCGTAATCAGTTAATTCATCAATAGTATCAGTATCAACACTATTCCAAATATCAGTAACACGTTTTTGAACGCTATCTTCTAGCTCTTTATAATTCTGACGGAAACGACCTTCTTCATCTAAACGAGGCGAGTCACTATAAATGTTCTCTTTGAATAAGTTCGCAATTTGCTCAATACAGCCTTCATACGTACCGTCGGCTTTCATCACTTTAAACATAGCTGAGATGTATAAAGGCATAATAGGAATAGCTGAGCTGGCTTGTGTTACCACAGCATTTAAAGAGGTTACACGTGCTTGACCATTCAAATCAGCAGTTGCTGCGTTAATAGCAGTAGCCGCTCTATCTAAATCTTCTTTCGCTTTACCAATAGTCGCTTTACCATAAATTGGCCAAGTTAATTCTTTACCAATATATGTGTAAGCTACGGTTTTAACGCCTTCAGCTAAAACACCAGCTTCACCCAGTGCGTTCATCCACAATTCCCAATCAGCGCCGCCCATTACATCAATAGTACCTTGAATTTCAGCATCATTTGCTGCTTCAACAGAGACTTCATCAATAACACGCTTTGAGGTATTAAGGTTTTTAGTGGTAACACTTTGGCCAATTGGTTTTAACGTAGAAGAATATACTTCACCGGTATCTGGATCAGTTCTGCGAGGTGATGCTAATGAATAAACAACTAAATCAATTGTACCCATATCGGCTTTAATTGCTTCAATCGCTTTTGCTTTTATTTCATGAGAAAAAGCATCGCCATTAATATTCTTTGCGTAAATACCTGCTTCATCAGCTGCTTTTACGAAAGCAGCTGTATTGTACCAACCAGCAGAGCCTGTTTTCTTTTCTGTTGGTGGTTTTTCAAAGAAAATACCTAATGTTTTCGCATCATGACCAAAAGTAGAGGTGATACGTGACGCTAAACCATAACCAGTAGAAGCACCGATAACCAAAACATTTTTAGGACCAGAAGTCGCTGATGTTTGCGCTTTTACATAAGCAATTTGTTCATTAACATGCGCTTCACAACCTACTGGGTGAGCATTAGTACAGATAAAACCACGAATTTTTGGTTTGATAACCATAAGTTAACCTTTTTATTTATATTAGTGACTCAGCTAGAGTATGTATTTAGCTAAGGTTTGAAAGAAACTTTCAAGTATTTGATGACATTGTACCTTGCCTCAAGCATAAAGAGGTACGACCAGAATACAATATATTCTACTTTCCGCCACCTAAGCAGTTTGGAGAGCTTGGCGCCTTGCCAGCATACTGCTCTTGCCACTCTTTTTCCGTGTAGGTGTGTAATGCTAAGGCATGAATTTTTTCAGCTAACTCTTGTGAAAGTACGTTATTGATTAAACGATGACGCTTAATTAAACGCTCGTTTTCAAAGGCTTTGGCTACAATAACCACTTTAAAGTGTGACTCACTGCCCGGCGGTACATTATGGTTATTACTTTCATTAATCACATCTAAGTGTGAAGGTTGAAAAGCATCAAGCAGTTTTTGTTCAATAACAGAGGCAACAGTCATTATTCTCTCGCTGAGTGTAAAATATGAAGAATTAAAAGTAGTAAATATTTTAGCTGATTTAAGTGGATAGACCAACAATATGTTGTAGATTATGACACAATAGCGGGCAAATTTTTCACTGACCTTTAGCCAATTTTTATGATCAGCCCTTTTATTGTTAATGATAAGAACTTATTCCTTAGTCGCTTCCCTGTTTCACAAGTAAACCGCAGTTTACAAGCATGGGATTCAGCCGATGAGTACCTAATAAACCATGTGCATGATCAAAATTTAATTAACGCGCAAACAAAGGTGGCTATTTTTAATGATGCTTTTGGTGCACTGGCTGTTAATTTTTGCCAATCGACGAGTGAGAATCCTGAAGTTATTTCTATTAATGACTCTTACATTAGTAGTGAAGGGGCCAGCTATAACATCGAGCAAAATAGCTTAGATGATAGTCATTTTACCCAACTAAACTCTCTTGATAGTTTGCCAAATAATATTGATGTCATTTTATATAAAATTCCTAAAAGCAAATCACTGCTCATCGAACAACTCATTCAAATAAAAAAATCAGTAAATGAAAACTGTATTTTTATTGCCGCAGACCGCGCCAAAGAGATCCACAGCTCAACTCTAAAAGTGTTTGAAAAACATTTAGGCACAACAAAAACCTCTTTAGCAGTTAAAAAAGCACGCTTAGTTTTTTGTCAGTTTGATAATAAGCAAGTTCATCAGTCCCCTTTTCCAACTGTGTGGTCTATCCCACACAAGTCTACCAATGATTTACCATCTCGCGAGTTAACCATTAGCAATCATGCCAATGTTTATGCCCGTGAAAAGCTGGATATTGGCGCACGATACTTTATTGAGAATTTGCCTACAGTTGCTGCTAACAGCACAGTAATAGACTTAGGTTGTGGCAATGGTGTTATCGGCCTCACCGTTTTAGCAAATCAACCAGAAGCACACGTTCAGTTTATTGATGAATCTACCATGGCAATTTCTTCAGCGAAGCAGAATATAATGACAAACCTGCCTGACGTTATTGAACAATGTGAATTTACCCTTAACGACTCTTTGACCGATATAGAAGGTGGTAGTGTTGATTTGATTTTATGTAATCCGCCATTTCATCAAAATACCGCGACAACTGATCATATCGCTTGGCAGATGTTTAAAGACAGTCACCGAGTATTAAAAAAAGGTGGTGAGTTACGTATTATTGGTAACCAAAAATTAGCTTATCATATTAAGTTACAGCGTCTATTTGGTAATGAAACCCTAATCGCCAGTAATGATAAGTTTGTCACTCAATCAGCAATTAAACGATAAAATAGAGAAAACAATGAACTTCAATACACTTAAATCAATAGCCCTAACCTTATTGCTTACGAGCATTGTCGGCTGTAGTACTGCACCTACACATTTAATTGTTTCACCTCAAGTTTATCTATCACCCTCAAATCAATTATCTGGCAAAGAAGCACAGCTGAACGTTGTTGATATGCGAACTAGCCCGCATATCATCCAGATACTAGAAAAAGATGAAGCGGCAATCATTCTTTCGTCCGAGCAACGCCTTGAAGATATTATTCAAGGACTATTAGTGAAGCAGTGGCAACAACAAGGTTTATCTTTGGCTAGCTCAGCAAATAATCAAATAACCGTTTCCATAGAAAAAGCTATTATCAGTGTTGATCAAGAAAGTGTCAGTTACAGCACTCAAAGTGAAATTATCATCAAAGTTTCAATTGATAATACCAAACAGACGCTAACTAGCAGCTTTAAAAATAGAGCGCACAGTGAAGGTGCTCTTAACGCAGATATCGCGGTATTAGAACGTGAATTTAATCAACATTTAAGTACCTTGATAAAACAAATCCTAACCAGTAAAGATATTAAAACCTTCTTATAATATTAGGCAATGCGACAAACATCCTTCAATCAAAGGTAGGCAGATAATTGTGAAAAATATCGTTCAATTTATTATAACAAGCACCTTGCTAATCTTAAGTAGTTTTAGCTATGCGGTTGATCCAACTAATATTTATCCTAAAGTAAAATTAGAAACATCTATGGGCGTTATTGTAGTTGAACTCGATAGAGTGAAAGCACCCATTACGGTGAATAATTTTCTGGAGTATGTGGTAAAAGGTGAATATAACAACACTATATTTCATCGCATAATAGACGATTTTATTGTACAGGGTGGTGCTTATGACGCTAAATTTACCGCCAAAGAATTAGGCAAAAATATTGTTAACGAATCAGGAAATGGCCTGAAAAATGAAATGGGCACTATCGCGATGGCGAAAGAAAATAGACCCCATACTGCCAACCGCCAATTCTTCTTTAATCTTGCGGATAATACAACGTTAGACCCTGGAAGAAAATGGGGTTACGCGGTTTTTGGCGCTATTATTGAGGGTGAAGAAGTACTAGAAGCCATCGCAAAAGTACCAACAGATTATAACGAAACTATGGCTTGGAATGATGTCCCGATAAAACACGTCACTTTAATTAAAGCCACATTATTACCTGCTGATGAGTAAGTTTAATAATAATCTTCACCAACAGTAAATTACAAAAAAACACTAAATAAAAATGAATTTTCTTTGACAAAAAGCCAACTATCACCGATACATAAGTTAGCCAATAAATTTTCTCGCACTTCAATTCAAGCCGTGAAGCAATAATAAAGGCATTAATACTTTTCGGTGAAAATTAAACCTATAGCTAACCACCGTCATCTTCTGTACCAAACGGTACATGTATTTTAAGGGGACATCATGATAATTGAACAATTCATCGATCATAAAATACTACAAATGCATGCCTACGTGAGCGCAGTCATTGAGAAAAAACTACACTATACTGAGCTCGACCATTTTATTTTAGATACCATGTCTGAGTGGACTTTATTAAAAGTGATTGATGAAACACCACACAGCGCTAAAGAACGTGTATTTTGGCATTTGATGCATGAAGTTAGCTTACATGGTGCTCAAGCCTTAAACCAAGATCTGTTTTTCAAAAGTGAAATGAATACCTGCTTAGATTTTTTTAACGGTATCGGTAGCTATCCTATTGATTGTATTGGCTGGCGTCCTATCCCGTAACTGAGCCGATTAGCGATTCGTCACTAAATATCACTCAAATATCGCATACCGCTTCTGCAAACAACAAGCCTCTGATAAACTTAGAAGAAATAAAAACCTAATTTAAGTTACTCGTTAATGCCGCAAATGCCCACAACTAGCCAAGTAGACAACAGTTCCTTTAAAGAGGCTATTTTAAATAAGCGCATGCTTATTTGTATTTTTACTGGCTTTAGCTCAGGTCTACCACTGTTTGTTTTATATCAATTGGTTCCAGGCTGGTTACGTGATGAAGGGGTAAGTCTTACTGAAATTGGACTTTTCTCATTAATTGGCATTCCTTATGTGTGGAAATTCCTTTGGTCACCACTCATGGACCGCTACTCTCTGGGCATACTTGGCCGACGACGAAGTTGGATGTTAGTAACACAACTTTTACTGTTAGGCTCTATTGCTGGTTTTGGCTTTGTGAATCCTATAATGGATATATGGTCTGTCGCTTATTTAGCTGCAGCAGTGGCTTTTTTCAGTGCCAGCCAAGATATCGTGCTTGATGCCTATCGACGAGAGTTATTACCCGATAACGAGCTTGGCTTAGGTAACTCAGTTCATGTTCAGGCATACCGACTTTCTGGACTGGTACCGGGATCACTC
Organism: Colwellia sp. Bg11-28; assembly: GCF_002836245.1. Classification (NCBI taxonomy): domain Bacteria; kingdom Pseudomonadati; phylum Pseudomonadota; class Gammaproteobacteria; order Alteromonadales; family Colwelliaceae; genus Colwellia; species Colwellia sp. Bg11-28. The sequence goes on from NZ_PJBA01000008.1 coordinate 172,364, forward strand.
GCTTTTATTCTAGCCGATCATATGAGTTGGCAGTCGGTCTTCGTGATAGTCGCAGCTTTCATGTTATTAGGCGTATTACTAACACTGTTCATTAAAGAGTTAGACTCTGAGCATGCTGCACCTAAAAGCCTGCGAGAAGCTATTGTCTTACCATTTAAAGACTTCGTTCAGAGTAAAGGGCTTAAATCTGCAGGTTATACGCTATTGTTTCTTGTACTTTATAAGTTAGGAGACAATATGGCGACAGCATTGCAAACGCCATTTTTCATTGATATGGGCTTTAGCAAAACTGAAATAGGTGTTGTTGCCAAGACCTCCTCATTAATTGCAATGACCATTGGTATAGTCGTTGGCGGCTTAGTGATGGTTAAGCTCAGCATTAATCGAGCGCTATGGTTATTCGGTTTTGTACAAATTTTAAGTATTTTAGGCTTTGCTGCCCTCGCTGAAATTGGACATAACACCTATGCTTTAGCCATCGCTATGGGATTTGAGTATTTAGGCGTTGGTTTAGGCACCGCTGCTTTCACAGCTTTTATTGCTAAAACGACTAATCCCGCCTTTGCAGCAACACAAATTGCCTTATTTACTGCCTTAGCCGTAGTACCACGTACTTTTGCTAATGCCACAACAGGAGTCATTGTTGAAGCAATAGGTTGGACAAATTTCTATTTTCTTTGTACGGCTTTAGCTGTTCCAGGTATGTTGATGTTACTTAAAGTTGCCCCTTGGAATGAGACATCCCTTAATTCGAGCACAAGTTAACCATTATGATAAAATTTTTCTTTTTAATGCCCATTATTATGTGTGCCATTTGGATTTGGTATCTTAACGTACATGAGTACAGCCTTAAGGAAGGTATCAAAGGTTTTACTTACATTCTCGCTTTCAACACTATCATCATTGGTTTTTTCGTGATGATGATTTATATAACACACTGATTTATAAGTTTTATAAGAAAGTTTTGCCAAGATTTAAGTTTCAGGATTCCTGAGAGAGTTATGATTGAAGCTCATCTTTTATTAAGGGTAATACAGACAAAAATTCAGACAACAAATGATGGCGTTATTTGATAAGAAACATAGCAAGCAGGTTTTTTATAACATACACTAATGCCATATTTTTATAGCTTTTATTAGTCTTATGTTAATTGTTGATCAAAGTGTTTTAGATGATATTGGTCGTGGCTTCTCTGTTCCGGCCCAACCCAAACTGCTGCTAGAGTTATTGACACTTATGGCAGAAGCAAATCCAGATATTAACGCCATTAGCCGTGCCATTAGTAAAGACATCGCGGTCAGCGCTACTATTTTAAAAACCATTAATTCGCCTCTATACGGCCTAGGTAGAACAATAACCGATATAAAAATGTCAGTGAACTACATTGGTATTTTTGGTGTCGTCATGTTGGTCACGGGTAGCTTACTTAAAAAGAGTTTTGATCCCAAAAGCTGCAGCATTAATTTGGAAGACTTTTGGCAAGTCACTTCTGATATTGCCAATGCGGCCATGTTGCTTGGGCAAAGGTATAAACCTGAGATTGCTAATGATAGATTTTTAGCTTAGGGTTATTTCATGCCTGCGGTGTACCTGTGATGGCGATGAAATATAATGATTACCAACAGCTATTAGATAATGCATTAACAACGCCAGAGATCGCGCTTACTCAAGCTGAAGAACAACATTATGGCGTGAATCATGCGACTATTGGTTATTATGTTGCCAGTTCATGGCGACTACCCAAAGACGTGTGCCAAATTATTTTACAGCACCGTGATAGAAACTTTATTAGTGAACTTAACGGCTCACAAGAGCAAGATTTATTTGCTGTACTTAAGTTAAGTGAACAGTTAATTTCAATGAAGTATTCCGATTTTTCTAGTGCGGACTGGCCCTATGTGCAAGAAAATGTTTGCAAGATATTGGCAATTGATGAAGCGACTTTACAGAGTTTAGTTTCAGAGTTTACTGTGAGTACATAACAAATAATAACGGCACAACTAACTAATTAAAGATGCTAGCAAAGCACCTTTAATTAGTTCACCTATGGTTTATCGTAAACCGTTAGTGAACTGGCCCCAAGAAAGTAATAACGCTCTAAAGTCATCTAAACCACAGCTAGCCATTTCATTTTGATCTAAATGAATATGCTCATCGGTTAACATCTCAGGTAAACCTTCACCACTGCCGTTTAACGAACCATTCATGCTCACATTAGTTTGAATCGAGACATCTTCATTATTTAAGGTAATCGAATATTCGCTACCTGTGATGAGTAGCTCTTGAGACTGTCCGGTTTCAATGTTATCAATCGCAGTTAGTAGATCGGTAAGCTTAGTAACGTTATGTCCTAGTTCAACTTCCATCCACGGACCTATGACCTCATGCTCTAAAGAAAAGAGCGCTCGGGCTTCGCCTGTTATGGCGTCGTGTACAAATTCGTATTCCATAGCCTTTCCTATCAATGGGGTATAAAAGGGCCTACATTAAGTGTAGCAAGCTTTGCAGCTTTAATAAAAAATAGTATAACTTCGTAAGGTAATTACTGTGCTTGCCAATGGCAATCAAGTAGTACTTTATTATCCACTAATTTATCTTCTTGGCTCAAATATACTTGACCCGTAAAGTTATCATTTACACCAATAACACCCACGCCTTTCGGTGTACCTGTCATGACAATGTCGCCATCTTCAAGACTCATAAACGTTTGCAGTTCCGTTAAGATATCATCAGGTTTTGCCATCATTAAATTAACGCCCCCCTGCTGCTTGGGAACATTATTAATCATAAGTGATAAGTTTAATGTCTGAATGTCTTCTTGCTCAATACTGACAAAATCACTGAAAATAGCTGAGTTATCAAATGCCTTAGCACGTTCCCAAGGAAGTCCTTTACCTTTTAACTTTCCTTGTACTTCGCGTTTAGTTAAATCTAGACCAAGGGCCACTGCAGTGAATTTTCCACCCTGGTAGAGAAAACTTAACTCAGCCTCATAATGTAATACATCATTATTATGCTTAGCATTAAGCACGGTATTAATTGCTGAATTAGGCTTTAAAAACACCACCATTTCATCCGGTATTTCATTGGCCAGCTCTTTGATATGGTCTACATAATTACGACCTATACAAATAACTTTTGAGGGTGTTATTTGTTGTGCTGATTTTTCAGCTGAAACTAAGGTGACAGTATTCATAAAAGGACCTATTTAGCCTGTAAGAATTTATTAGCGAGCATACTAATCAGTTACAGGGTATTGGACAAGTTGATTTTCTGATTGACGGTAAAATATAAACGCATGCACCTCACCATTAAGACTAATAACCATATAAATTCAAGTAACAGTAAAATAGCAAAGACAAAATATAAGCTCGGTTCAAAGAGTACTGCCACCAGTGATAATCCACTAAAAATATGCATGTAGTAAAGTGCTAAACCATGTTTTTTATTTAAAAATTCATGCATATGAGGAATGAATTGCATCGCAGAGAAGTCAATCAAACAGCGTTGTTGAAGATGGGTGTAACTCAGAAAGGGTAATATTTTTAGTAACATACCTTGGATCACGGAAAGCAAATAAAAATAAATGAAAACTGCCGTTAATAACATCCCCTTATCAGGTAGTGATATAAATAAAGGGGTCTGTGCTGCGCTATAAAAACTATCCGGTAAGAAGTACAGTATATTGAGTAACAATAATGTTCCCGCAGCCAATTGCCAGTACTTAATACTGGTGTCGGGTACTTTACGTTTGCGCTTATTGATCACATAAAATAAGCTAAAGGCAAACACGCCATGACTAATGACAATTAGCCCTAAGGTAAACTCAGTATAAAAAGCATACACTATCAGTAAGATAAAAATGCTGATACCAAGATATTGTCTTATGTATTTCGGCATAGTGGGAGCAACATGAAACATAGGCAATACTTGAAAGCTCACCGCAATAATTAACATACCTGCCCAGCCAACTAACCCCATTAGCGCATGGATATCAGTAACATGTTTATCAAGGCTAATAAATGGCACCGTGATGCCTAATCTATTGGCTAAAAGCAATATTCCTAACAGCAGCAATATTACCAATGACGTTATCGCTAAGCGAAAGCAATTAATGGAATCACCCTGGCTTATTTTTTTGATTAGCACCCAAATAATAGCACCGAGATAAATACTTAACCCCAAACTAAGCAACACCAATGCAGCGAGCGTTAACCAGTTAGTCGCAAGAATAAAACTGAGCATTAAGGCCATTACACCAACACAATATAAAGCGTGGCTAGTGGTCGCAATGAGTCTAGGTTTAGCAATACCAATACCACCGATTACGGGTAATAATTGTAATAATGCGCCCATCATCACCATGGTTATAAAGCCTAAGGTAAAGCCGTGTGTCAGCGCCAACATACTCGGCTGCCAACGACTTAGCCAAAGAGTTTCCCCTGAAAATAAAACTAATAGCGCACAAGCGATGATAAAGATTGGTGCACTTAAGAAAAAACGAAAAGGTAAATCGATAGGAGGTAATGCATTAAATGACAAGCCTGACATATTCATAGCGAGCCCTTACTTTGTTGTACTTTGAAAGGTTTGACCGTCAAAGTGCTGTTCAAACAATTGTTGTTCGATGTGGCGATAGATGAACAATGAAATATGATCATCATCATGTACTTGGCAGTGGTACGCCCAACCGGCTTTAATCAGTTTTTCATACAAAGGAAAGGGTTGCCGTCTATGAGTAACCAATAAACAATGACCTAGATCCAAACTAGCCAACGCAGTTAATATCACTGTCATTGGCTCAGGTGGAGCAAGTTCACTTACATCAACAGCTACAAGCTCCATGATGATTTAAACTGCTGCGTTGGCTTTAAAGCCCTCGATAAGCTGCTCGCCATCGCTTAAATGTTGCGCCATCATAGGATAAAGCATCATTTCTTCTTTCATATTATGCTGCTGCATCATTACCATCAAGGTTTCAGATAAGCCTAAATATTCATCTTTATCTTTGGCAGCAAGCGCATTATCAAGGGATTGAACCAGCGCACGCATTTGCTGATGTTCCATGCGCATGACTTGTGTCGGTCCTGCTGTCATTCCAGTAGCTTGTTCAAACTGTGGAAATAAAGTATCTTCTTCTTGGGCAAGATGCTCAGTTAATTCACTGGTAAATAGCTGCCATTTAGCTAATGCCAACGACCAATCTTTATCGGCAACAGCGGCTTCGGCTTCAGAAAAAAACTCATCACATTCTCTATGTTTTGTCGTCATGTACTCTGGAATTGAACTCATAAAACTTCCTACTATCTATTATCAATGTTGGCATGTTAAAGCAGGAACTAATGCCATGTTTTGACCTACATTAACAAAATCTCAAGCAAATAATAAATATTATCGCTAGAGCCTCTATTGATGTTCTAAATCAATATGGTTAAGAGTAAAAATCCGCAATAGCCAACAGCACTATGATCAAAATAACGCTAAAGCTGTTCACAAGTGAATACTAGTTTTCACTGTTGATAACAGTTCAAAACTAACCTTTAAGGTAGGCTCATTACTTTATCCTTTTTACATGGTCCAAACTTATGACATTCAATAAAACATTGTTAACACTATCGTTAACCTGTTCATCATTTTACAGTGTCGGCGCCGCCTTTCAGTTGGCTGAGCATAGTGCTGCTGGTTTAGGTCGAGCGTTTGCTGGTGAAGCTGCAATTGCCGATGATGCATCTGTAATTGCACGCAACCCTGCCCTTATGGCGCAATTTGATCAAATAGAGTTATCATTTACTGGCACTTACGTTATACCTGATGTCAGCTTAACGGGTATTGATGCACCAACGGGTATTAACCCAGTAGCATTGAATGATAGTAGTATTGCGCCAAGTGCCATCATTCCAGCAATATATCTAGTAGTGCCGCTAAATGACAAGTTTGCTCTAGGTTTTGGCACCTTCTCTAATTTTGGTTTAGCCACTGAGTTTGATGATGATTATGCTGCGGGGCAACTCGCGGGGGAAACGTCAATTACTACGGTTAATTTTAATTCCAGCCTCTCTTATAAAGTAAATGATAACTTTGCCATAGCTGGGGGGTTAAATGTTATTTATGCCGATGCTTCATTAATACGTAATTTTGGTGACAGTCCGCTGCCTTTGCCACCTGAAACGGTGGCCGCAAATTTGGCTGGCGATGATATATCCTATGGTTGGAACCTAGGTTTATCGTATGATTTTAACGAAAACAATAGACTAGGTTTTAGTTATCGAAGTGAAGTAGAACTAACACTTGAAGGTGATTACAGTAATGGTTTACCAGCTAACCTTGGTGGCTTAGCGGGTGACGTAGACATGGGCACCATGGATATAACCTTGCCAGCTATTATGGAGTTTTCAGGTTTTCATCAATTAAATAGTTCCTTAGCTGTGCATTACTCAGCCGTGTGGACTGGTTGGAGTAGTTTTGATGAGCTAGCGGGATACGCTGAAGGTGTAGAAGACCCTGTGTTTTCAAAAGAAGAGAACTTTGCTGATTCAGTGCGATATGCCATTGGTGCCACCTATCAATTAAGTAGCAATATAAAGCTCAGAACAGGTATTGCTTATGACCAAACACCCACCGATGAAGAACATCGATCGATCTCAATTCCTGATAGTAATCGTATATGGATAAGTGGCGGCTTAAACTATAGCTTTGACGACCAATCATCGATAGATTTAGGTGTCAGTGTCATTCAAGGCAATAGTGAAACATTCACTGAAAAAGATGACTTAGGTCAACAGTGGACATTCGAATCACAAGGTGATGCTTACATTGTTTCTGCACAATATAACCATGTTTTCTAAGGTGTTGTGTGATGGTTTAATGACTAAGGATAGCTGAAGAGTTTAGATAAATTAAGTTAATCCTCGCGAAGTATGGCGAGGATTATTATTCTAGTAGGACGCTAAGGTCATTTTTTACTGTTCATCTTTTACCGCTAACAAGTTACGAATCGAAACGGTGATTTCTTCAATATTATCGACATCAACCGGAGCAATGAAAATGGTGTCGTCACCAGCAAGGGTGCCTAAAATACCTGCAGACTCACCCATGCTATCCAGCATACGAGAAATTAATGGCGCAGCGCCAATACCTGTCTTTAAGATAATTTGCATTTGATTATGCTTAACACTCAATACCACTGATTCGATTGATTGCTTTGATTTTGGTACGGCCAATTCATCCGGCAGAATATAAATCATTTCATTATTGGTATTACGCGTTTTAACTGCACCGAGTTTAGATAATAAGCGAGAAATTTTCGCTTGCGACATATCTTCGAACCCCTGCGAAGCAAGAGCTTCTGCTAACTGACCTTGAGAACCATAACATTGTTCTTTTAATAATCTTTTAAATGCTTGAACTAATAGGGATTCTTTTTGTTTTCGGGTGCTAGTCATTTAGCTTCTTCATATAATTAATTGATATTAATTAATTCTACACTATTGATACTCAATTAGTGAATATTTATTCAATAATAATCATGTTTTTTAGACTGAAATCACTGTCCTATCATTATCTCAACGAAAATCATTAAAATCAGCATTTAATTGGTAAGCTTTTTAGGGGGATTTTGTGCAACACCACACGTTCTATCTGTGAATGCGACAATGCTATCAGTAATCAAAGTCGCTTCTGCGTCACCTTTGAGTTATGGCTAGCAGTAAGTTTATTAGCGTTAATGACTTAAAAAAACAACTCCGTCTTAGGGCTGTCACTAAAAAAATAAAGATGAACTAAAGATAAGTACTATTTTATCGGTCACTACAATGACATAACAAAATCTAATAACGCTTGTCTATCTGCTGGTGTCATAGCCATGAAGTCTGCTTTACTTTGCTGTGCTTCACCGCCGTGCCATAAAATAGCTTCTTCAACCGTTGCAGCTCGACCATCATGTAAAAATCCTGCGGCAGGGTTAACCGTTTTAGTTAAACCTATTCCCCATAAAGGCCTGGTTTTCCATTCAACGCCGGTAGCAGTGAAGTCTCTACGGTTATCAGCTAAACCTTCGCCTAAGTCATGCAGCAACATATCAGTGAAAGGATATATTTTCTGACCTTTCAAACCATCAGGTGCTGGTAAACCACCCACTAATAACTCACCCTTTGCGGTGGTAAAATCGGGTTGATGACAGCCAGTACAATTAACTTGATCAAAAAGCTGGGCACCCGCTATCACAGATTCATTTTCAATATTTCGTCTTGCTGGTACTGCCAACGTTTCAGCATAAAACACCACCTCATCAGAAAATTCTTGCGAAGCTTCGGTATTACCTTGCTCATCAACACCGGTATCAACAAAGTTTGTCCGTGTTAAATAACTTTCATGCAAAGGCGTGTTAGCAATACTTTCATCCGGGAATAATGGATTGGTCACGCCCATATCGCCTCGTAATGCCCCAAGTGATTGCACACGAACGCTCGGCGTACTGGCTTTCCAACCAAAGCGACCTAAAGAGACAGGTACAGGATCATTACTTTGTGCTTTGATAGGATCAAACACCCAATTTGGACGCCCAGATATTCCATCACTATTAGAGTCATTTTCATCGGCATTTGCCAAAATATCAGTATCACTGATAAGTTCAAGCAAACCTAAGCCGAACACTGGCATACCATTTCTTGGACTGTATCGAACATCGGCTTGTAAAATAGCACTGTCTAAACGGTTTTCGGCACTCACATCATAAGGCTGTTCAATCGAAAAAATAGGCTTTTTAAGTTCAACGGAACTGCCATCGGCATATTCCACGGTCGAATATTCATACGCAAGATACACATCTGCTTGACCAATGAAAGGGTTTTCTTGCCAATCATCTCGAGCTTTTAATACGCCCCGATGAAATAGCTGTGTGCCAAAACCATCAACACCCGCATTTTTACAGTAATTGTTATCTGCAGATGGATTAGAACATTCACCATCATCAATACTCATGCGTAAGAAAATTCCAGCTTCAGAACCCAATAAAACACGCTCTTGACCTTGTGCCAAGGTAATCGTTGACGATCGACCATCACGTTGATGACAAGAATTACAATCTTGATTATTAAAGACAGGCCCTAAACCATCGAGTTCAGGGTGTTCACTATTTGGAGCCGTAGTAAATGCTGTTTCAAAATGAGCATCTCCGGCTAAATGTTGAGTTAACTGTTCAGTAGTTAGATTAGGCATAGGCGTTGAAAATCCATGTCCTGAATCACTCGCACTTACCGCGGTAGCATCACCACCTAATTGGCTTATATGGGTATAGGCAACTTGGGCTTTTGATTGTGTTTCTTCTTTTTTATCTGAGCTGCTTGAGTTACAGCCAGAAACAATTATCGAACTTGCGATAATGATGGCCAAGTTTGACCATTTTGCTCTTATTAAAATTTTCATAGGAATACTTCCAGGACATTCTTCTAAACGATTGTGCATCCTTGCACAACATTCATCCTTGAAAAACGCTCATGATAACTAGCTACACGACTACGGCTGTTGCCATTCATTCAACTGCGTTAGCACATCATTCTCTAACGAGGTTTGCAATGTTGTTAACTTATCAATTGCTGTTTGAATTCGAACGCGAGCATCTGCATCATTAATGGCCTGTCTAAAAGGTAGGTCATTGTCTCCAGCAACGGCTTTAATGGCTGCGATAGCATCAACTATTTCAGTATCGACGCGCGTTGCAATAGCAGCATCCGCTGCTGTAACAAAATCAATAATACCGGTTTTATCCGCTTGCCCTAGAAACTCACCACGATAAACATTTTGAACACCTTGAATATTGTCAGTAAAATCAGCCAGAGAGTTCCAGCTATATTGTGATTCTACTTTTGTGGTATCGATATTATCAATACTGCTGCCAAAAGGTTCAGCGATTTTACCATTGCCGACTTCATCCACTATGCCAATCATGCCGTTAATTAATTCTTGGACTACACCTAACGAAGAAGAATAAACCTCATTATCCGGAGTTAGTAATAAGTCTTTATAGGCTGGAGAGTTAGCATCATTAGGATCATTGGCAACAGTCCATGCATCAAACAATGTTTGCGTATGAGATTTGAAAACCTCCGCAGTAGCAGATAAATATTCACGCTCTAAGGCTGTCATTTCACCAATAGCTTTTTCATTGTCGGCAACACCGTCACCAAACAATAAAAACTCCATGGTATGGAAACCCTGTACGTCATCATTAAATGCTTTTAATTGAGTCGCGTTAAAACCTGATTGAGTATTTAACAATGCTTGTAAGTCACTGGTATTTAATGGCCAAGTATCTAAATGTGGGTCAATAGAAAGTGCATCAACAGGACCGAATATATGAGACTCGCCTTGTTCCCAATGTACACGAACATCTTTCCAAGCTTGTTGCGCTGCCGCTAAATTTTCTTCCGTAGCCGTATTGGCTAAGTTTTGAGTGGCTAATAAGTAAACTGCGGCCTCATCATTAAGATTTTTATAGCCTGCAACAATCACATCATTGGTTAAATTAGTGATCATTTCTGTTGCGTCAAAAGTAAATTTTGATTCTACTTCAGGTACAACAGCATCATTTGATGAACTACCACCGCAACCAGTAAGAAATACGCTCGACAAGGCCAAAGCCAGAAGTGATTTTTTTAACATTTTATTATATTCCTTGTTTAAATATTGATATTGATTAACTAGGGTCTGTTAACCTTTCGCAGTTAAATTTTGTTCGCCTTTTTTAAAGAGAGTAAAGCGTTTTAATCGCGCGAGTAGTGTGTGACCTAGTCATTCTAAGTAAACACTGCTTAACAAAGAGTAAAACGCTTTTAGCCGAATCCTTCGGACAGCGTTTGTAGGGTCTTTTTACTGCGATATCGCCTTTTTATGTGGAATAACCACATGACAAATGCTCTGCCTTGTATAAATACCCAACAATTCGCTGCAAAAATAATTTCGAAAGTTCAACAGACCCTATTATTAAAGTTTTTATATTGAGAAAAAGTACCCCATCGATAGACTGAAGCTTGTGCTGTCATCCAAATCACTTTGTGCATACATCTGTTGTGCTACTTGAGCTTTTAAGACAATGTTTTTGATAGGAAAGTAATTAATACCTAAGGCAACTGATTCTTTATTAAAACGTTCAGTTGCATTGCCCTGCTCAACCTCTTTGATTGGGTTGGCATATTCATAAGTGGTGTATAAATAAAGAGGATTACTTAAATTAAAAAGACCTTGGCTGTTATAAGCAAGTTCAACAAATGAAGATTCTGCTTCACTGCCCAGTTGTGCGAAGTTACCTGGTTTAAGGCCAGGTGTGGTTTTATTGGCATTGGTTATCGCTTCACTGTCATCTAAAGTACCAAAGAGATATTGCCCTCTAACTTGCCAGTTTTCATAGCGGTAAGCTCCATGAAGACCGATGATAGTGAGATTTCCGTCACCAGCAACTTTAGCGGTATTATTGCGGTTTCCTGAAGTGTCACCTGTGTAATAACTAACGCCAAACCCTTTACCTGCTTTTATGTCACCGTAATCTAAACGAAGCGTTAGTGCTAAATCATCAGCATTCACTTGTTCAAATCTTTTTTGATGTCCCGTAGCTACCCATTCATAAGTTCGAAAATACTCTGAATTTAAACCTGTTGTTATTAAGGTTTGTGCCGTGAATCCCTGCCATTTACTGATCAAGTTAACGCCTGTTTCGTGCCATACTTGTGGGATGAGTGTGGCTTCACTCCAATGTCGTTGAGTCGTAAAATACTGACCTGGTTTATGTAAGTCTGTGCCTAAACCGACAGGAACAAAGATATGACCCATTTTAATGGTGAAGTTTTCATTGGCTGTATATTTTGCTTGTAGCTTTTCAACAATAACCTCACCGCCTGCTTCAATTTCGGTTTCAAATTCGCCAAACTCTTCAAAACCATCATATTCAAGCGTTGAACCCACTCCGCCATGTTCATATTCAAGTTCAATTTCTACTTGCCATTTAGCATCAAAGTCGTAAACAAACTCTAAGACGACTCGCTCTAAATCAGTGGTCGCTTTTCGCTCTGGGTCAATATCTTGGATATTACGATAAATCTCTTCGCTCTTATAAAGCACACTACCGTATGAGTTAATTTGCCAATTTTTATCATTGTTATAACTTGCTGTTTTTTCCTCATGACGCTGCTCTTGCGCACTTATCATTGTTGTTTTTAATTCTGCTAATTGTTTTTCAATCAACTGCAGTTGCTCTTTCTGCTTTAATATTTCGGTCTGTAACTCAGTCTCACTAGCCGCAAAACTTTGATGATGAAAGAGAAATAGAGTACTTATGGCTATAAATTTTAGGACGTTATTCATGGAATCACTCAAATAAGAACGAGAATTAATGTTATTTGCGCTAATGATAATGACACTTGATTACAATTACAAGTGAGAATTGTTTTTATTTGCAATAACTGTAATTTGATCAACTTATTGCTAAAGAACAAGTAAAGCTCAATAGGTGCTAACTTCATGACTACTGCTTAAAGCATAAAAATATACGCCACTGTTAATGATAAGTTTTATGGCAATAATGGCACTTCGTGAATTACTTTTTGAAACCTATCTTTACAATTGAAATGAATAATTTTCGTTGTTTTTTTTGACTAAGGGTTATCACTAGCGCACACTCTGTTGTCGATATTTTTTATCAAAAAAATTACAATCAAATAACAACTAAATAACATAAAATGTAGTCCCACAACTAATTTGATTCGGTTCAAAACTACATAAGAAAAGTAGGATAGCTATGATTAAAATGAAACAATTTCTGAGCTGGTCAGTAATACTGCCAACACTAGCTCTTAGCGCAGGTTCAGCATTAGCCGATGAAGGTATGTGGCAACCAAACCAATTACCAACTATCGCTAAAGAATTAACCAACGCGGGTTTAAAGTTAAATCCAAATGATTTAACCGATCTTACCGGCTTCCCTATGGGTGCCATTGTTAGTTTGGGTGGTTGTACCGCATCGTTTGTTTCTGATCAGGGCTTGGTAGCAACTAACCATCATTGTGTTTACGGTTCAGTGCAATACAACTCAACAGCAGAAAACAACTTACTTAAAAATGGTTTTTTAGCTAAAAATTTCGCTGAAGAATTACCAGCAACACCAGGTAGTCGCATTTATGTAACAGAAGAGATTACCGAAGTAACTAAATTGGTAAAATCAGGCGTTACAGAGAAAATGTCAGGTAGTGATCGTTACAAAGCGGTTGATACCAATTCTAAAAAATTAGTCGCTGAATGTGAAAATGATGATAGATACCGCTGTAGTGTAGTTAACTTTCACGGCGGTTTAGAATATTACTTATTCAAGCAGCTTACTATTCGTGATGTGCGTTTAGTTCATGCGCCTGCTAGCAGTATTGGTAAATACGGCGGCGATATCGATAACTGGATGTGGCCACGTCACACGGGTGATTACGGTTTTTACCGCGCCTATGTTGGTAAAGATGGTCAACCTGCTGATTTCAGTAAAGACAATGTTCCATACAAACCTAAACATCACTTAAAAGTAAACAAAAGCAGTGTTGATGACGGTGATTACATCATGGTTCTTGGTTACCCTGGCCGAACTAACCGCTACCGTACAGCTTATGAAGTTGAAAATACTTTCTCTTGGACTTACCCACACGCTAAAGCGTACCGTGAAGAGATTATTGATTTAATTCATACGCATTCAGAGGTAGGTAGTGAAGCGCGTATTAAATATGAAAGCACATTAGCTGGTCTTGCTAACTATGCTAAAAACTATGGTTCAATGATCCACAGTTACAACAAGGGTACTTTTTTACAACGTAAGCAAACACTTGAAACGAACTTAGCTAAATGGTTAAACAGCAGTGCAAAGCGTAAAGCCCAATATGGTGAAGCGTTATCTGGTTTAGACAAATTAGTTAAAATGGATGATAAGCAACAAGCACGTGATTTAATTTTAGGTTATATGCGTTACAGCAAAATGTTATCAACTGCGAAAAAACTTCACCGTTTAGCCGTTGAAAACACTAAAGCAAATATTGACCGTGAACGTGGTTATCAAGAACGTGATATCGCCCGTTTTGAACAAGGCATGAAATCTGTTGATCGTCGTTATGATGAAAAAATTGATCAAGAAATCCTTGTAGCTATGCTAACGCACTACGTTGCTTTACCTAAAGCTGAGCGTCTTAAATCATTTGATAAATTCTTTGGGTTAACCAATACCACAGCTAAAAACTTTAACGAGAAGAAGCTTCGCAAGCAATTAAGCAAAATGTATAAAAACACCAAACTTAATTCACAAGAACAACGTTTAGCGCTGATGAATAACTCTGTAAGTGACTTTAACAACAGCAAAGACCCGTTTATTCAATTAGCTGTTTCTAGTTTTAAAGAACGTAAAGCGATTGAAGACAAATCGAAAGAGCTAGCAGGTAATATTCAAGCTTTCCGTCCTAAGTACATGGAAGCGCTTATCGCTTACTTCAACGATAACGACTTACCTGTATATGCGGATGCTAACAGCACTTTGCGTATTACTTACGGTAATGTAAAAGGTTATTCTCCTCAAGATGGTTTAACGGCTACGCCTTATACTACGCTTGAAGGTATTGTTGCTAAAGATACTGGTGTTGCACCATTTGATGCACCACAAAAGCAATTAGATTTAATCAATAAAAAACAGTACGGCGAGTACGCGAAAAAAGCATTGGGCTCAGTACCTGTTAACTACTTAGGTACACTTGATATTACCGGTGGTAACTCAGGTTCACCTACGCTAAATGACAAAGCTGAATTTGTTGGTTTAGTATTTGACGGTGTTTATGAAAGCATTATTGGTGATTGGGATTACGATACTAAGTTGAATCGCTCAATTCACGTTGATGTACGTTACATGCTTTGGGTTATGGAGCACGTAGATGGCGCCACTAACCTAATCGAAGAAATGGATATTGTTGAATAGTCTTTAACTTATTCAAGTCTCACTATAAAAATCCGGCCATGTGCCGGATTTTTTATTTTATATAGATTAATTATCGCTGATGTTAGTACCAATCAGATTAATTAATGGTTCAAATTTTAATGAGGATAAATTTTCAAGAACAAGGTGCTTGATTGAGCAATAGCTGGCTATTGGGATTGAAAGCAACAATGTTATTGAGTATTTAGACCATTTAAAAAGATCATTTAGTTAGTCTGGTTGGTATAACTTAATAGTATTGTCAAAAGCATCTGAATTTTCAAGACTTGTTAAGGCCTCAGCAGTTGGTAAAGAGTCATTGGACACAAATTGAATAACACTTGGGTCAGGCTGGCAAAAGAGTATATCGAATGCCAAACGATCCAAGCCATATAAACCACGATGAATCATATTTGCCGAAAAGATTAATAAATCTTCCGCTTCAAGTTTAATGATTTTTCCTTGTGATAGTGGCTGGTTATTTTTATGACCTGCTTGCTCTAACCTTACTTTAAGCTCTTCAGTAGAGTCCCAACGCTTATGTGTACCTGGCACTAATTCAATACCTGGTTCATCAAGTAAAGGGAGCCGAAAGTGAATTACATCAGATGCCGATAAAGCTACTTTTTGTTGTTCAATAGATAGGTGATATTGCGGATCTCTATGCCAGTAGTTACGCTGCTTCGGGTTCATCGGATTAAAAAATAGTTGGGTATTTAAAAAGCAAGGTTGTTTGCTAATTAGTTCATTAACAATAGACATTACTTTTTCTGAACCAATAAAATCAAACAGCACTTGTCGCTGTCTATCATTTAAGTATTCTCGATTAGTCAGATAAGCTGAATTCACCGCGCTCTGCGCATAATAAGTGGCATTGTCCTTTTGCCATAAACGATGAAACTCAGCTACTACGGTATGTAACTTTAAGACTTCACTTTCATTAAGGAAATTCTTAATTAGTAAGTAACCACTTTCACGGTATGCTTTATTCATTATAAGTTTCCACTTAGCACTTTATCAAATTAACGTCCGCTATTAACATTGCCGTTCAACATTAAGAATTAGTGGTCAGCATTTTCTTCGCGCCAGTATAGTTTTGGTAAAAGGAAATATGTGCTGCTTTAGAGAAGTTATCATCCCTGAGTTCGTATTGAGAAATCCATTGTATAAGCATGGCTAAGTTAGCATCTTGTTCAATTTTAGACGTATATTTGTGCGGTTCCCAAGACCTATTATTGGCATTTTCAATGCAATCATCAACAGATAAATTCATATAGATAATTTCTGTCGATTGTTCCTTTGCGACCTTTAATAAGTCACTATAACAACCCTCAATAACCCAGTGTTCATGCTGTAGCATAAATTTTTCAATCGCTTTAGCACTTTCAACTAACGGCACTCTAGTTGGTGGGTTGGTCGCTTGCCAAGCGAGCAAGTCGAGATCTAAGTGCGCTAATTGCTCTGACGCAGCCAAGCGCTTAGCTAAGGTAGATTTACCGCTAGCTGAATTGCCAAAAACCAACACCTTTCTCAATATTCTTTCCTCACGGCGGAGAGCGTCACTCAGCATGAGTAAAGCTTATTTATTGTCATTACCAATCAAGATGCCTATTTCGGGTGCTCTTGATTGGCAATAAGTATAGACTGCCTAATATCCCATACTTTCATCACTTCAAAAATAGGTAAAGCCTGTTCACAACAGCATTAAGTACCCATTATCTAACGTTAAAACTAACTAAAATTACTGAGTTAATGCTTGCCATGCTTTCACTGCTTCAGCTTGACCATTTTGAGATTTGATATACAGATTTAATAACTTCAGTTCGTTGCTTTGTCTTGCTTCAATCGGTTTTGCTGGCACTTCAATTAAGGAGATGCCTGTTTGCTGACTGCATGCTTTAAAGTAAGCTTTAAACTCACCGACGCTAGTACATGTTTTGCTATCACCTTGATAGGCTTTCACTAAACTATGCACATCAAATTCACTGTCATTACAGTGATAAATAGCGCCATCACCACTTTTGCCTAAGTGAAAAACATTATTACGCATATATACGATAGTAACGTCTGACTTATCCTTTAAAAAATGGATTAGTTCATTTAATTGAAAATGAAAACCACCATCACCAATGATCACTACTGCACGTTCTGCTATTTGTTGTGACTTGATGCGTTGAGCAACCACTCTGGCATAAGGTAATGCTGTGCCCATTGCCCCGTACCAAGGATTAGTAAGCCAAGAGCGACCAAGTATTGATTGACGAACTTTCAAACTGTAACTGGCAAAATATGAATTACCTACTTCAGGTAGATAAACATAGGTACTGGCATCTTGTGCCTGTAAGTCATTGAGTGTTTGTGCCAAGTTATTGAAATCAATATCGTCTTCACCATTGGCTAATTCATTACTTTCAAGCTGTGGCGACAGCGCTGTTAAGCCTCTTTGAGATGGCGCTGTAAACTCGAAGGGGATAATATTTTGCTCCATCAAGCGCTCAAAAATAGCGATAAGGTCTTTCTCTAATAGTGAACCGCCTTTTAACAGTGTTTTATTGTCAAATCGCTCAATTTTATGGGTACCAGTACCAAAGGCAATATTACTGTCTTGCGGGAATATACTGGTAGCAATATCAATAACATAATCAACTTTTTGTTCAATGTACTCACGGCCAGTTGTTTGAGTAAAAATACCATTATAAGCACCTAAACATAATGGTGCGTATTCATCAAAAAGCCCTTTAGCAAACCAAGTAGTGGCATAGGGAATATTAAATTTATCCGCAAAACTAATAATCAAATGTTTAAGTTTTTCATTGTGCTTTAGGCGATCGCCTAAGTAGAGCATAGGTGCTTTGGCTTGGGCCAATTTATCTAAAATATTATCAACAATTAACTCTGTCCCCGCTAAAATATTACTTCCGCAGCAAATATTATCCAATGTGCTTGGTAGCTTAATGGGTTGGGTTTTAGCAAAGACTTGGTCGCGTGGTACTTCAATAAAAACGGGCTGCTTATTCTTATACGCTTCACTGACAATTTGATAAAAACGTTGTCCGGCAAGATTAGGATGTCCTTCTACGCGCTGTCCTTGTAAACGCTCTACACGCATACCCAAGGCAGAAAAAGCTTCTAAAGCATTATCATATTCAGCTTTCCATGAGGCATTGGGATGAATAGTGTGATGAATAGCTACTTGATTCACCTCACTTTCTGCAGGAGCACCTGAAATAAAGACAACAGGTAATCCCTCAGTGACCGCTAATGCGGCAGCACTGGTACAAGGTAAGCTACCAACCATATAAGTTGTTAAACAAAACCCCATACCGTCGACTTCAGCCTGAGCACACGCTGAAAATCCTGCATGCATTTCATTACTTGAGGGATTAATTTGAATGCCTTCGCCATGCTCATTAACACTAAGAGCTGCTATTAAGTTAGCCGCAAAATCGCCACCAACACCATAAATATGTTGGCCACCAAAAAAGCGAATAACATCGCTCATGGTTTCGCCTAACGTAGGTAGTTTCTCATTGTAAGCTTTGCCAAAGTTCATTTCATACGACATGATTTTAATCTCTCTTATAAAGTTTATCTCTGTACTTTAAAGGGCTATTAAACAACCAATATGATTAAGATCATCTTTTATGATCTTTAGATAAAATCACTTTGAAGCCGTGTGTGCAGTCTTTTTTACAGTTTTTGTAAAGGTGTAATTGGCGAATGGCCGTTCAATTAATTTTGATTTTAGTCGAGGGTTAAAACTGAGGTAGGGTAATACCAATCGGACTAATTTATTGATCACTTAGCGAGCATTAAAAGGCTTAGAGGCAAGGCATTGATTGAAGAGAATGGTTATTCAGGAGAATGTGCTCCTGCATTCTCTAATAAGCTGCATCCATGCAGCGTCCTTGTCAAAATCAATAACGCCGCATGTAAGCCTTTACTTTTTATTAGGTACTAGTCCTTCGGAAGCCCATTAGCAAACTGATAACATCACAAAATTAGTGAAATATAGAGTGACTATGTTTAACTCATTTTGCTTGTTTTAAGCTCGCTAGTGTAGCTCTAAGCTGACTAATACATTAATCCGTTTGGTATAAATCTGATAGAGAAGTGAGGAATGCTCATATTCAAAAAAAGCATTCCTAGCGTATCAATAAGTATGGCGCTTTTAGATGAGATTAAATTTTCTCAAACAACATAACAAAGCGATCAGTTTTGCGGCGCAGTTCAGGAACAAAAACTAATTTAGAGTGATCATCTGCATTGTTTTCTAATATTTTGGAGGTTTTAACTAATTTAAAACCACGTTTTTCCAAATCAGCTTTAACGAAGGCGCTATCAATTCTATGCAGTGACTTAACATCACGAATACCACTATTTTCTGTTGCATCATGGTCGATAACTAATAATTTTCCGCCTGACTTTAATGATTTAAGTACTTGCGGCATCACTTCATCTGCCGTGAAGTTCCAACTATCTTCTTTGAAAAACATGTCATGGAAACCCAACACTAAAAAAGCACTATCATACGTATTTTCACTCAGTTTTAAGTCATCGGCTTCACTGAGTAAATAAGTAACATTTTTTAATCTGTCATTGGCAAGCCTAACTTTTATCGATTTTTCGGCATACTTAAGGTATGCCTTAGGTATTTGTAAGGTAACTTCGCCTTTCTCACCAACAACTCGGGAGAGTAGTTCAGAATAATAGCCTCCTCCCGCTAACAGATCGAGTACCTTGTCACCCTTTTCAACACCGACAAAATCGATGATTTGTGCAGGTTTTCTGCCAGTATCTTGCTGGGTATCATCATCACTTCGACCTGATAAGTCGAGTGAACCGGCTAAAAGTGATGCACTAAAAGCGAATAAACTCATTGCAGAAAGTACCGCTAATGTAGTGGTAACTTTCCCTTTAAATGTCTTCATACTCATTGTTATGTCCTTTGCAGTTATTAAAGCACTTACTTTGCTTTTATTATTAGTATTAAGTTTAATACGTTGCGAAAATTTCACAATTAAATGCATCGACAACGCCTGAAATAAGCTAACAGTCTATAACAGAGTTTTCTTTGAGCAATAAGTAACTTGTTTCAAAATATGTAACAACTCGGTAGCGCATGTTGATTTAGTGCAGATTAGGTGCAGGGAGTACTTCAATTCGATTTCGACCATTTTCCTTCGCTAGATACATAGCTTTATCAGCATCATTAATTAGTTGATCTAAGTTTTTATGTCGTTCACTGAGCATGGAAATACCAATACTTAAGGTCACGCAAACTTCTTTATCTTCTATCGCCACGCAATGCCTAGCGAGTGAATTCTGTATGCGGTTAGCTGTTTCAATACCACCAGCTATATCGCAATTTGGCAATACAATAATAAATTCTTCACCACCATATCGCGCTAGAAAGTCAATATCTCGTATTTCTTGACCACAAATATTACAAATATGAATTAACAACTCATCACCAAATAAATGACCAAATTCGTCATTCACATTCTTAAAGAAATCACAATCTAATAGTAATAACGTCAATTTATTTTTACTTCTCATTGCCCGTGAGAATTCCATATTTGCACGCTCAAAAAGGGCGCGACGATTGGCCACTTTAGTGAGAGGATCAGTCCTTGATAACTGCTCTAAGACATGTGTTCTTTCCTCCACTATTTTTTTCATTTCTGTTAGAGAAATAGTAGATTCACTTAATTTTTCATTCATGGTATTAAACGCATCAGCGATACTATCAAATTCTTGTGAATGATGAGAAAGCTGTATATTTTGATAGTCACCACTGTGGTTTTTTTCAAAAGCACATTTCACTTCAGTCAATGATTTTCTGACTATATAGGTCAAGGTAAAAGCGCCAAATAGCAAAGCGAGTATGCTGACAGCAGAAACTGTAATAATAAAAATAGCTTGGTTTTTAATGGTGTTGTAAATATCTTTTTGTGCAATTGCTGACAAGTGTAAGGCCTCTGATCGAATAGCTTCTAGCTGTGTCATCAACTTTGCTTTCAAATGCGTTTTTATCACTTCGCTGGCATTTTTTAGTTTGTTTTTATTGATCAGAGTAAAAAGGTTTTTCAAACTTTCATTTTGACTTTGAAGACTGTTTTGGATAGTTAGCTGTTGCTCTGTTAATTTGGGTGATGATTTGAGTAGCGCTGTTAGTTTTACCTCTAACGATTGCCAATCATTAATACTGTAATTACTGTCATAAATATTATCATTAGCGACCAACTGCTTTAATGTATTTGTCTGGTTAGTGAGTTGTTGCGCATAATGATTTCGACTAAAAGCCAGTTCTATCGCCTGTGATGACCAGATGACACTACCAAGTAACAAGACAAATAATAAACAACAACTTAGGGTGAAAAAAAAGATACGTTGCAACAAACTGATATTCATCGTAAACCTTCCTTTATTGGGGGATATTTACCGCATTAGGAATAACTTGTAACATAGCTCTACTGTCAATAAAGTGCTCGATATTAGGAATTTCATTAAATTGAGTCATCTGGGTCGCAACAGCCCAAATGGCTTGTGATTCAACACTTAACATTAAAGACTGGTTGAGCCCAAGTTTGAATATATAATCGGACCATACCCAATCAATAAACTCAGCTGAAAGTTTAAGTTCATTCATCACTATTTGTTTAGACTCAGAAGGGTGAGAAGCAATGTAATCAATGGCAATACTCAGCCCTTGGACAACACATTTTGCCTTTTCCACCAGTAAATTATCTGCAGTGACAGAAATCAAATTGAAACTTAAGGAGTTCAAACTTTTAGTGTTATGTATATTAATTTGGCCATTAAGCAATTGAGCGCTTTGAAACCCAAAAGGTTCCCAAGGCACAAAGGCATCAATATCATTGTTTATAAAGCCATTCATTAACTGTTCTGGTTTATAATGATGAAGATCTACATCTTCTATGGTTAAGCCTTCAAGCGCTAACAAAGTACTCAAGAAATATTCACTTGCAGTACCTTTAGTTACGCCAATTCTCTTCCCTTTAAGATCCATGGTTGAGTTTATTTTTTCGGAGGTTCTAGTAATAAGTTTGACATCATTATCAGATTGAACAAACATTGCATGAGTGACAAAGGCTTTGTTCGCCAAGCTTTGAAAAGCAATAACTGAGTCTGAACTCGTACCGAAATCAACATCACCATTCATGACTTTAGCAAATGCCCTTTGTCCACCAACAACTTCATCAAATTTGACACTAACGCAAGTTTCATCAAAGGCTCCTATAGCCTTAGCAACATAGAAAGGCGTTGATAACGGTGTTTTAGAAACCGCAATAATTAGCGGATATTTTGGCTGCTGCCAATGAGATTCAAAATTGGAATAAAGCCAGACAACACTGATAAATACAAGCAGTGTGATCAAAGACAAAGTAAGGTTTTTATTAATCAAAATAATCAATACAACATAAAGGTTTTTTTAAGTATAGAAAGAATTCGTGAAATAGGATCATTGTACTGCTATTTACTTGTACATCAGTAACCCCTTAATGAGTGCTACGCATACACTTAAAAAGCCCTAAATCCACGTTCGTGCCTACCTAATGATATGACATCTAAGTCATCAATCTTTTTTACACCTAGTCCACTTCAATATTCATCACATGTACATCGTATAAATTACACTTTCTAACAGTTTTTCGACACTTAGATTACTGATTTACACAGTAGCATTGGTCAGAATTAGTCCATACCTCATGCATCTTACACCGAGAAAAAGACAGGGAAGCTAGAAATGAAAGCAACATCCACCACTAGTATGGCAAGTTCACTTTTAATGTTAATAGCGGCAATGCCTGTCACGACATTGGCAGCAACAGAAGAAAGTTCAGAAAAAAAAGCAAAAGCTCAAGACATTGAAGTTATCGAAGTCACCTCAAGGCGTAATCAAGCCAATAGTGAGATGACTGAACAAACTGAACAGTTAATGAGTGTTGCCGGTATTGGCAATGACCCATTAAGCGCCGTTTATAGTTTACCCGGTATTGTTTATGCTGGTGGTGATACCGGTTCACCGGCAGTGCGCGGGTCTTCTCCTGAAGATAATGCCTTTTACATTGATGACATGCCAGCAGGTTACATATTCCATTTATTTGGCGACAGTATTTTTAATGAAAATCTTATTCAAGATTTCACCTTACATCCAGCGGCATTTGGCAGTGAATATGGCAATGCCACTGGCGGTGTTTTTGATGTGCAATTACGCGATCCTCGACAAAAAGATATCACGACTACCGTTGATTTAAGCATGCTCAAAAGTGGCGTTATGGTCGAAGGTGAAACCTTTGAAGACCAAGCTTTCTACGTGTCTTATCGTCGTAGTCAGATCCACTTATTTTTACCTGAAGGTGAAGAAGACGAAGGATATACGGTATTTAAAGCTCCGATAAGTGAAGATTATCAGGGTAAATATCAGTGGCTCATTGGTGATGCTCACAAACTTACCTTAAGTGCTTCAGGTGCTAGTGATACTGGCGGCATTAATATTTCTGAAAATTCAGAAGAAGGTCGAATTGACCCAGATAGTGTCGGTGATTTTAAAATAACGACCAAATTTGATAGCCAAAGCCTTTCATGGCAATACTATGGCGATGAAGAAAAAATAATGCAGTTAGTCGCAGGTCATACGGTCAATACAACTGATCAGATTTTTGGTAAAGGGCAGTTTATCAAAGTTGATGAAGAATCCTATAATGTGCGTTTTTCATCACAAATCACCTGGCTTGATAATCATAAGTTAGGTTTTGGCTTTGACTACAGTAAATCAGATGTTGATTACAGTTTCGATATGATCCCTTATTACTGTACAGAAAATGATGCCGACTGTAATGAAAACAAAGGTGATCGCATTCAAGATGTTGCCACCCTCACCGATGAAGATATAGCCGTTTATGTTCATGATATTTGGCAGTTAAGTGATGCTTGGCAGCTGACTGTTGGCCTAAGAGCTGAACGTAACGATTACACTGGCCAAAATTTTGTTCATCCTAGGTTAGCCTTAGATTGGTTCGCTACTGATGACTTAACCTTTAAGGCAAAGGCAGGTACCTATAGCCGTTTTCCTGATGTTGATACCGCGTTAAATAAACTTGGCAACCCAAAGATAAAATCACCGCAAGCAACGCATTACTCATTAGGTGTTGATTATGATTTAAACAGCATTTGGTTCACTTCAGTTGATATCTACCATAAAGAGCTAACTAAACTGCCCCGCTCTGTTGATGAAAATACCGCTGTACAGGATGCTGAGGTGCACTATACCAATGATACCTCAGGCGATGCGCAAGGGGTTGAATGGTTAGTTAGACACGAACGACATAATGGCTGGTTTGGCTGGGCATCCTTAAGTTGGTCGCAAAGTCAACGTACGGATGACTTGACTAATGTCACTGCTGATTACTACTTAGATACGCCTCTGGTCGCCAATGTAGTTGTCAATTATGAATTAAATGAACGTTGGGATTTTGGTTTGCGTTTCACTCTGCGCAGTGGCGCAAAATACACACCTATCGTTGGATTACGTGAAAACCCTGACTATGAGGACCATTTTTTACCAACATATGGTGAGTTAAATGCCAAAACACTACCGGTATATCATCGCTTAGATTTAGAAGCTAATTACAAGACAAACTATTGGGGCTACGACGCGCAATGGACTTGGGCTATTATCAATGCCATGGCACAGAAAAATGTCTCAGGTTACTACTACGATCCTAGTGATAACGACAGCCTGACTGAATACAATGTCTCAGGTGAAGAAGATATCGGCGTATTTCCCTACATTGGTTTAAAGATGACTTTTTAGTCAGACGTTAACTCACTGCAAAGTTTTTCACAGCACACTTTACAGGGTAACGGGTTTAAGTTTACTTACACTTTTTAAACAATAAAAATGAACCGCTAAGCACAAGTAACATTTACACCGTGGTAACATATGATTACTTTTTGTAAATACGCTTTGTGCTTTGCTATGTCCATTAAAAAAAATAATATCAGACTACTACAGAATCAAAGCTTTTCTTGGCTATTTGCCATTAGCTTGTTGGTATTTAGCTCCTTAAGTTACGGGCAAGATACCGGTGTCAGTCAAGAGAACGATGCCAACAAACCCGTTATTAAAGATGATTTTGAATGGCAAATTATCCTAGATCTCTCTTTAATTTATGATCCTACAATCATAGCTGGCATTGAACAGGAAAAATTATCAGAATATCTTCTGCCAGGCTTGTTGGTTGATATTTCTTACAAAGGTTTTTATTTACAAAGCAATCAAAGACGTTCCCATGTACTACTTGGCGGCACTGAGCTAGGTTACCAACTGTTTATTGAGGAAAACTGGCAACTTGACCTAATACTAAAAGCTTACATGCAAGGTTACGATTCTGAATCATTGATTGAGTATGGCGGCGGCGATGCAGAGTTGCTAGCAGGATTAAAAGAGCGAGAAGTAACTATTGGTGCAGCGATACGTTATTCCCAGTATTTTGAAGATGCCTTATTTCGTATTGATTTTGCTTATGGCAGTTCAGGTGAAGATGAAAACGAAAATCATGTCGGTGGTCTAATTATTGACAGCTTCTACAGCTATTTATTACCCTACAAAAACTGGGATATCTATTTAGGCGCAGGTTTAAGTTATTTTAGCCAAGATATTATTAATTATTATATTGGTGTTAGTCCTGATGAAGTATTAGCAACAAGGCCTGAATATGATGCTGAAGCAGGCTTTAGAGCGCAAGCTGAAGTTTATGCGCAATATCCTGTATCAGAAAGTTGGTCTTTTCATACTGGCATCACCCACAGCTATTTTTCAAAGAATGTGAAAGAAAGTCCTTTGGTTGATACTAACCAAACCACCCAAGTTACGCTTGGAGTGATGTATGTATTTTAATGTTGGCAAAGGAATTGCCATTGTTTTGCCAACACTGCTTTACTGCTTACTGGTGTGTAAGCAAGTTAGTGCAAGTGAGCTAACAGTTACGAACGATAACGAAGTAGTTTTTACTGCCCTACCCCAGCAGTGTGTAACCTTAAGGCAAGGTCGTAGTTGTTTTGCCACTGTAGAATTGCAATGGCAATCACCTTCAAAACAAAGTTTTTGTTTATATCAAGAAGGTGAAGAGAAACAATTAGGGTGTTGGAAAAACAGTAACAATGTTCAGATAAAAATAGACTTTGAATCAAACAAAAGTGTTAAGTATCAGTTACGTAAAGAAGTTAACAATAAGATCGTAGCCGAAGCTCAAGTTGAAGTGAGTTGGCAGCATAAAAATACCGCGCGTAAACGTCGTTGGCGACTATTTTAGCAGTAGGTTACCTGTGAACAAGCGCTTTAATTAAGCGTATGATTACCAATAACAATAGTATTAAAACACAGAACTATTTTAAATATTTAGACCCCTTATAAATGCAGATAAAGCATGGTTTAACACAGTAGGAAAAGCAAAATGTACAATATATTATTGGTTGAAGATGACATTAGCCTTGCCGACTGGGTGTCTGAATATTTAACCGAGCAAGGCTTTAATGTTACCCATGTTGCTCGTGGTGATTTAGTCATTGATGTCATCAAAAAAAACACCACCGATATAGTGTTACTTGACGTTATGTTGCCGGGATTAAATGGTATAGAAGTATGTCGCCTTATCCGCCAGCATGAACAAAGTAAACAAGTGCCGATTATTATGTTGACCGCCCGCGCCGATGAATTTGATGAAGTAATAGGTTTAGAAGCTGGCGCTGATGATTATGTGATAAAACCGGTTCGTCCCCGCGCCTTACTAGCGCGAATAAATCGTCAGTTAAGCCATAATGATAAAGTAGAACCTGATCTCAATGCCCCACTAATTTTTGGCGAACTGACCATTAATCAAGAAGCGAAGCGTGTGCTTTATCAGGGAAAAGAGGTGGAGTTATCCACCAGTCTATTTGCTTTTCTCACTTACCTGGCACAGCATGCGGGTAATGTTGTTGATAGAGACTCTGTTTTTAAAGCCCTTAAAAAGCGTGAATATGATGGCCAAGATAGACGCTTTGATGTGATGTTATCCACCTTACGTAAGCTCTTTAATGACGATCCACAAAAGCCACAAAAATTTAAGACGATTTGGGGTAAAGGCTATTTATTTGTTAGTGATGCTTGGCAAGATAATTCTCAAGATAAGCCAGCGTGCGATATTGAAGAATAACCATGCGTAGTCTCTATATTAGTATCATTTTTACCGTCTTAGGTTCGCTATTTTTTATCGGCTGGGGATTAGATGAACTAGTAGAATACTCAACTGAAGATAAAGTAACTGAAACACAAGGCACTATTGTATACCGTCAACTGCTCGACGGTTTATCAAGTGAACTTAGCTCGCTTAGCCATTCGCAATTAAGCGAAAAAGTTAACCTGTTTCAACAGCATTATCAATTAAAAGCCAGTCTAGCCTCAAGTAAAAACATAGCCTTACCTAGCTCATTAGTTGCAGAGTTAAACCAGCAAGGCGGGTTACTACTTGCTTCAAGTCACAACCAGTATTTAGTAAAAAACATCGCCAATCACCCTGACTATCTATTACGCTTTGAGCTACCCATTGAAACCGTCGACGACGACAATTTCAATTTTTTTCTAACCTTAATCCTCTATGTAAGCATTTGCGGCATATTAATTTTATGGTTAATCCCCTTAACAAGACGCTTATACCTACTAAACAATGCTGCAGCTAAAATTGGCTCAGGACAACTTGATGCCCGTATAGCTAAAAGCCGGTTCTCCTATATTAAAATGTTAGAAAAAAGCTTTAATACTATGGCGGGGAAAATAGAAAACCTGGTAGCCGATAATAAAATTCTTGCTCGCAGTTTATCCCATGACATTCGCACACCAATGTCTTGTTTACGTTTTGGTATTGAAGCAGCACTTGATAGCAAATCAATGGATAAAAAAAATAGCTATTTAACCCGTATGGATAATGAATTAACGCGAATGGAAGAAATGACTTCACTGTTTCTCGATTATGCTTCAATGGAGCGACAAGCGTTAAATCTAAAAAAACAACAAACCGATATCCAAGCGTTAATTGCCTCCGCAATCACTGATTGCCAAGTGCTTGCCACACAAAAAGGCATCGAAATTAGCACCATTTCCCCAGAGAAAGTACTTAGTTATGGGCTAGATTATCACTGGTGTTATCGCGCCATAGTCAACTTAATCAGTAATGCTATTGGCTATGCTGACAGCAATATAGTCATCTTATTAGAAAGTAGTAACAACGCCATTTCCATTACTGTAGCCGATGATGGTAAAGGTATTAGTGAAGATAAGTTGGAGATTATTTTCAATCCTTTCGTAAAACTTGATGCCGATAGAACGCGAGAACAAGGGCACTTTGGCTTAGGCTTAGCGATTTGTAGTAAAGTGATGGATTGGCATCATGGGAGTATTAGCGCCGCTAACGGTACACAACTTTGTGGTGCTAACTTTACTCTATCATTCCCTGTTCATTAGCTAATTAATACAATTATTAGCCGATTTATTGCTTTAAATATTGGCCTTTTAAACCAAGACATAAATCGATAATTGATAAGATATCCTTTAATAAATTTCTTGTTAACGTTAACCTTGAAGCTACATTGAGCCACTAGCTAGTGAGAAAGACTCTATTGAATGCCGATATAAAAATAAGTTTTATTGATAATATTGATAAAATAAGTGCTAGTGATTGGCAGAATTTAAATAACTCACCCTGCCCTTTTCTTCGTTATGATTTTTTTAATGCCCTTGAAAAAAGCGAATCAGCAAGTGCTAAACAAGGCTGGCAAGCCCATCATTTAGTTGCCACCAATAACAATGAAGTGACGGCTGTTATGCCGATGTATTTGAAAAGTCACTCTTGGGGTGAATATGTTTTTGATTGGGATTGGGCTGATGCTTTCAAACGTAATGACATAGATTATTACCCTAAATTAGTCGCCACCATCCCGTTTACTCCCGTTAGTAGTGATAAATTACTAACTTCACAAGGTCAAATGAATGAATTGTTTGAACCGTTAATCGAGCATTGCCAACAAGAAAACATTAATAGCTGGCATATTTTGTATTGCAATGAAATTAGGACGGCTCTGCCTGAGGATGTTTATCAGCGTAATACCGTACAATTTCATTGGTTTAATCGTGATTATGAAACCTTCGATGATTTCTTAAATACCTTCACTTCACGTAAAAGAAAAAATACCCGTAAGGAGAGACTGTCAATCATTGAGCAAGAGATTGACATCCGTCAGCTGAAAAATAACGAAATCAGCCAACAAGATCTCGAGTTTTTTTACTTAACCTATCAACTTACCTATTTGAAACGGGGTCATCAACCACACTTAAGTTATGAGTTTTTTAAGCAAATAGTCGCTGACATGGCAGATAATATCTTATTAATCATTGCTAGCAATGAACAAGAAGATATTGCTTGTGCGCTATTTTTTTATGATGATTCTCAGCTATATGGCCGATATTGGGGCTGCACCAAGCACTATAATAATTTGCACTTTGAACTCTGTTATTATCGCGGTATCGAATTTTGCATTCAAAATAAATTGCAAAGTTTTAATCCTGGCACCCAAGGTGAACACAAAATTCAAAGAGGATTCGAGCCAGTATTAACCTACTCTTACCACTGGGTAAAACATGTACCTTTTAGAATGGCAATTAAAAACTTTTGTCAACAAGAGCAGCAGCATATGCTAACGTATCAAGAACAATGTCAGCAGGTATTACCCTATAGAAAGATATGATGAATAAACCCTTTTCCCAAGCATGTGAAAATAATAAACGGCCAATTTTAAACATACTGTCAGAAGTATTTTCAGAAAATGAGCATATTTTAGAAATTGGCTCGGGAACGGGACAACATGCCGTTTTCTTTGGCCAGCACCTACCCCACTTAACTTGGCAAACCAGTGATTTACCAATCAATCATCAAGGTATTAATTTGTGGCTAGATGAAACGGCTTTATCTAACGTGCAAAAACCTATCGGGATAGATCTGAATAAAGCGTGGCCTATGCCTAAGAATAATCCGCAAGTTGATGGGCTATATACAGCCAATACATTGCATATAATAAGTTGGCCATTAGTGGTGAAATTTTTTGAGGGTATCGCGCAAAACATAGCAGCCAAAGCCATCGTTTGCATATACGGCCCCTTTAAATATAAAGAAAAATACACCAGCGAAAGTAACGCTAATTTTGATCTATGGTTGAAAGACAGAGATATAGATAGCGGCATTCGTGATATCGAAGCAATCTTGTTATTAGCAACTTCTGCGGGGCTTACATTACTAGACGATCATGTTATGCCTGCTAATAATCAGCTATTGGTATTTTCAAAAAGATAGTATTCAATCTACATATAGATTAAAAGTATCACACAGCTTCCCATAAATAATAGATGCCAGTAAGCTTGTTAATCATCCGCTCTAAATAGGCTCCAGCTGGTAAGATTTCCTATCTTTTGTTGCGCTTTTACTTGGTAACCTAAGTGCTGATAAAAGTTAATATTGTTATCAGACTCGGTATTGAGACCAACACCTGTTGAATGTACATCTAACTTTGATAGCTCTTGGAATTTAAGGATTAGGGCTTTTGCATAGCCCTTACCTTGATGATCGGGGTGGGTGCCAATGGAGTCGATGAAGAAGTGTGCCTTACTGGGGTGTGCAGCATCAGCCTGCTGATCATATTGTTCAATGCGACAGCAAGCTTGAGGGCTTATTTTTTTGTAAAATTCAGTTAAGGCGTCATCGCTGCCTTTAATTATCTCTTGTTCACTGGAGTTGCAGCCAAGAGCAACAGCTACCCATTGTTCATTAACTCTCACGCCATAACAGGGCCAATTATTGGCTAAACCGAATTGATAGAATGCTAAGAAAAATTCAGTAATGTGTGCTTCATAGTCATTGCCAGAATCATTGAATAGATAACGCATTACTTCGTAGTCTTTAAAGGAAGCACTAATAATTTTAGCTGCCTCTACAAGGTCAGCTTCTTTAATTAAAAAAATGTTCATAATTAAGATAAACTTCAGATGTTATTTGTATCGATGATAAGTTTAAATTAACTTGTTGGCAAGCGTGCTGAAACTCCTTGCCTAGCTTAAGCCATTGTAATTTAAATTAATAAAAACCATCGACATCTGCTTGAGCATCAAACGGTTACCTCGCATAGTTTTCATGTATTATTGATTAGTGAGAGATAAAAACTATACTCATCGATATCAATAAAAGGAACGTGCTACATGGAATATTTAACCCCTTTACAGAATCTGAAAAATAATGTCAGCCGTCATCCTAATAAAATTTTTCTCCACCAACCAGTCAATCGACAATGGCAAGAATTCAGCTGGGCCGATGTTGATTATCAAGCTCGTTGTATTGCTGCAGCCCTGAAAAGTCAAGGTTTTGAGAGTGGTGCTAAGATCGGTATTCTTTCTAAAAACTGTGCTCAATGGGTTATTACTGACTTAGCCATCATGATGGCAGGCATGATCAGCGTGCCAATTTATCCGACTGCAGAACAAACAAACATCAGCCACATTATTAAGCATGCTGACTTAAGCGCTATTTTTATCGGCAAATTAGATAATCCAGAAGAAGTACAGAGTGCTATTAACGATGATCTATTAAGTATCGCTTTTCCCTATCCTACGCCAGCCACAACAGTACAATTCTCCGACTGGTTAACCGAGTTTGAACCTTTACTGAATGTTCACCAAAACACTATTAATGAAATAGCGACCATTGTTTATACCTCAGGTTCGACCGGTCGCCCCAAAGGCGTAGTATTAAGCTACAAAAACATGGCATCCGTCGCCCAAAACCTCGTTGAACTTTTTAAGCTCTCTAACAATTTTCGCTAAATATCTTATTTGCCATTAGCGCACATAGTAGAGCGCAGTAATGGATATGTAGCTCTTTATGCTGGATTTGAAGTGTTTTTTGTCGAATCACTCGATACTTTTATAGATGATTTGCAATACGCACAACCAACTGGGTTTATCTCCGTACCACGCTTATGGACCATTTTCCAAGGCAATGTCCTGAATAAAATATCACAAAATACAATAGCAATATTATTAAGTATTCCTTTATTAAAGCACTTATTCGCCAAAAAAATCCGCAATGCATTAGGACTAAATAATGCGCAGTGGTTTGTCTCAGGTACGGCGCCAATCGCCCTGTCTTTACTCCACTGGTATGAAAAATTAAACATGCCTATTAGCGAGGGTTGGGGAATGACCGAAACATCTGGTGCTTCTTGCCTAAACTATCCCTTCACTAAACGA
This sequence comes from Colwellia sp. Bg11-28, assembly GCF_002836245.1. Lineage (NCBI taxonomy): Bacteria > Pseudomonadati > Pseudomonadota > Gammaproteobacteria > Alteromonadales > Colwelliaceae > Colwellia > Colwellia sp. Bg11-28. The sequence continues at coordinate 204,700 of NZ_PJBA01000008.1, forward strand.
GGTTTAGGTACCATTGGTAAACCTTTACCTTGTGTAGAAATGACGTTGTCCGCAGAAGGTGAAATCCTCATTCGTGGCGATGCAGTCTTCACTGAATATTATTTAGCCCCTCAAGCCACCGAAGCGTCATTTTCTAATGGTTGGTTCCACACGGGCGATTGTGCAGTGGTAAATGGGCAAGGGGAATATACTATTATTGGTCGTATCAAAGACAAATTTAAAACCAGTAAAGGAAAATACGTAGCGCCGGTTCCCATTGAAAGTTTACTCTGTACTAACCTCGATATTGAGCAAGTCTGCTTGATAGGCTCTGGTATGAAACAACCTGTCGCATTAATTGTATTAACTGCCATGAAAAATAAACGTGATATTGAGCTCGTCAATCGTTTAAAAAACACATTAAGCAACGTTAATGCCGAACTAGAAAGCCATCAAAAAATTGACTATTTACTTGTCTGCGACGAAGCTTGGAGTGTAGAAAATCATTTACTGACGCCCAGCATGAAAATTAAAAGAAATATTATCGAAAAAAAATACGATGCACTTACGACTAAAGAATTTTCTGATCTTGTTATATACGAAGAAGATATGTTCTAAATAGACACCGTTATATGCGATTGTAAACAAGGTAATATTTAGTTAATTAAAATATAATAGTCTCTATGTAAAATCACCTAGCATCAGAACTCATATACAGTTATTGTCGCTTTGCTGATAAAATACTTACTAACTTTCGAAGGCATTTGTTCTCGTATATGGATACTAGCAGTTTTATTGCCCTACTCTACAATGCAGCACTCCTAATTTCTTTAGGCGTCATTTATGATGCGCTGAAGCTTGAATCAATCAAGAATAAAAAGCTACGCGACCTAATCTCTGGATTATTGGTCGGTATGCTCGGCCTTGCAGTGATGAACACTTCATGGGAAATGGCCCCTGGCATGTTCTTTGACACGCGATGGGTGTTGATCAGTCTTTGTGGTTTGTTTTTTGGCCTGGTACCAACCCTAATTGCCGGAGCTATGATGGTTAGCTTAAGGCTTCATATAGGCGGGGCAGGAATTCTAGTCGGCTCATTATGTGTCATCATCCCTGGCAGTATTGGTTGTTTATTTGCCATTATATTAAAACGAAAAAACCTGAAGCTTGATTGGTTCAAGCTATATTCTTTTGGCATGCTGATTCAAATCACGGTGTTGGGTTGTATGTTACTAATGCCCGAACATTTACGTTACAAAGTTATAGGCGCAGTTATACAGCCAGTAATCGTCGTTTTCCCTGTATGTACCATGCTAGTGGGTTTGATACTAAGGCGTCAACGTGATCGCAGAAAATCTGAATATGACTTAACTGAAAGCCAAAAATTGTTAAACAGAGAGCAAAGCTTGATGAGAGGTTTGATTGGCTCATTACCTGATTTAATATCTTTTAAAGATGTGCAAGGACGCTATCTTGGCTGCAATCATGCTTTTGAACAATTCGTTGGCCTGACAGAGCAAGAACTGAAAGGAAAAATGGATCAAGAGCTAAAGGGGAATTTTAAACCTTCTGATATCGCAGGGCTTGATGAGCAAGAAATTATTGCCAGTGGTAAAGTGTACAGTCAAGATGAATGGGTAGTTTACCCTGACGGTAGCAAAGTATTACATGAAACCATTAAGAAAACTTTTGATGGTTTTGATGGAACTCGTTATGGTTTAATGAGCGTTAGCAGAGACATCACTGAACGCAAAAATCATGAAGATCAAATTCAACGACTCGCCTTTTATGACTCATTAACACAATTACCTAATCGCAGGATGTTGCAAGACAGATTGCAACTTCTAGTGACCACTAGTGTTCGTGACGAACGATTCAACGCACTTTTTTTCATCGACCTTGATCACTTTAAAACCCTTAACGACACCCAAGGGCACAATATGGGTGATCAATTATTAATAGCGGTTGCCGCCAGAATACAAGACAGTGTTCGAGATGAAGATATTGTCGCTCGATTAGGGGGTGATGAGTTTGTTGCCTTAATTTCTAATCTTGGTGAAGATGAAGCAACTGCTGGTCATGTTGCCGAAAAAGTCGCTGAAAAAATACGTCTCTCCATTTGCCAACCTTACAAATTATCTATCAAAGAAAATGTAGATGCTAACAACGAAATGATTTTTCACTGCACGCCAAGTATTGGCATCAGTTTATTCAAATCAAACTTAACCAGCCCCGATGAAATTCTAAAACAAGCTGACGTTGCAATGTACCAAGCAAAAGCGGCGGGCAGAAATGCTATTCGTTTCTTTGATCCAGCTATGCAGATTGCGTTAGAAGAAAATGCGGCTATGTTAGCTGAACTGCACCAAGCAATTGATAATGGTGAGCTTGAATTATTTTACCAAATACAAATAGATGAAACTAAGGGCATTCAAGGTGCCGAAGTCTTATTACGCTGGTTTCATCCGATACGAGGAATGGTTTCGCCACTTGATTTTATTCCTATGGCGGAAGAAAGCGGTTTAATCATACCCATAGGACGTTGGGTATTAGAGTCAGCTTGTCATCAACTTAAAGTGTGGGAAAACATCCCCAACCGAGAAAACTGGCAAATATCCGTTAATGTGAGTGCCTTACAATTTCAACAAGAAAATTTTGTTGAAATTGTGCAAGAAATCATCCTTTCAAATAATATAAATCCCCACGGTTTAAAACTGGAATTAACCGAAAGCATGGTGCTAGATAATGTAGATATTATCATTGAGAAAATGCACCAGTTAAATCAACTCGGTATTGACTTCTCGATGGATGATTTCGGTACTGGATACTCTTCTCTTTCGTGTTTGAAACGATTACCACTGAAGCAGTTAAAAATAGATCAATCATTTGTACGTGATATCACCACAGATCCCGATGATGCCGCAATCGTACAAACCATTATCAACTTATCTAACAGTCTAAAATATGACGTCATTGCAGAAGGTGTTGAAACCCAGGAGCAGCGTCAATTTTTATTTAATAATGGCTGTAGTCAATATCAAGGTTATTTGTTTAGCCGTCCTGTGCCTATTGCAGAGTTCGAGGAATTAGTAAGCTCCATGTCAGTTAACTTTGCTGCGGCGCTAGACTAAAAGGCATAAAGCTGTAGTGGCCTTTAGACCTTGAGTTAAACACCACTACTTAATTAATTTACTATTTTTCACACTTGATAAATTCTCTTAATATCTGACTGATTAAGAAAATTTAGTTAACATTGACTGACAATATTCAGTTTTCAACAATCGTGTCACTTCACTTTTTTCACTATTGATAACATCTAACATCAATTTATCTGTCGATTGGCGCATTAATCGTCTGCTTGTTTGTACTGAGTCTGCTGGTAATTTGGCAATGGTTTGTGCAACATTCAGTGCCTTTGCTATCACCTCATTAGGTTGGCAAACCTGATTAACTATGCCGTATTGATAGGCTTGTTCTGCGGTGAAAGGTGCCCCTAATACAGCCAACTCGAATGCTCTATTTAGACCAACTTTTAGTGGCAGCAATAAACTTGCTCCGGCTTCCAAACAAATGCCTAGGTGTGCAAAAGGTAGGATAAACTTACTATTATTAGCCGCAATAATCATATCGCATTGCAACAATAATGTAGTGCCAATGCCAACGACTGGCCCAGCAACCGCAGCAACAATAGGTTTAGAGAATGTTGCCAATTGCTCTATAAATACAAACGCAGAAAGCTCTTCTTCATTGCCTGATTCTGCAAAATCATTACCAGCAGTAAAACAATTTTCATCTCCTTGAATGAGCAGACAATGTATATGTGCTGATTCATTGGCATAGGTTAAATGCTCACACAAAGATTTATACATGGCAGCATTAATCGCATTTTTTTTCATTGATCGGTTTAGCGTTATAGTCAAAACGCCTTGATGTTCTTCTGTTAAAACTAAATTGTTCATTGTTGGTTCACTTAATAAGAGAGACATTTTTATGCCAAAATAAATTGGCTTTTAAAACCTATACCCAAAGCACTTGAAGATGAATATTCATCTAGTTTGGATATATAAGAGTCAATTAACGTTAACAAAACCAGTAAAACACTATTACTTTAATTGGGTTGTTTATCGGTTTAATGCATCAACGAAGTCATTAAATACTTGGAAATCTTTGTAAGACTATTTCACCTTCCACTTCCAATACCGTCTTTCCTTTGGCATTTTTCACATCAAACGTTAATTCTGCATTTCCTCTGTCACTACGAGTATCTACGCTTAATTTGGCAATGGTCATGTTAACCGTTAGGCAATCATCAACAAAAACAGGTAGTCGAAATTGACATTTTCTAAGCTCTCGTCCTGCTACAATATGCCAATTGGTATAGATGTTATCAAAGGTTAAACGCTGCATTATGCCTAAAGTATGGATGCCACTGGCACACAGTGCACCTATAGGTGATAACTTCGCTTTTTCTGGGTCGACATGAAACTCCATAGGATCGTAACGTTTGGCAAAATCAATGATCTCATGCTCTGAGACTTGATAATGGCCATAAGAAAATTGCTCTCCTTCTTTAAGTTCATCCCAGTAGATCTTTTGATTTTTTTCTGTTTTGGCTGACTTTAATGCAGACTCACTGATAACGTCACTCATTGTGAATCCTCATAATCAGCCAGAATCATATCGGCAGCTTTTTCACCAATCATGATGGTAGGTGCGTTGGTATTACCACTGACCAATTTAGGCATAATAGATGCATCTACAACTCTAATTCCATTTAAACCATGTACTTTAAGCTGTTCATCAACAACAGCCATAGCATCATACTCAGTGCCCATTTTACAAGTACAAGCGGGATGATACTGAGTGTCTGAGCGATTACGAATGTCTTGCTCTAGGGCATGCTCATTGCCTTTTTCAAGGGGAAATAACAGCTTTTGACGAATACCATCGAAAGGACTACTTTCAAGTATAGCGCGCATTTTTTTCGCACCACGTTTGATCAAATCTAAATCTTTGTCATTATCAAAAAACTTAGGATCTATTGCTAACGAATCTTCTGGATTACTACTATTGAGTTTCACTTCACCTGTGCTATCAGGACGAAGCACCGTAATATGGCAACTATAACCATGACCAAAATTCACTTTACGGGCATGATCATCGACAATACCGGGTACAAAGACTAACTGTGCATCTGGCGCGACTACATTGTCCTGCGTACTAAAAAATGCCCCTGATTCTGCCAGCGTACTGGTGATTTTTCCAGAACGTTTATTCTTCCATTCAAACATCCATTTAAGCATGCTGGTACCACCTTGTAGTGATAGACCAAAAGTCTCATCACTACTGGCAACTCGATAAGTTTGTATATAATCAATGTGATCTTGTAAGTTTTGACCTACACCTGGGAGATGGTGAACAAGTGGGATGTTTTTATCTGAAAGGTGCTCTTTTGGACCAACCCCTGAGAGCATTAAAACTTGTGGTGAACCAAAAGCACCACCGCTAAGAATGACTTCTTTATCACATTGAATATCGACTGATGTTTTATCTTTTTTATAGCGTATGCCGACTGCTTTCTTTCCTTCAAATAATACTTTTTCCGTTAATGCATGAGTGATTACCGTTAAATTTGGACGGTTCAAATGCGGTGTTAAAAAGGCTTTAGCTGCGCTACAACGTTCACCATTTTTTACCGTGCGCTGATACATAAAACAACCTTCTTGCTCAGCGCCATTGTAATCATCATTCTGTTTCAGCCCTTGTTCCTGACAAGATGCAATAAACATTTCATTGGTATTACTGGCAGCCGTTGCATTGGAGACACCTAGCGGACCATCTTGGTTGTGATATTGGTCAGAAAAATACTCATTGCCTTCAGATTTTTTAAAGTAAGGCAGTACTTCTTCATAGCTCCAGCCCTTGTTGCCTAACGCTGACCAATTATCGTAATCCCATTTATTGCCTCTTACGTACAGCATGGCATTGGTAGATGAACAGCCTCCAAGGGTTTTTCCCCGAGGTTGATAACCTTTACGACCGTTTAGTCCTTTTTGAGGAATAGTTTCAAATGCCCAATTATTTATCTTCGTAGGCAACATTGCTGCTACGCCTGCGGGGGCATGAATAAAGACACTTTTATCGGGTCCGCCCGCTTCTAATAAACAAACAGTAATATTAGGATTTTCGGTTAAACGCGCAGCTAAGACACAACCTGCGGAGCCAGCACCAACAATAATATAGTTGTACATTTTCTCTTCCCCATCATCTATTACAACTCATAACGGTTGCTATTTATTAATACCAATCTCATCAAGTTTTTACTCACTTGTGTTGGTTAAAATATCTCAAGCCGGCGTTGCTCTCAATCCCAATAGCCAGCTATTGGTCAATCAAGCGCCTACCCTTGAATTATTTTTCCTGCGCACAACAAGATCACAAATTTAATGACATTGGTATAAAACTCGAATCACCGAAGTGACTCGAGTCGTCTTTTTTATTTTCCGTAAAGCGTTACAACCACTGCCCCACCAAGACCAACATTATGCTGTAAAGCTAGTCTAGCACCTTCAACTTGACGTGCGCCTGCTTGACCACGTAGGTGCCAAGTTAACTCAGTACATTGTGCCAGCCCTGTTGCGCCAATAGGATGACCTTTGGACATCAAGCCTCCAGATGGACCAATAACAAACTTCCCGCCATAAGTATTATCACCTTGGTCGATAAATTCAGCGGCGCCACCTTCAGGGCAAAGCCCCAAGCCTTCATAACTGATCACTTCATTCGTGGTAAAACAGTCATGTAATTCAATCACATCAATGTCTTCTGGGCTAATGCCTGCCATGTTATATACTTTTTGGGCTGCTATTTCTGTCATGCCCTTACCCGCCGCATAAATAGGATCTTGCCACGATTTCTCAGTGTCTGTTGCCATGGCTTGCGCTAGAATTTTCACCCCATTAGTGATGCCATTTCTTGCAGCAAAAGCTTCACTACAGACAATAGTCGCCGCCGCGCCACAAGTAGGAGGACAGGCCATTAGGCGTGTCATATAACCGTCATAGATCACTTTGTCATTGAGCACATCTTGATAGGTCAGCGGTTTAGTAAACATAGAATAAGGGTTATGCACCGCATGACTACGTGATTTTGCAGAGACTTTGGCAAAAATATCAGCTTCAGCACCATATAAATCCATATAATGACGTCCTGCAGCACCAAAGGCTTGCAATGCCAGAGGTCCATCGGGTGCATTAAATTTTTCTAACACTGGTTTTGCTCGATCAAAAGGACTTTCTCTATCGTCCCAACCTGAGCCCAATGCGCCTGGTTGCATTTCTTCGAAACCAAAAGCCAACGCACATTCAATTTCGCCCGAGAGCACCGCTTGTCTCGCTAAAAACAGCGCAGTGGAACCACTAGAGCAATTATTGTTGACGTTTACAACAGGAATACCACTTTGAATAACATCATAAAAAGCATGTTGGGCACAGGTACTATCACCATAGATATAAGCACCAAAAGCTTGCTGAATCTTTGCTGCATCAATGCCTGCATCAGCCAATGCGATCTTTATCGCTGTAGCTGCCATCACACGATACGGTTCTTGTTGGCCCGGTTTACAAAACTTTGTCATACCGACGCCAGCTACGATTACTTGACTCATTTCTTTATCTCCTAAGATTGTTTTCCAAAAATACCATCAGCTTTAAGCTGATTAATTTGTTGTTCACTAAAACCAAACTCTTGTTGTAAGATTTGGTTGTGTTCACCTAAGCTACAGCCTTTAAAATGATATTTGGCAGGGCTAGCTGACATTTTTATTGCACAGCCTACTTGTTTAATACCATCAACCTCGACAATCATTTCTCGACTATTAATTTGTTCATGCTGACACGCTTCGTCCATGGTTAACACGGGTTCAACACAGGCATCGATTGAACGAAATAATGTTTTCCAATAGGTAAAATCCTGCGATTTAAAAATGTCGGTTAATTGCGCCTTAAAGGCTTGCTGATGCGCTAACTTAGGCGAAAGAGCTAACTCGACTAATGCTGGCTGCCCTATTGCTTCGCACAAGGTTTTCTTAAATTGAGGCTCTAAACCACCCACGGATAAATATCGATCATCATTGGTTTGGTAGTAATCATAAAACTGCTGACCATTAAGTAATTCTTGCTCCGGTCCTGTTGTTGCTGCTGCGCCTAGATAATTTGAGGCAGCAAAAACATTTAGACTAAAAGCGGCATCAGTAATACTGATATCGATTTGTTGTCCAATACCCGTTTCTAAGCGTTGTATAACTGCTGCCAGCAAACCTGCAACAAGGTGCATAGAGCCGCCTGCCACATCAGCTACTTGAATACCCGCAGGCACAGGCGCGGTATTTATTCTGCGGCTATAGTCTTGCGTGCCTGCGATAGCCAAGTAATTATTATCATGACCGCCTCTATCTTTATAAGGGCCGGTTTGTCCGTACCCCGTTAACGAGCAATAAATAAGTTTAGGGTTAATCGCTGTTAACGCTTCGTAACCTAAGCCCAACTTATCCATCACGCCAGGTCTAAATTGCTCAACCACCACGTCATATTCAGCAATCAGTTGTTTGACAATTTCAATAGCGTCTGGCTTTTTAAGATCTAAACCCATGGATTTTTTCGAGCGATTTAAATAACGATGTGCATACGAAGCATCACCATCAAGCTCGCCAATCATGCGTGCTAAATCAGTACGACCCGGCGCTTCAACACGTAAAACCTGGGCGCCTAAATCCGCTAATACTAAGGTGCCAAAAGGACCCGGTAACAAGGTTGAAAAATCTAATATTTTTACATTAGCAAGTGCTGACATAACTAACCTTATAAAATAAGAAGGGAGTTTTCTCCCTCCTTGCTCTGTTAAAAACTTGGTAAGGAATTATTCAAATAAGTAACTAAATTGCAGTGTTACCGTGCTAGGTTGACTGAAGGAAGCAAATTGCGAACCTGCAAATAGTGGTACATCATTGGCGTAATAAAAATAGCTTTCATCGGTTATATTTTTAAAGATAAGATCTGTTTTCCAAAGACCATCAGGCGAAGCGACACTTACTGCGGCATTCCAAACGATATAAGCTTCTTGTACTGTAATAGGGTCTAAATCTGCAGTGGCAAAGAAATCATCAACATAGTTGCTATCAATACGGCTAGTGACCACATATTCGTTTATGGCGAACTCATGTTGTAAACTTAACGATAGCGTTATTTCAGGCACATCTTGATTGGTTTTACCTGAAAGATCATTCAGCCCCGCAGCGGCACAAGCTGACCCCGTCAAACCTGAGTCAATCACTTGCTGTGCTGTACAACCGGCATTCTTATAATCGTCGAATTCAAAATCAATGTAACCAAGGTTAACATCTAAGGTAAATTCGTCGTTTATTAACCATCGTAATTCAGCCTCAAGACCACGAGAGGTAGCTTTTGCTGCATTTTCAACAACAAACGTTGTTCCGCCAGTAAATAATGTGGTCTGCATATTGTCATAAGCAACATTAAATATAGCGGTATTTAACAGCACAGTACCATCGAAAAATTCAAATTTACCGCCAATTTCAGAAGAAATAGCCTCTTCATTTTCGTATTCAATTTCATCTAAATCAGGCGACATAGCAATAGCATTAAAACCGCCACCTTTAAAACCTTTACTCACTGAGACATAAAAACTGGCCGAGTCAGAGGCAAGCCAAGTTAAACTAGCAGAAGGTGAAAATAGATTCTCTTCTCGACTTACTGGTACGGAATGCGGGAACGCTTCCATAATGGCCTGACTCCAAATGAAAAGCTCAGTCGGGTTAGTTAATGGTAAACCGCTCTTACTGCCATCACCCGTACCACCGTATACTTCCACTGTTTGACGACCTGTTTTTTCTTCTTTTGAATAACGCCCTGACAGTTCAAGTTTCAGCGACTCTGTTAAGCCAAAAGTAACTTGGCCAAATAATGCTAACGAATCGGTTTCTTGTTCAAGTTCATTAAAACGACTGGTTACTGCATGCTCAATAGGAATAGGAAAGGCGCCCGCAACAGGAGTACCCGGAGCTGTGGCAAAATCAGCAACCGCATCAACTAATAAGTCACTGTTTTGCCAAAAGACACCAAATAAATATTCAAAGTTATCGTTATCTTCTGAAACAAATCTTAACTCTACGCTGTTCTGTTGGTAGTCTTCTGATTCACTAAACTGTATGACGGGTAAAGGACCAAAATCAGCATCTTGAGAGCGAACAAAATCTAAATTAGATTGTGCTATGGTGGCGCTAATGGTGCCTTGATCTATTTTATAGTCACTTTTTAGCGCATATTCGCTAAAATTAGCATCCATGAAATAAGGTGTTTCTTCGCCATTAAAGCCTAAGCCAGGGTAATTACCATTTGAAATATTGGTTTTACCATCAATATTGGCTTCTGCGCCAAACATTCTAGCGAGCCCTGTTATGGGTTGGCTGTCTTCCAAATAGAGGATCTCATAAGGGGCTCCTTTTGTCTCAAATGTGCCATTTTCTGCACGTAAGTTAACTTTAAAGTCATCGTTTACCTGCCAGTTTAAAATACCACGTAAAGCGCTATCTTCCTTGGTCGGCATGGTTTCGCCATTGGCTTCATTTTCAACCCAACCTTCCTCGCTATTTGATCCCTTAAAAGCAAAACGTCCCGTTAAAGATCCACTCTCGTTAAGTGCCCCGGTTACATAGCCTGAATAATCGACTTTTTCATATTCAAATTCATAAGCTGCAATTAGTTTTGCTTCAAAATAATCTTTCGGTTGTGCTGGCAAAATGCTGATAACACCACCAACAGTATTTTTACCAAATAAACTTCCTTGAGGGCCACGTAATACTTCAATAGCATCAACATCCATAAACGAAAAACGTGATTGCACACCTCTCCCATGATAAACACCATCTAAAAATATGCCGACCGATTGCTCACCGCCCGCTTGAAGATCTGAATTAACCCCACGAATAGAAATAGTATCTTGTACCGCATTTTCAGAAATACTAACGTTAGGTAAAGACTGAGATAAGTCGTCTAACTTATTAATTTTCATTTGGCTTAATGATTCACCACTAATGACACTGACAGAAGCGGGCACTTCTCGCAGAGTTTTAACCCGTTGACCGCCTCTAACTTCAATCACCTCAACATCTTTGGTATCAACTGTTGATTCATTCAGCTCTTCTGCTGCCACGTTATTAACTAATAACGCTGAGGCAACCGACATTGCGATAATGCTTTTTGCTATAGGTAGGATATTCATAATATCTCCAATTATTCCACTTAAGTGAACAAGGCTTTTTATTATATTTTTTAGCCTAATTATTGTAATAACTTGTCATATGTTCTTATTATTATTCTTATTCTTATTCTAATTAGTCTTTAATCAGCTCTCTGCCGATGATTTCTTTCATTATTTCTGAAGTACCACCGTAAATTCGTTGCACCCGTGCATCAACAAATTCTCGCGCGATTCTGTATTCGGTCATGTAGCCGTAGCCACCAAAAAACTGTAAACACTCATCTGCTACTTTCCCTTGTAACTCAGTAACATGCAGTTTAGCCATTGAAGCGGTAACCGCATCGAGTTTGTTTTCAGCCAGTAGCATCACACACTGATCAACAAAGGCTTTTTGCACACGAACGCCTGTTGCAAGCTCTGCCAATTTAAAACGCGTGTTTTGAAAATCAGCTATACGCTTACCAAAAGCATTGCGCTCTTTCACATAATCTAGCGTTATTTCTAACATACCCTCGGCCGCTGCCTGTCCTCCGACTGCTAACAATAAACGTTCGCGAGGCAATTCCTTCATCATGGCGATAAAACCAGTATTAAGTGGCCCCAACAACGCATCATCAGGTACAAACATGTCATCAAAAAATAGTTCTGAGGTATCTTGGCAATGAATACCAAGCTTCTTCAGTTTTTGACCTTTGACGAAACCTTTGGTGTCCGCATCAACAATAAATAATGAAACACCTTTCGCGCCAGCATTGGGATCGGTTTTACAGGCGAGTACCACAATATCGCAATGTTGACCGTTGGAGATGAAGGTTTTACTACCATTAATCACATAACCGCCATCAACCTTCTTCGCCGTGGTTTTCAATGCTTTCAAATCACTACCCGCACCTGGCTCGGTCATGCCAATAGCACCAACACATTCACCACAGGCCATTTTAGGTAAGTACTTTTGTTTCTGTGCATCAGTACCCATATTTAAAATATAGTGACCAACGATGCCCGCATGAACGGCAATACCACCACCCGCTATAGCGCCAACACCGCGACGATAAAAAATATCATTAATCAGTGCTGCGAATTTAAAATCAACACCAAAACCGCCGTATTCTTCTGGCATGTCCACACATAACAAACCGGCTTGACCTAACTTGTTCCATATCTCTCTTGGCATCCAAGCGTCGTCTTCCCATTTTTCATAATAGGGAGCAATTTCTTTATCAATAAACTTATTCACCGATTCAGAGAAAATCCGTAAATCTTCATCAATCCAAGTACAATAAAAAGGTACCATTGTTGTTCTCCTACATTCTTAAACCACCACCAACGACCACGGTTTGGCCACTGATGTAATTTGATTCTGGCGTACAAAATAAATAAATTCCGTTAGCCGCTTCTTCAGCAGTACCACTGCGACCAAGAGGTATCATTCGGGCAAAACCTGCACTCACTTTTTCAGGAATACCCACGCCAACTTCGTTGCCATCAACTACAATCGTTTTCTTTACATCGGTTACTTGTGTTAGACGAGTTTCAACCACACCAAAAGCGACACAATTAACATTTATTTTAAGGCGACCTAATTCTTTAGAAAGGGTCTTAGTCATACCATTCAATGCCGACTTCATCGAGGAGTAATTTACCTGTCCGATGTTGCCGTATTCACCGGCGATAGATGAGATGTTAATTATTTTACGGAACACTTCTATACCGGCCTCAGCTTCATTTTTTGCCGCTGGAGTTACCGCTTTAGTAAATGCTCGGTTGAGTTGAAAAGGTGCTTTAAGGTGAATATCATACATAGCATCAAATTGTTCATCCTCAGCCTTGTGAAGCAGTGAGTCCCAGGTGTATCCCGCGTTATTAACTAAAATATCTGGCGTGCCAAATGCTTCTATCGCGGCAGCCATATAGTTTTCAGCAAAACCTTTCGCCGTAACACTACCGACAAAAGAAATGGCCTCTCCGCCAGCGGCTTTAATTTCAGAAACAGTTTCTTGGGCTGGTGCCTCATCTAAATCATTGATAACAATCTTTGCACCTTCACTTGCGAGTTTTAATGCCAATGCCTTACCAATGCCGCGGCCAGAGCCAGTAATTAATGCCACTTTATTTTGTAAATTCTTACTCATCATATTCTCTTTATTTCTGTCGTTAATTAAATTGCTTGGGGTAATTGGCTAAAGATCAGTTAAGCGCTATTTCAGCACTGCCAGAAATTTTAATGTCACCGTTTTGATCTTTCGCATCAATAAGTAGCAGCACTAACTTGCTACCATCACGTTCAAATTTTTCTTTCACGATGGCGCTGCAAGTAATTTCGGCAAACAGTTGCGTGATGGCGGTAAAACGAACATCTATTTTTTTAATCGCGGTTTGCGCAACCCAGCCAGTTAACAGTCGTCCCAAATAGGCTGCGGATAACATGCCATGAGCAAAAACATCATTCATGCCCGCTTTTTTTGCGAAGTCGATATCGATATGCATTGGGTTGTGATCTCCCGAAGCGCCAGCAAATAACGCTAATGTCGTGCGTGAAATCACTTTGGTTTGTAATACGGGTAACTCATCACCCACTTGAACTTCATCAAATCCAATCATGTTAATAACTCTCTTTTATTAAATCTTGTGCATGGTATTAGTTACGAACAACGAGTGTCGTTGTCATATCGGCAACGTGTTGTCCTCGTTGATTAGAGACTTTCGTTTTTTCTACCAAAAACTCTAGCGCGCCAGCTTTTTTGTCATAAATGTCGGCAATATGGCTTTCAAAGGTTAACGAGTCCCCGGCTACAACCGATTGATGATAAACAAAGGCTTGATTCGCATGCAGTATTTTTGCCAGTGACGCCCCTACTTTTTCATAGTTTTCAAACGGATTAGGTACGTCCATCTTTAAACTAAAAAAGAAGGTTGGTGGCATAGGTAAAGACTCATACCCTGCATCTTTTGCTGCAGCCTCATCAGTATAAATAGGATTGTTCTCACCAATCGCTTTGGCAAAAAAGCGTAAACGACCTTTTTCTACTGCGGCGGTTACCGATGGAAAGACTTTACCTATGTCGCTTGTGTTTAACATGCTGTTCTCTCTTAATATTTATCGGGCCATGCATCGAAGTTACGATGTTGCAAGACCCTTAGTAGTAAATATTTTTGTTATGTGTTGTGCTAGCTGTTTCGTTATTTGCTTAGTTAGCGCCCTATTAAAACTAGCAAGTTAACGTATTGTTCTTATATGACAATAAACGTCAAAATTGAAATCAATTGACGTATAAAAACAAAACGAACATGATGTCAGGCCATTTATTAATGTATTTACAGACTAAATGAAGGAGAAAAAATTGAACCAAAATGATATCTCTGCCGCAACAGGTGAGTTATTTGCTACCAATATATTTGTTAGGGATTTTTGCTTTCTTGGTGAGTCATTAGGCCTTGCAAGAGAAGAGTTCGCTAAAAGAATAGGGCTATCATTAAAGTCAATTGAAGATCCCCAGGTAGTTATCTCAAAGCATTATATTATCAAGGGGTATACCATTATCCTCGAATACTCAGATGATGAGTTTCTAGGCGCAGGAACCGCAAAGCTGCCACGCGGCTCAGTAGATCTTATGGTTAAATCAGCATGTACCGAGCAAACCTTAGCTCAAGCGTTAAAAGCAATAGAGCAAGTGATAAGAATATCTCAAAGTCCGGTGAACTCCAGCACGATTATTGAGGGTTCACTTGTACGTTGGCGTTTTATCCCCAAAGTTAAAGACCCCCGATTTTCACTACTCATCAGTGCTTTATGTACATGTATGGGGCACAAAGTATTATCAACGTTGATCAAAAAAGAAATACCGTTGAAATACAGCCACTTTATGGAAGATAAACCAAAGAATATTAGTGATTATCAATTTCTTTTTGCTTGCCCAATAAAGTTTAATCAGCAACATTGTGAATTAGCTTTTGATATAAAGTGGCTCAAACAGCCAGTAAAATGTAATTATCAGGAAGTTAAATCTTACCTCGATATTCCTCTCTCATTGATCACATATTCTTTTCAAACCTTAGGTTTTATTCGACAAATTAAAGATTTGTTGTCTGCATGTCCCTATGCCAGATTTCCTAACCAACTCGAACTTGCCGAACAATTAGGTGTATCGGTACGAACCATGCAACGTAAGCTTGATGCAGAAAATTCAAATTACATGCAAATTAAAGATGATATTCGCCAAAGAAAAGCGATTTTTTACCTGGAACATACCGACAAACGCCTTGATGAAATTGCCGAGCGTTGCGGTTTTAGTGAAATGGCCTCTTTTACGCGCGCCTTCATTCGCTGGACCGGTTGCAGCCCTTCAAAATATAAAAACTAGCCTTTATACCAAACAGGTAAATAAATCTCTCTTGTCTTTATGCGTCAATTGATTTCAATTTTGGCGCTTATTATCATGTTTCTTTAATCGCCAAACCGATAGTTTGAATAGCAAGATTGAAGCAATACATACCCGTTACCATTCAAAGTGTAGGATTTCAGTGGGAATTAAAATGACTTTAGGCAAGAAAAATAATTTAAGCATAGTCACTCTATGCTTTGATTATTTAACGCCGAATAAAGTTATTTTAAACCCATCGAAGAAGGGCTTGAGCAACATCACTTCATCGTTGCTGTGATTTATAAGGGAATAACCCTTATTTCATCACAGCGCCTTAAATTGAAATTGCTCAAGCACTCTGAAACTTGCATCTTGATTGGTGACGGGTATGTACCGTTAGCCTTAACGGTAACTATAATAATATCAGTTGCACTGAGCGTTCATTTTATTTTGTTCATAAAATAAAACTGCGCTTTTTCAGTTGAAAAAAGAGGTTTTTATGTACTTTTATCAGGCACTACAACGCAATGCGACAATATTTAGTAATAATATTGGCACATCTTTCGGTGATAGAGAGCGAACATGGAAGGAAGTGGAACAACGGGTTGCCAAGCTTGCCGGAGCATTAGTTGAACACGGGGTAGGACAAGAAAATCACGTGGCTATTCTCGCCATGAATTCAGATCGATATTTCGAATATTACAATGCTATTCCTTGGATCGGAGGCGTTGTTGTACCACTAAATATTCGCTGGTCCATTAAAGAAAATATCTACTCATTAGAAAATTCACAAAGTAGCGTGCTTTTTGTCGATGATGCCTTTCTAGAAATGGGTAAGGAACTAGCAAAGCAATGTGAAAAGATTCAAGTAATCATTTATATGGGCGACGGTGAAACCCCAGCAGGCATGCTTAATTATGAACAATTAATTGAGCATGCTGATGCCATTGCCCCCGTTGAAAATGACTATAGTAAACTTGCCGGCATATTTTATACCGGTGGTACCACAGGGTTCCCTAAAGGTGTGATGCTATCTCATACTAATTTATGGTCAAGCTCCATAGTGGTCACGGCAGAGATGGGCTTAAATGTCGCAGGTGAGCGTTACCTTCATGCGGCGCCTATGTTTCATCTTGCCGATGTTGGCGTAAGTTATGCCATGGTTATTGGCGGTTTATCTCAGGTCTTTGTACCTTATTTTGAAGCAACGTCTGTTATTGAAGCTATCGAACATAAACAAGTAAACCATGTTTTATTGGTGCCTACTATGGTGACTATGATGCTTGCAACACCGGCATTAGATAACGCCAATTTTAGTAGTCTCAAGCATATTATATACGGCGCGTCTCCCATGCCAGAAGGCACCTTAATTGCTGCCATGGAAAAGATGTCCTCGGTAAAGTTTATTCAAGCCTATGGGCAATCTGAATTATCTCCTGTTATATCGATTCTTCCTGCCGAGTACCACGTTTTAGAAGGTCCTAACGCGGGAAAACTTCGTTCAGCTGGTCGCCCTGCCTATTGCGTTAGTGTTGAGATAAGAGATGAAAACGGCAAGGTATTACCCACAGGTAAAGTAGGAGAAATAGCGGCATCAGGTCCAAACAGTATGTTGGGTTATTGGAATAATACCGAACAAACCTCAGCAACCCTCATTGATGGCTGGGTAATGACAGGTGATGCGGGTTACATGGACGAAGATGGTTTTATTTTCTTGGTCGACAGGCTTAAAGATATGATTGTTACCGGTGGAGAAAATGTTTTTTCTGCTGAAGTTGAAAACGCGCTGTCTCATCATCCCGCTATTCAAGAGTCCGTTGTTTTAGGTATTCCAAGTGAGCAATGGGGTGAGTCAGTGCATGCCATTCTTCGACTTAATGAAGGCCAAGAAATCACGGATGAAGAAATATTTAGTCACTGCCGTGAATATATTGCTGGTTATAAAGTACCTCAGAGCATCGAAATTAGAGTAGAAGCTTTTCCGATAACCGGTGCGGGTAAAATCATGAAAAATGAATTACGTGAACCCTATTGGATCAATGAAACCAGAGCAATCAACTAATGGATAAATTTTTACCTATGAAAAGTTACTTAACAATGAATTTCACCAAAATCATAACAACCTGTTTATTAGTCACTTCTGGAATGGCCTCAGCGACTACTGATACAGAGCGTCCAAACATACTAGCTATCTGGGGAGATGATATTGGCCAAAGTAATATTAGCGCTTATACCCACGGCATGATGGGCTATAAAACCACTAACATTGACCGTATAGCAAAAGAAGGTGTGTTATTTACTGATTATTACGGTGAAAACTCTTGTACCGCTGGTCGTGCAGCCTTTATTACTGGTCAATATCCGGTACGAACGGGATTAACCAAGGTTGGCTTACCTGGCTCTGATAAAGGTTTACGCGCAGAGGATGTGACCATTGCCGAACTATTAAAAGATAGAGGTTATGTTACTGGCCAGTTTGGTAAGAATCACTTAGGGGATAAAGATGAATTTTTACCAACCAATCACGGTTTTGATGAGTTTTTGGGAAATTTGTATCACTTAAATGCAGAAGAAGAACCAGAACATCCCGACTACCCAAAAGATCAAGCTTATAAAAAACGTTTTGGCCCAAGAGGTGTTATTCATTCCTTTGCTGATGGAAAAATAGAGGATTCGGGACCATTAACTAAAAAACGCATGGAAACAATCGATGATGAGTTTTTAGCGGCAACGACTAAATTTATCGATAAAGCGCATAAAAACAACAAACCATTTTTTGTCTGGTTTAATGCGACTCGCATGCACATCTGGACACATTTAAAAGAAGAGTCTAAAGGTTTATCAAAGCGTGGCGGCATATACGGTGATGGCATGATGGAACATGATTATCAGGTCGGCGTATTACTTGATCAATTAGACCGTTTAGCTATTGCTGACAACACCATTGTTTTATACACAACCGATAATGGTGCTGAAGTCTTTTCTTGGCCTGATGGTGGCACCATTCCGTTTAAAGGTGAAAAAAATACGACTTGGGAAGGCGGATTCCGTGTACCGGCTATGGTGAGATGGCCAGGTAAAATAACAGCTGGCGACGCTAAAATAGAAATGGTGTCACATATGGATTGGGCACCAACATTGTTGGCTGCTGCAGGTGTCACTGATATTAAAGAAAAGCTAAAACAAGGGACTACCGTTAATGGCAAAAAGTATAAAGTACATTTAGATGGTTATAACCTGTTACCTTATCTTACGGGAGCAACCGATGAAGCGCCAAGACCGAGTTACCTGTATTTTACCGATGGTGGCGATTTATCAGCGGTTCGTTTCGGCGATATGAAACTGCAATACAGTATTCAAGAATGTGAAGGATTAAATGTTTGGATATGTCCATTAACCCCGTTAAGAGCACCGCTGCTAACCAATTTACGTCAAGACCCTTATGAACGTGCTCGAGACGAATCAGGTAGTTATGAAAGGTGGTATGTGGATCATATTTTTGAATTTTCTCGCGGCATTACCATGACAGCACAGCAAATGAAGACCTTTGTTGAATTCCCTCCTCGCCAAAAACCGGCCAGTTGGAGCGTGGATGCCATGGTTAAAAAAATAATGGGGATGTCAGTACCACAATACTAGTGCATCCTTTTCCATCAATAAATTTCAATTAGAATGAAGCAGCAGGGTAATATATTCCTGCTGCTTATACTTTTTGAAAACAGCATTACATTCACTCGTTTACTCTGCCGTCATCCTAACTTTGTATTCCTAGCAGCCACGATACTGTTTAGCATATAAAGCTGTATCTTAGGTTTAACAACATAGAGCAAGAATGAAATTATCAATATCAATATGATAGAAACTAAATTTTTCTAATAATGACAACTAATTAATTTTAGCAAGCTGATTAGCTTTATTCATATAGTCATCTTCAAATTGTTGATATGGCAAAGGCTGGGAAAAAAGGTATCCTTGACCAAAATCACATCCAGCTTTCGTTAAAATGTCTCTTTGTTGCTCTGTTTCAATTCCTTCAGCTATGACGCTTAAACCTAACTCATGCGCGATGGTAATAATGGCCTTACATAGTGCAAGGCTATTTTTATCAGATAGATTGCTGATAAAGGATCTATCAATTTTAAGAATATCCAGGTCCAGTTGTTGTAGGTAAGATAATGAAGAGTAACCGACACCAAAATCGTCAATAGCTATACCGATTCCTGACTTTCGCATATCATCCAAGGTGTTTCTAATATCTTCCCTGTTTTCCATAAGAGAATGCTCTGTGATTTCAACAACAATGTTTTTAGTATTTAAATTTAGATTTTCAACATAACAAAGCCAATCCTGAAGCAGCCCATTACTCTCATTGAATTGGGAGGGAGATATATTAATGCTAACTTGGATATCTGAACCGAATACATTCATCCATCGGGCCGCATCATTACTTGCTTGCATAGCTATCCAGTAACCAAGTTCACTGATAAATCCCTCTTCCTCAACGGTAGGTAGAAATTCATCGGGAAATAATAAACCTCTCTCTGGGTGACGCCAGCGTATTAAGGCTTCAGCTTTACGAACTTTATTATTTTTTAGGCATATTACGGGCTGATAGTGCAATTCAAATTCTTGTCTTTCGAGAGCTAACCTAAGATCATTTATTAAAACTTTTTTCTCTTGCGCTCGATTTTGCAAATCAGCACTAAAATAACTACAACGATTTTTTCCTTGATTTTTAGACTCATACATCGCCTGATCAGCATTTTTTACTAGACTATCGACCGTAGAACCATCATCAGGATATAACGTCACCCCCAAACTACCGGAAATGTATACGGTCTCGCCCTCAATTTTAAAGGGATCTGATAATTGTTTTAAAATAACCGCTGTTATTTCATCAACCCGGTGCGGTAAAGTTAGATCTTTGAGAATAACGGTAAACTCATCTCCTCCTAATCGAGCAACAGAATCTGACTTTCTGACACAACCGACAATACGATCACTGGCTTGCTTAAGTAAAATATCTCCGTAGTCATGACCCAAGGTATCGTTCACATTTTTGAAACCATCTAAGTCGATAAATAACAGCGAAAATGGAGTGTTACTATCAATAAGTTGTTGCAATGTATTGTAAATAGCACGTCTATTCGGTAAACCCGAGAGGGCATCTTCATTCGCTTGAAGATGTAATCTACTGTTGACTAATTCCAACTCTTTTGTTCGCGACAGCACTTCAGACTCAAGCATTCTATCTCGATGCTCAACGGTTTCTAACATCGTATTAAAACAATCTGTCAACTCGCCAATTTCATCTGAAGTGAGGCGGATTGCCCGCAAATTATAGTTATTACTCGACGTTATTTTTTTAGCAATCGCAGTTAAATTCAGCAATGGTCGAGTGAATAATCGACTCAATACCATTGACACTATAAAACTTAAAACAAATGTCCCTAACAATAGTTGCATAACAAAGGTTTTATAAAAGTTAATTCGCTTATCAACAACAGTGCTATCCGAATAAATAGTTAGAACACCATAATTAATGCCGTTCATGATTAACGCTGCTGTTTTTTTGATGACAACTACATCTTCTTTTTTATTTGTTGTGTCGAATACATCAGCAATAATTTCTTTTGTATTAGAGACTTGCGCTCTAAAGATACCATCGGTCTGTACAATGGGCTCAATTAATTCCATAACAGTGTCAATATCATTAAAGATAACGGCAGCCGTTAAGCTCGGCGTAATAACAGTAGAAATTAGGTTGAGTTTTTCGCTGTGTGCCTGCTCAGCATTGCTAGATTCATAAATTAATAATGACATAGCCGTAATTGCTGTAGCGAAAGTTGACATCAGCATCAAAATCAGTAGAAATTTACGACGAATCGGCTGAGCTGTTGAATGATTACTCATCTGCACCTCTTACCACGACCTTTCCCAGTCTAATAACCTTGGAACTAATTTCAATATTACTCTTGCGCAATGCTATAGGGTCAATCTCAAAACGAACTTTTCCGCCAGCAAGAAAAAAGTTTATATGTCCTCCATGCTCAATAAAGCCATCAGACTCACCGATCAGCATCGCACCTATAAAGTCATTAGCAAGAAAGTCAGATTCTAATAGTTTATTCGAATTAATACTAAAAAAAATGGAGTTGCAATCATGGATATGGAGGGTATCAATAGAAATATGCTGAACTACAACATCTGAACCTCGTACCTTTTTATGTTGTAATACCTGACGCGCTACTTTAACAAAATCAGGATCAGGACTACAAATGAGATAATTTTTATGCGTTACCGCATCGAACCATTTTCCTTTACTATAAACCGCAAAGTTGAGTATTAACCCTGCCTTCAAAGCATTTTCTCTATCTGATGCATACAGGTTATTTACCTGAGCAATATATAGACAGGCAATGAGAGTGAGAGTGCGGTAAATATTCTTCATCTTTAATAATTCAACTAAAAGTTGAATCTGAATCCAACTATCATACTTCTATCGATATAAGTGGGCACTGTAAGCGTGTCATTCGTTTTTCCATACTCTAATTGTGAGCTATTAAGTAAATTATTTCCCGTCACTGTAAGATGAGCCCTAGGGGTTATTGCCCATCCCCAACTGAGATCTAATGACACATAATTATCAGTATCATATGCTCCGCCATCTTCCCACTTGATTAATGAAAAAAGTGTCTGGTTATCTGTCAATTGGACCGTATTAGATAAAAAAATCTGACGAAGTAGTCCATCATCGGCCAGAATGGAATTACGCTCATTTTCATAATGATATGTTGTATAGCTAAATCCTAACTCTGAATGCACAAGCGAGTTTGTTTGCCAACTAATAATTAAATCCCCACCTTTTGAAATCAAGTCAACGCCGTTAAGAAAAGTCATATCAACGGTTGCCGTACTTAAATAGCCCAGCGCGCCCAAGAAGTCGTTCCCGCCTAAAAAACCAGAAACTGCTGCTATGTCTGTATCTGAAATATTTGGAGCAACACTTAGCGTGTTTTTCGCGTCAGTATGAAATAAAGATAAATCTACATTCCAATCATCTTGATTTACACGATAGCCTAGCTCAGTTGATATCGAGGTTTCGGCTTCTGCATGTGAATCACCTTTGAGTACCGTTCTTATCCTCGTACTATCAAAGGCAGGAACACCTGTGACGAGAAATCTCTCTACTTTTACACCATTAACAACCGTTTCATAATCATATTCTGTTAGAGAGGGAATTCGAACGCCTTGTGAAACTGACGACCAAAAAAAATGAGATTCACTCGGTGTCCAAGTCAGCCTAATTGAAGGTTGGTGCTCCCAGCCAGTAAGGTCATTATGCTCTGATTTATTACCAACGATTACATCTAATACATTTGGAACTAAAAAAATATTGGTTTGTAAAAAACCGCCAAACTGAGTAATAGACTCTGTCATACCAGCACTATGAATAAAAGCTGAGTCAGTAAAAGGTATATCGTTATATCTATAATTTATTCCAATATTGGTTTGGGTTGACCCCGCTAGCATATTGAGTTGGTAATCAAAATCATAATGACTAAATTTCTCATTAAAATATACCTGTTCACCTTTTTGACGTGACATTGAAGCTTGAAACATTTGATTTGAAGTATTGGATAAACGATTCTCTAAACGTACCATTAACTGTGCATGTTGACGCTTTTCAGCTTCACCGACTTCCATTTTTGCATGAGTGATTGGGGAAGGAAGTTGAAGCGTTTGTCCAACGTTGATCTTAGTATAATCTCCTTGAATAATTAATGAATTATCATCGTTTAGGGTAAGATCTACCCTACCACCAAGGCTACTTTTTTTGGCATCATCCCTAGTATCCCACAGTACAGCTTGATCCGATTTAGCGGAACTTTCATTACTACCATAAACTCTATAACTACTATGCTTGGTCCAACTAAGGTCATCACCAACTCGAAAGCTCACACGGTGATTTAAGTTCGAACCCGTTTCAACCTGCCCTACCGTTGAGCGTGTATCTAAGGAATGTTTGGTAATAACATTAACCACACCATTTGTCGCATTACTCCCCCAAAGCAGTCCCCCCTGCCCTTTAATGACTTCTATTCTCTCGATATCATAAAGTGGTATATTCAAAGCCTCCCAATACACTCCTGCAAAAGAAGGGTTGTAAATACTTTGACCATCAATCATTACTAGTAATTTACTCGTAAAACGTCCTGCTTGGGTTCTAGCACTAATGGCCCATTTATTACCATCAATTTGGCGTACTTGCATACCGGGAACTAATGTCAGCGCCTGAGCGATAGACGTAACACCTGAGTTTTTTATTTTTTCACTCGATAAGACATAAACAGAGGCAGCTGTTTCAGAAGCTATTTGAGTGCGTTTCATCGCAGAGGTAACTTGTACATCAGTCGCTAAAAGCGATTCCAAGTCAAAGTCATTTAATTCAGAATCATCAGCATAAATAAAGGAAGCAGGAAGAAGCGCGCAAACAATAATGGTAGTTTTCATTAAGTAACCCTGTAAACTATTTTCAAGCAAAATATTCCTCATTTAGCTTGAAAAAATAATACATACAATACCAATACACGAGTACAAACAATATTTACTAGTAATCATAAAAATTTCGTATAAATATTGAGTTTGATACCATAAATCGATTTCAACTATTCTAAATTATAACTGATGGTTAGGGTATTTATCTACATTACTATTGCTCATAACTGAGAATAAATTCGATATAGATCATAACAATACGCTATTTAATATTTTTTCGCTCAATAAATTAATCAGATTGGTATCACAACTTAGACAGAGTCAGGTAAAGTCCATCTACAGTTTAGCCTTTCGATAAATAGCGGGTGCCATTCCTATATTCTTTTTAAACAAGCGCGAGAAGTAATAGGTATCGTGGTAACCCAACTCTGATGCAACATGCTTAACAGAGCGTGGCGTGCTATCCAACAAATAACAAGCGCGTTGCATTTTCATATTAATAAAGTAACTAATAGGCGACTCGCCAGTGACTTGTTTAAATTTCTTTGAAAAATGGTATTTAGATAACTTAGCGGCTTCTGCTAATGAATCAAGATCCAGTTTGCTATGAATATGCTCTTGCATCATGGCACGTAAATTCTCTGTATCAAAAGTATTGATTGCGCTGGGTTTTCGCTGCTGCACTAATAAGGCAATATAACTTAACAACGCTTGAACCTGATGACCACCTTGAATAAACTCAGCCAGATTATGACTACTGTGGCGAAGGTGTGAGATGCCATCAAACACTCGAATGACTCTGGGCTGTACGCCAATAGTAAACTTACGTTCAACAATATTTATGTGTTGGCAAAAATCATTTGCTAACGTGCCATCAAAATGAAGCCAATATAATGTCCAAGGCAACTCTTTACTCGCTTGATAGCTATGCTGTGAACCTGCTGGTAAATAAAAAATATCACCACTGTTAATCTCAGTTGTTTTACCTGCCATCGTTAGAGAGCCGCTACCTGCAGTACAGTAAATAAGAATATGGTCAGGATGACCTTTGCGTTCCATAGCATGACCACTTGCTGTTGGGTAATAGCCCATTGCAGTAACAAAAAGCCCTTTAGCTAAGGCATGGTTTTGCAAACGCTTAACCAGTACATGTGGCGTAATAAAACGAATACCGTCTGCGGTAAGTGGCCAACGTGAAGGTTTACTCATCTATCAGTTCTCATTTTCCACTCCTCCACTAAAAATATGCATTGGCCACACCATTAACAGCAATATAGTCCATCAAAAGAATAATATAGTTAATTCACGCCCCTATTTCAATGTGTTTATATAGTCACTGTAGTTTTATCAAAGCAATAAAGTTCATGTTATTGTTTCATTAGAATATAAAAATAATACAATCAGGCCATACCAGTTATCTTGGTAATGACTCGAATTAAGGGCATTTATGAATTTTTTACTGAACGAAGATCAATTAGCCTTTCAAGATGCGGCACGAAGCTTTGCAGCCGGAGAAATGAAGCCATATGCCAGTGAATGGGATGAGAAGAAAATTTTTCCCAAAGCCATGTTTAAAAAAGCAGGTGAATTAGGCTTTATGGGTATGTACTGCCCAGAAGACGTAGGTGGTATGAATTTGCCGCGTTTAGATACCTCCATCATTCTTGAAGAATTAGCCGTAGGTTGTACCTCAACGGCAGCCTTTATTTCAATTCATAACATGGCCAGTTGGATGATATCCACTTGGGGTACTGAATCAACCAAACAGCAATGGTGTGATGATTTGGTCATGGGTCAAAAACTCGCCTCATATTGTTTAACCGAACCTGGCGCCGGCAGTGACGCTGGTTCTTTGCGTACCACAGCTAAAAAAGACGGTGATTATTACCTGCTTAACGGCAGTAAAATGTTTATCAGTGGTGCAGGTGAAACCGATGTATTAGTTGTAATGGCACGTACAGGGTCACAAGAAGAAGGCGCAAAAGGTATTTCAGCCTTTGCAGTTCCTGCAGATCTTGCTGGCGTTAGTTATGGCAAAAATGAAGACAAGATGGGTTGGAATTCTCAACCAACACGCGCCATTAGTTTTGAGAACGCTAAACTACCTGCCGATTGTCTATTAGGCGCTGAAGGTGAAGGTTTTAAAATTGCCATGAAAGGCTTAGACGGTGGCCGTATTAACATCGCTAGTTGTTCAATTGGTGCTGCGCAAGCCTGTATTGATTTGTCACAAGCTTATATGCAAGAGCGTAAACAATTTGGTAAACCACTGGCAGCTTTTCAAGCCTTGCAATTTAAATTGGCTGACATGGTGACAGAATTAGTGGCAGCACGACAAATGATTCGATTAGCGGCGAGTAAAATAGATATAAACGACCCTGATAAATCAACTTATTGTGCCATGGCAAAACGTTTTGCAACCGATGTTGGTTTTAATGTTTGTAACGATGCCCTGCAATTACACGGTGGTTACGGATATATCAAAGAATATCCTATCGAGCGATATATGCGCGATGCACGCGTTCATCAAATTCTTGAAGGGACTAATGAAATTATGCGGGTAATAACCGCACGACGTATCTTAGAAGAAGGTGCCACTAACATTATTCGTTAGTGCAGCATGAGAATTTTTTTAAACCCTATTTTTAAACAATGTTTTGGAGTTATCGATGAGTGATTTATTAAAGGTAGAAAAACGCGGCCATGTCGCTATTGTGACTTTTAACAACCCTCCAGCAAATACTTGGACACCTGAGAGCTTAAATTATTTAAAACAGTTAATTGGTGTACTTAATGAAGACAAAGATAACTACTCACTTATTTTAACGAGTGACAGTGAAAAATTCTTTAGTGCAGGAGCAGACCTAAATCAATTCAATCATGATGACAAAGGTTTGTCCTTTGACTTTTCAGCCGCTTTTGGCGGTGCGTTTGAAGCACTATCAAACTATCAAGGGGTTTCCATCGCTGCTATCACTGGTTTTGCTATGGGAGGCGGGTTAGAAGTCGCTTTATCTTGCGATGTCAGAATATGTGAAGAACAAGCACAAATGGCACTACCTGAAGCTGCTGTTGGCTTATTGCCTTGTGGTTTAGGCTCACAACAATTGTCATGGTTAATCGGTGAAGGTTGGGCTAAACGCATGATTTTATTAGGTGAGCGTATTAAAGCGCCACAAGCTGAAAAAATAGGCTTAGTCTCTGAAGTAGTCCCTACTGGCACCTCATTATCGCGAGCTTTAGCACTCGCTGAGAAAGCTGAAAGTCAATCACCAACCTCTGTAGCTTATTGTAAGTCGTTAATTATGGAAGCCCGTAATGGTGATATTAATTCTGCTTACACTAAAGAACGAGAACTTTTTGTAAAATTATGGGATACCGAAGATCAAAAAGAAGGTGTTAGTGCTTTTATTGAAAAACGTAAACCTCAGTGGAAGAATAACTAATGACCAGTCCCGTAACAGTTGAAGAATTAGCGATTAAAAATGGCCAATGTATCGGTGTTTTAACACTAAACAGTGAAAAAACGTTAAACGCATTAACACTGGAAATGATTGATCTGATGTCAGCTCAATTACAGCAATGGCAAACAAATGATAAAATTGCCGCCGTTTTTATTCAAGGTGCAGGTGAAAAAGCATTCTGTGCGGGGGGTGATGTACAAGCCTTGTACAAGTCATCAATTGAACAGCCGGGAGGCCCATGTGAGTATGCAGAAACATTTTTTGAGCGTGAATATCGCCTAGATTATTTACTGCATAATTACCCTAAACCGACCATCGCTTGGGGCCATGGTATTGTGATGGGTGGTGGCTTGGGTGTTTTTGCTGGCTGCTCTTATCGTATTGCCACAGAAAGAACACGTATAGCGATGCCAGAAGTAACCATTGCCTTATTTCCCGATGTCGGTGGTAGTTACTTTTTAAATACTATGCCAGGTTATTGTGGTCGATTTTTAGCCTTAACAAGTTCCTCCATCAATGCTGCTGACGGTCTTTATGCTGGTATTGCTAATTACGCAATTACTCATACAAGCAAGCAAGCCGTTATCGATGAATTGACCTCTTTAGAATGTCCTGCGTTTGAAATCAACAACAACTTAGATAACATTTTTAACCATTATCAAAGTCAGTGTATTGCCGATATTCCAGCAGGAAATTTAGCAACTAATCAAACATTAATTAACGATTTGTGTCGCAGTGATAATGTAGAAAAAATAGCGGCTAATTTCTCATCACTCAAGACTGATGACAAGTGGCTTCAACGAGCAAAAAATGGTTTAGCCAGTGGTTCACCTTTGGCAATTAAGTGGATATTCCATCAACTCGAACTTTGTAAAGGGTTAGGTTTAAAAACTGTTTTTGAAAAAGAAGTATTACTTGCCACAACCATTATTCGTCACACTGAATTTGCTGAAGGCGTGCGGGCTTTATTAATTGATAAAGACCAAAGCCCTGACTGGCAATATAAACAGTTGAGCGAAGTAACAAACGAGGTGATAGCACCATTTTTCGAGGCTCCTTGGCAACAAAATCCGTTGGCCGATTTATAGATTAACGATACGCCCGTTACCAATCAAGATGCACATTTCAGCATGTACTTTGAACGGTAATGGGCTCATACCCATCACTAATGTCTGTTTGGCATTCAGCTTAAAAAAGGCAAAAGTTACTAATACTTAAGATAATTACCTTAATTAATCCCCTATGATCACCACCCAGTCAATGAGAAAGTTACTGCACTATTTGACAAAAAAGAGTAACATCTTGCGCTAATTTGTTAACAATTGAATTGTTACAGATTAATGTATTAGCATAGGCTCGCTGGTAAGTACTTACTAGAATAATCACATTGCTAACAAGATAATCACTAAAACATAAGTATTAAAAGCAATGGATAACAGATCAGCTTCGCTCCACTCAGATATAGATACCGTTCTAAATAACTATGATTATGACTTTGCTGAAGTTGAAATAGCTGTTTTAGGTAATGGTCATATCAATAATACTTATAAATTGACTACCCCCGAAGTTGAGTTTGTCTTGCAGCAAATCAACCATGATGTTTTTCCCAAAACCGCAGAGTTAAGTAGTAACGCACAAAAAATAAACCTACATTTGCAACGACAAAAAAATATCGGCAACTACCCACTATCAATTCCCCAACAAATATTGAGCAAAACAGGCGAGACTTATAGCAAAGTTGGTACTAATTATTGGCGTTTGATGGAATTTATCAGCAACTCTTACACACTAGAGGAAGTTGAGTCACTTGAACAAGCCGCGCTTGTTGCCAATGCGTTTGCAGAATTTAGCTGTACGCTAAGTGACTTTCCCGTTGAAGAACTCGCTGTTATCATTGAAGACTTTCATGATATAAGTTTTCGCATGCGACAACTTAACGAAGCCGTTGAAAATGATCTTCAAGATCGTTTGTCGAGCTGCCAAACGTTAGTCAACTTTTGCTTAGACCAACAAGATTTTATCAATCATGTTATCGATATTAGCAAAAAGTTACCCCTGCATGTTACGCACAACGATACCAAGATAAACAATTTATTATTTACTGAAGGTGACACTCCTTGTGCAGTAATTGATCTTGATACCTGTATGCCTGGTTTACTAATGCATGACTTTGGTGACATGGTAAGAACATGTTGCAGTAATCTCGCAGAAGATGACACCAATATTGATGCAATGATAATTAAATTAGATATTTTTTCAGCACTTATTCAAAGTTATCAAAATGCTTTTGGCACTAAGATGTCTGCTCTTGAAAAAGACAGCTTAATTGTTGGTACTAAATCAGTACCTTTTAGTCTTGGTACGCGTTTTTTAACAGACTACTTAAATGGTGATAGCTATTTCCAAGTAAGCCGTGAAAAACATAATTTAGATCGCGCTTTCAACCAAATTCAGTTATTTATTTTACTTTGTGAAGCTGAGCCTGAGTTAATAAAACTAGCTATGCAAGCATAGTTAATAGCAAATCCTCTAGTGTAAAAATATCTACAATCAAAGCGATTAACAGGTCTCCCCTAGATGCACGAGGCCTACAACTGAGTTACGTTGTATAACAATCATTCTACTGTTACCATAATATAGTTCATTAATTTAAAAGGATTTTTCATGAAATTTTGGTGTTTTTTTGTATTCGTTTTTATGCTCTCTGCATGCGGTGAAGGAGGGGGTTCATCTGATAATAAAATATCGTCCCAGCATTCGGAAATAATTTACCTTAAGAGTCACTCTATAAACGACTTAATAAAGTTAGCAGATGGCACGCTATGGAGTATTGTCGGTCTATCACTCGGTGATGGAACGCATAGTGCTGGAGAAGTAGACGTCATCATTTATGATAACCCAAATGATTTTGGTGAGCCTAACCAAGGTGTTAAAGGGCAATATTACGTATTTATTAACAATAGCGCAGCTAGCTTTTACATTGACCCGATCCAAACCCCTACTATTTTACAACAAGGAAATATAGAGTTAGCGCCATTATCCGTCGGTAGCGTAATGTTATTAGATGATAACTCAATATGGAGAGTTAACGGTATTGACTATTCAGACATTAACACTGGGGGTATTTTTGATTACACACTCTATAATGTAAGAAGTAATTTTCCTGATCTAACATCCCAAACAGCTGAAAAACTGGGTGAATTTAGTGCGTGGTATTTATATAATGAATACGCACCTTTTGGCTATTATCTTAAGCCTTTAACGAAAGCAAAAATCATATGGCAAGGCCTTCACACTTTTTACTCTGAAGGTGAAAATGATTCAATACTGTTAAGTGATGGTTCTTTATGGGTGATTACTGGTGCATTAGCGCCAGCAACCACTGCATCAGGAGAATATTCAATAACATTGATTCACAATGTAAGTTCGCTAGATGAGCCTATATTTGGGGAAAAATCAGAAACAGTTATGTACATACAGGGGCATGAAACGGCTTTTTACGTTAAAAAAATATAATCGAAATCCCCCTATAATTAGAGGTGTTTGACAATACCTCTAATTATATAATGCCACTGAAATCCTACAGCCATTGCATAAAACGCCCTTCTCTCTATCACCTTACTTGTGAATTTGTAGACTCTTAAAGCCTTTCAATACGATTTAAAACACTACACATTCAACACGATTTTATTGTCTTTTTGTTTACAGAATAATTACCCCTTCCTTGCTGTGATACTTCTGTGATTAATTCTCCAACAAAAAGTGATAAATGCGTGATCTCCAAGCGATAATTCAGTCGCATACTTTCATTACTACAACAAAACCATACCAAACAGATTGGTATAATCTAACTGCAAAGGAAAGTATCATGAAAGTAATCAAGAAATCGCCAATCACATCAACATTAAGTGTTTTAGCACTCGCACTTGCGAGCTCAACCACTATGGCACAAGAATTATCCATTACTGTCACAAACTTAACGCAAGGTTTGTATTTCACTCCTGTTATTACAGCTGCACACACCAGTGAAAACCACATTTTTATGTCGGGTACAATGGCTAGCGATGAGCTTCAAGCAATGGCTGAGGGTGGTAGCATCTCAGGTTTATCAAATATATTAACCAACGCCGATGCTAATCTTAATGAAAACCCTGCTGGTGGATTATTAGCACCTGCAATGTCAGCAAGCTTTGATTTATCGAATGACAGCGCCAATACTCATTTATCACTTGCTGCGATGGTTTTGCCTTCTAATGATGGTTTTGTTGGTTTAGATAGTTGGGAAATACCCGAAGAAGCAGGTACTTATACCGTATTTTTAAATGCCTATGATGCGGGTACTGAAGCCAATGATGAACTTCGCGGCAGTGGTGCACCTGGAGAAGCTGGCATGCCGGTGCCACCACCACTTGATCCTCTATTAGGTATGAACGGTACTGGTGTAACAGATATGGAGTCTAACGATAAAGTACATATTCACCGTGGTAGCTTAGGCGATAGTGATATGTCTGCGGGCATGAGTGATATTAATAATAGCGTGCAACGTTGGTTAAACCCTGTTGCTAAACTTACCATTACCGTGAAATAAGGGGGCAACATGTTAACCTTTAACACTCAAAAAAAGAATACAATAAAATTGGCTAAGCCATTACTTATTGCGGGTTTACTCACCTTAGGCCTAGCTGCTTGTAGTGATAATCACAACGACACGCCTCCTGCAGTAGAAACACCTCCTGTAGTAGAAACGCCTATGGAGTATAGCTATTCATTAACGTTATCTAATCTAACCTACGCTCAGCCTTTATCACCTGTTGCGGTTTCACTTCACGGCGATGCTAAAATGTGGCAAGTTGGTCAAGCAGCTTCTGTTGCTTTAGAAAAATTAGCTGAAGGTGGAGATAATGCTGACTTTATTGCACTAGAGAATAATCTAGCCACGGCAACGGCTGAAGGTCCTACGTTACCGGGCACTAGCGTTACTGTGAACATCAGTACAATGGATCGTGCAGCAACTTATTTGACTGTTGCCACTATGTTGGTGAATACAAATGATGCTTTCTCGGGTCTTACTGGTGTAGATATATCAACATTGACCTTAAACCAAGAAAAATCATGGCGATTAAATGTCTATGATTCAGGCACCGAGCAAAACAACGAAGCCGCAGGTACTATTCCAGGCCCAGCTGATGGTGGGGTTGGCTATGATTCAACGCGTGATGATATCGATTTAGTCGGTTATCATTCTGGTGTGGTTAGTAAAGATGATGGTTTACCAAGCTCAGTACTAACTCAGGCTCATCGTTTTGATAATCCTGCAGTTAAATTAACTATAACTCGAACTAAGTAGTGTTCTTGGCCAATGAGCGGCTCAGTTCACTCATTGGCCAAAATATGAAAGATAATATTCTAATAATTGAAGACGAAATTGATATTGCCAAACTTATTAAGGTGCATTTATCTGAATTAGATTTGAATTGCGATATTTGTACACAAGGAAACGAAGCATTACAACAAGCGTTAACAAAAGACTATCAGCTTATTTTGCTTGATGTGATGTTGCCTGGTATTAGCGGCTTAGATATTTGTCGACAAGTTAGACAAGAAAAGCCGTTACAGTCCATTATTATGCTTACTTCTAAAACATCAGAAATAGACCGTATATTGGGCCTTGAGTTGGGGGCTGATGACTATATGACTAAACCTTTCAGTGTTCGTGAATTACAAGCCCGCGTTAGAAGCCAATTACGCAGAGTCCATGCAATTACCGCTAAAAACGCCTCTGAAATTAATAGCTTGGTACATGAAGAAAAACCAGTTCAAGAATCGGCTCAGTTAGATAAGACAAGTACATCGATAGGACAACTATTGGTTGATCATAGATTTCATCAAGTCACTTATAAAAATAAAGCAATTAACTTAACGGTTACAGAATTTGAATTGATTGATTTTTTCTGTCAACACCCTGATCAGGTATTCTCACGCGCTCAATTACTCGATGGTGTTTGGGGTTACCATCACAATGGTTATGAACACACGGTTAACTCTCATATTAATCGCCTTAGAAGTAAGCTTGAGGAAGACTGTACTGAACCAAAAATAATTCAGACCGTCTGGGGAGTTGGTTATAAACTTAATTCAGCGGGCGTAATGCCATCAACGGTATGTAAGGACTGATCTTCGATGAAAACATCACTTTATCAACGCTTAGCATTAACACTCTGCGCTACCTTCATGGTCATGGCCTCACTACTCGTTGCTTGGAGTAACTCTCTGGTACAGCAATCAAAGTACCAGGCAGAGCAAAAGTTGCACGTAAATCTCGCGGAACATCTAGCCCACGATAATCCGTTATTACAAGATGGTGTTTACGATAAAGCGGCTCTAGAAAATCTTTTTCATACACTAATGCTTTTAGGTCCTGCCTTTGAATTTTACTTTTTAGATACCCAAGGTAATATTTTAACGTATTCCGCTGATCCCGCTAAAATAAAACGAAAATCTGTTTCACTAATACCGTTAAAAAAGCTTATTGATAAACCACAGCAAGTGCCTGTTTTTGGAGATGATCCTCGCGATATAAATAATAAAAAAATATTTTCAGCTTCTCCGGTTTATCAAGGTGAGCTGCTGCAGGGTTATTTATATATTATTATTGGCGGCGAAATTTATGATTCAATTTTTAGCCAAGTACAATCAGATAAAGACTTACAGAAATATGGCGCATTTGTTGTCGCCAGTTTGTTCCTATTTTTACTTGTTTTATTAGCCGTATTTCGCTATTTCACTCGTCCTGTAAGAGAGCTAGCAACACAAATGCAGGCGCTTAAAGCCGTGAAATTTGATCAAACAAAGGTTGAATTAAAGCAATGGGGCTCTGAGTCAAGCCAGAACATTGATAGTAATGAAGTGCATTTCCTTGGTGCTACCTTTAACGATATGGTTGTGCAAATCAATCAGCAGTTTTCTTTATTGACTGAAAACGATCGTATACGTCGAGAGTTATTAGCTCATTTATCTCATGATCTGCGAACACCACTAGCGACAATGCAAGGGTATATTGAAATCTTAGCGATCAAAGGAGACAATTTATCCAGCATTGAAAAACAAGATTATTTAGCGACTGTTCAGCGCAACGTTAGTCAACTTAAGCGTCTTATTGACCAAATTTTTGAGCTCGCGCATCTAGAAAATGGTCAAGTGACTGTCAATCTAGAAACCTTCCCTATTGGTGAGTTGTTACACGACATTCTGGCTAAGTTTACCTTAAAAGCTGCCGAGAAAAATATTGCTCTAACCTTGCAACCTCAGCCTTGCCAATTCATTGTTTACTCTGATATTGCTAAGTTAGAGCGAATAATGACAAATTTATTAGAAAATGCCATTAGACATACCGACAACGGTGGTGACATTGTCATGACGGTTACTCAACTATCCACACAAGTAAAAGTTAGCGTAACGGATAATGGTAGTGGTATAAGTAAAGAAGATATCGCCTATATATTTGATGCAAGATATAGAGCGAGTAATGCCATAGAAGATAGTACTCAACATGCCGGATTAGGATTGGCGATTAGCCAAAAATTATCTCAAGTGATAAATTCTGAACTCATGGTTAAGAGCGAACTAGGTAATGGCAGCAGCTTTTCATTATCTCTACCCATGTTGCCTTGATAATGAATCACCTCTTTGAAGTAGAAACGATTTTTAAGCAAGGGGTTGATTAAAGGCAATTATTAGCCTTATTTTCAACTCGTTATTAACACTGGGTTTGCGCTGTTAACGCCAAGATATTTTGTTGTGCATCAATGAGTTGTTTGCTTACTACTTTTTTGTGCTTAATTGCCTCATCCAGCGTAATAAAATTCATCGCATTATTTTGCTCTGCCACCATAATATTAGATTCACCGTCTATAAGTGCTTGCACAGCAGCTACGCCCATTTTTGTCGCGAGTATTCTATCTTTAGCAATGGGTGAGCCACCTCGCTGTATATGGCCTAATATACAGGGCGTGCACTCAATATCAGCTTGTAGGTGCAATTGTCTCGCTAATTCTACAGCGCCACCTGGCCACAGGTTTTCTGCGATAACAATAATATAACTTGAATGACGATTTTTCTTTGCTGTGGTAATTTCTGTCGCAAGTTGCTGTAATTTTGACGACTGCTCATTCGCGTTAAAATTTTCAAAAGATAATACCTGCTCTGCCGCACAAGCAATACCAACATTGAACGTTATATGGCCACAATGTCGCCCCATCAACTCAACAATAAATATCCGTTCAAAAGCATCTGCGGTATCACGAATTTTGTCAATTGCTTCTATGCCAGTGTTTACTGCTGTGGCAAAGCCAATAGTGTAATCAGTCCCATCAAGATCATTATCTATCGTTCCCGGAATTCCAATCATCTGACCTGACCAATACGCTTGAAGCGCCAGCAATCCAGAAAAAGATCCATCACCACCTATAACAACAAGTGCATCGATATTTTTATCATTTAAGGTATCCGCGGCTAACTGTAAGCCTTTTGCTTCATGCATTAACTGACAACGAGCACTTTTCAATATCGTACCACCGAGGTGAATAATGCCATTTACTTTTAACAAGGTTAACGGTTCAGCCATGGCGATATGCTCTTCACATACCAAGCCGTTATAACCATGATAAAAACCAATGACTTCAATATGATAATGATGAGCTGCTAATACAACTGAACGTATCGCTGCATTCATCCCTGGAGCATCACCGCCACTGGTTAATAGTGCAATGCGCTTAATTGATGTTGTTTTTTTATTATTCATATTTTCACTCTATTACCCGATAGAAATCACACTGGGGTATATACCCGTTACTATTCAAAGTACAAGATTTCAGTGAGAATTAATACCCATCGCATTAATTTATTGGTCTGCTTAGAGCTACATTAGCGAGCTTAAAACAAGTAAAATAATTTAACCATAGTTAGTCTATATTTCATTTATTTTGTGATGTTATCAGTTTACTAATGAGCTCCCAAAGGGCGAGTCTAAAAGGCTTACATCCGGCGTTATTGATTTTGACAAGGACGCTACAGGGATGAAGCTTCTTAGAGAATGCAGGAGCATATTCTCCTGAATAACCATTCTCTTCAATCAATGCCTTGCCTCTAAGCCTTTTAATTATCGCTAAGTGATTAATCAATTATTACGATTGGTATAATATGACTTTGGTTAAGGAAAACGATTTAAATAGTGGAGTTTTGGATGTTGTGAGAGTAACAATGAAGGTAGTAATTAAGGTGACATAGCTAACAACAACGAGGATTGTTAGCTATGACGAATGAGGTAAATTGAAATGGGACTTGTTGGGCAAACTATTCAGATAGAGTTAAACCCATATTAAGCGAAATTACATAGTTATTAGCTGTAACTGACCCTTACAGGAATAGTTAATACCTTTTTACCTTTATGTTTAAGCCAAAAGTAAATCAAAACAAAGGTTAATAAAGCGAGAGCAATAGTAATACTAGAACTTAATGGTGATGCCAAGAAATTACCAATTTGATAACATAACGTTGATACCAAATAAGCAAAAACAAAGCTCCATATTCCAGCAAATCCAGCCCAACGACTACCTACTTCATTTTTAATTGCTCCCATAGCAGCAACGCAAGGGGTATAAAGTAAGATAAATAATAAATAGCTAAAAGCGCCTAACTGGCTAACAAAAGCTAACTGCATTCGTTGGTAAGTAGTTAATTCAACACCTTGCTCTTGTGCAGCAATATTCAAATCACTGATATCACCGACACTAATACCCAAAGGGTCATCAGGAGAAATACCAAATAAATTTTCTTTAATGCTATCAGTCGCGTCCTGCCAACTTTGCACCAATGATGGTGCGCCTTCACCCTCTGAGGCATGTGGTGAATATAAATTATTAAACGTGGCAACCAATACTTCTTTGGCAAATATTCCGGTAATTATTCCTACGCCGGCTTGCCAATTGTCTTCTTGAACACCCATAGGTGCCAATAACGGCATAACCACTTTTGCCCCTTGGCTCAATACCGAGTTCTCACTGTCTTGACTGCCAAACTTACCGTCAATGCCAATAGAGTTAAA
The DNA here is from genome assembly GCF_002836245.1 of Colwellia sp. Bg11-28. Lineage (NCBI taxonomy): Bacteria > Pseudomonadati > Pseudomonadota > Gammaproteobacteria > Alteromonadales > Colwelliaceae > Colwellia > Colwellia sp. Bg11-28. The sequence continues at coordinate 242,382 of NZ_PJBA01000008.1, forward strand.
AAAGTTAAGTAAACACACCACGATCACAATTGTTTTACCTGCACCTGTGACAAAACTACTGGTACGCTGCCATACTCGCTTACTAAGAGCACCAATTCTTGGCATCTCATACTGCGGTAATTCCATAATGTTTAATGAGGTCGTGCCTGATAAAACGGTTTTCTTTAATAAGAATCCGGTAAATATAGCGGCGGCAATACCGACTAAATACAATAAAAACACTAAGTTTTGACCGTTATCAGGGAAAAATGCGGCGGCAAATAGTGCATAAACAGGTAACCTTGCCCCACATGACATAAAGGGTGACATCATTACTGTGGTAATACGTTCTCGTTCACTATCAAGTATTCTTGCTGACATTACCGCAGGTACCGTACAGCCAAAGCCAACAATCAAAGGAACAAAAGCTTTACCGGGCAAGCCAATTTTTTGCATCAAACTGTCTACAACAAAAGCAGCGCGAGCTAAGTAGCCTGAACTCTCAAGCAGTGATAAGCCAATAAATAAACAGGCTATAATAGGAATAAAAGTCGCGACCGTTTGCATACCACTGCCCAAGCCTTCCACAATAGTAAGTATCCACTGTGGTAAATCTAAAGGTGCAAGGAAGTGCAGAGGATATTCAACGAATAAGGTACCACTAATAATATCGAAAAAATCGATAAAGGCACTACCGACATTAATGGCAAACATAAAGAGCAAGTACATCACACCAAGAAAAACGGGTATGCCCGTTATAGGGTGTAAGACTAGGCTATCAATTTTTTCTGAAAAGGGCTTGTTGCTAGATGTTGGATTAGCAAAAGCAGCGTTTGTTGCTTCAACACTGCTTACGCGCGCCAGCATATCCGTAATGTAGTCATAACGAGCGTGCATTACTTTGACGTTTGGCTCTGGCTTATCTTTTGACTCGGTGTGAGCATTATCAATAATTTTTTGGTGAACGGCAGATAGGTCACCGTTTAATTGACCAAGTGCTTGTTGCACCTTTTTTAGGGCATCATCACGTTGTGCGCTAATCGCAACAATAGGACAACCTAATTCGGCTGCTAATTGCGAAATATCAATGTCTAACTGTTTTTGTCGATCGATTTTATTAAGCACCACGATCATTGGTACTCCAAGCTCTAATAACTGGCTAGTTAAATAAAGTTGACGACTAAGCTGATTAATATCAACAACATTGACTAAAAAATCAATATCATTTTCTTGCAAAAATGATTGAGAAATAGTGAGATCTTTACCCTGTTCTGCATGACGTTCTAATGAACTTAAACCAGGAAGATCAGATAAATAGGCAGCGTTATTATTTAGGGTAATGCTTGTTTTTTTAGCTGCAACTGTCACACCTGACCAATTGCCTACATTTTGTTTACTTTGCTTTTTATTACTTTCGCTATCAGATAATAACAGGTTAAATAAAGTGCTTTTGCCCGAGTTGGCAAAACCAACCAGTGCGAAATGTTTTGATTGTTTCACGGAAAGATTCTTTTTGGTTGCTTGTTATGAATGAATAGCTCATTCATTGATTAAAAATTAACGCCAATTTGCTTTGCGATATCTCGCTGAATGCTAATTTTAGTATTGTGTAAGCGAAAAGCCATTGGGCCATTAAAAGGAGCCTTATGCGCTAATGATACATGTGACCTAAGCGTGAAGCCCTGTTCAATCAATTGAGCAGCAATAGCTTCATCTTTCGGTAGCGCGCTAATTTTGGCTGGTTTATTAAGGGGAAGTTCAGCTAGAGTCATGATATAAATCCAAAAAACAAATTCATCTTACTCAAAGGTGTAACCTAAGAGCTAATGATAATTACTATTATTTAGATAATAGCATTTAGTCTGTCAATACAACAGTAAAAGCTGCTCTGCTCGCTTGATTTTGATCAAGTTAGCGTTGATAAAAAGCCTAAGTGATACTAAAGGTAAATAATAGTGAACACACTCGCCCAACCATCAATGGTTAATTTGAGAGTTAAGTCAACGCAAACTCACTAGCAGCTATTTAACCGTTAGTGCTTTATCAAATTACTGAAGCTAACTTCTTTAACTAAATGTTTTTTAGCACCATAAGCAATACGGTGTGTGCCATGACAACGAGCACATGCTAATACGGCTAACGTACCAAGATCGCGTCCTTGTTGTTTAGCGGTGCCTGATTCTATGGATGTTTTTAAACTACTGAGTGTTTGTTTCATCATTTCACTTGGGTAAGGCTTACGATCTTTTTTATGACAATCTACGCAGGTTTCTCCCAACGTTGCCATTTCATCATTCAGGTCTGCTAAAGATGATAGCGCTAAAGACTTATTACCATCCTGTGCTGAAATTTTTATCTGGTTCACTTGCCTTGTTAACATATCCATATGTTCAACAAAACTAAGCTCAGGGGTAATTTGAATGTTTGAGAAGTCTGGTGTTCTATAGGTCAGAGCCGTAATGGCTTGATAATCGTCATGACAAGAATCACAACTTTTTTGCAACGTTTTATGCTGAACTAATACCGATGAGAAATCCTGTTGCTCACTAGCGAACTTCAATTCTTCCATCGTGTTTATCGATAATTTTTTTTGCCAAGCAGGTACCATGTCGGCAATTTTAAGGTAGTGTTCAGTCAGCTGCTCTGTCCACACTTGCAAATGTTCAGCATCTTGCTGTTGCGCGTAGAACTCTACCGCCTGCATTTCACGGCGAAGTTTAAACATATTATGTAGCCAAACTTGACGCTTATTGTCAGGTTTGTACCACTTTGCCAATTCAATAGGCGGAGTTTTAATTAACTTAGCTTTATCTTGATGTTTATAAACGAGCCCTGCTGCAATCAGCAAGATAATAGCTTGTAAAATAATAAAATAACGCCAACGCATAATTAAGTACTCTGTTCAATTTATTGGCTCAGTGTAAACAAATTGAGAATTATGGTTATTGATCTATACCCATGTTATCTCTAAATGCAGGATTCAGCAGGAATGAGAAGCGCCTTGAGGCGCTTTTTTTATGGTAGATTATTCACTTATGTAATTATCCGCTAAAATGAAAAACGTACACCAACAGCACCATCAACGCTAAACTTAAAGCCATCATCAAAATTTGCTACTGGCTGCACCTGTCCATATAAGTCCCAACCCTTAGCAAAGTACCAAGAAATACCTACGGGAGCACGAACACCAAAGCCATCATCCCACTCAGTCCAACCACCACCAGCAAAATACCAAGACAATGGCGTTTTATTATCAAATTGACCTGTTTTAATTAAGTAATCGACCGCAAAGCCTCTATCACCCAGTACGATATTGTAACGATCTATTTGCGCGACAAGGCTTAAATCCATATCGAGCGCGACACCCAACTTCATGTCGGCTTGAGCAAAGCTAGACAAAGACGAAAGCAGCATAAAAATACTCACCAACAATAGTTTTCTCACATTTTTTCCTTAAACTTATAAGCGTATTTACAACGCGGTTGGCGCTATTCTAATGTCTTTCGATACCAAAGCAAGCGAACTCTCAAAGCACTAATTAAGCTGGTGAACATAGCAGGCTTACTGCGAAGTATTTCTTATAAATAATCAAGGTATTACCAGCCTAATTTCCCTAAAAAAAGTAACCTTAATATTTAAAGCTAAGTTACTAAAGTGTAACGGCTACTTGTTAACACCAATCACAGTCTTTACTATGAGCTACAAATTCGAACCATTAACTGCAAACTTAGGTTGTCCATGTTTACACAAATAACAAAGAAAAATACCAGAAAGATATTCGCCCTTGTCGGCATAGCCACTGCGACTTTAGGTATTGCAAACACAGCTAATGCCACCATAGTTGCAATTAAAACATCATTAAGCCCTGACAGTATTGAAATCAACTTATTTGATAAAACAACACCTGAAACAGTAAAGAACTTTCTTAACTATATTGATAATGGGCATTACACCAACTCGGTTGTTCATAGAGTTTCTCCTGGTTTTGTTGTGCAAGCGGGCGGTTTTGAATTTAGCGGTACTTGGCCATTAACACCTCTAGAGCCTAACGCTCCCGTAGTAAACGAACCGGTTTATTCTAATGTCAAAGGCACCATTGCCATGGCTAAAAAAGGCAATGATGTTAATAGTGCTACGAACCAATGGTTTTTTAATTTAAAAGATAACAATGACACCTCGGACGCTAATAACTTAGACCGACAAAACGGTGGTTTCACCGTTTTTGGTCAAGTTATTAAAGGCTTTGATATCATAGAAAAAATATCCCTGATTCAAAATCTTTGTACGAATGGCGCTTTACAGGGCATTCCTATGATAATTGAAAGTAATAAAACATGTACTGATATGGTCGTGCCGGGTCCGGAAAACTTTGTTGTGATTGAACAAGTAACAATCATCGATAGTTCAGGAGTTACTGATAGCGGTTTGAATCCTCTACTATCAAAATACCCTGATAGTGATGGTGATGGCGTAAAGGATATCGATGATGCTTTCCCAAGTGATCCAAATAAAAGTGTGCCTGACGTGGAAGACAGTGGCGGCTCAATGACTTGGTTTACCATTGCAATGTTAGGATTATTAGCAACCAGAAAACGTTTTATCGAAAGTTAAACCCTTGTTCTCTAGTAAACTACTATCTATTAGCTATCAGTTGATTTAGTAAAACAGAAGAGAGTCAATAAAAAAGCAGCGTATCATCTAGTGATGTCGCTGCTTTTTTGTTTGACTCTTAGTATTCTAGACTTGAATATTACTAACTTCTGGAGCTCTAACCTCTAGTGAACTCAGGGTAAGCTTCCATACCACAGTCAGAGATATCAACACCTTCGTATTCTTCTTCAGCACTTACACGAATACCAATAACTTTTTTCAGAGCAAACCACACAATGAAACTAGTAACAAATACCCAAACAAAGATAGTTGCTGCACCAATAAGCTGACCACTGAAGCTAGACGACGAGTTAGTGATTGGAACAATCATTAAACCAAAGAAACCAACAACACCGTGAACTGAGATAGCACCTACTGGGTCATCAATCTTCACTTTATCTAAAGCTAAAATTGACATCACCACAATAACGCCCGCAATTGCACCAAAGATTGTTGCTTGCAATGGTGAAGGTGTTGATGGCTCAGCCGTAATAGCCACTAAGCCTGCTAATGCACCGTTTAATGTCATGGTTAAATCCGCTTTTTTAAACAATATTTTAGCAAAGATAAGCGCTGATATTGCACCCGCAGCAGCGGCAGCATTGGTATTTAAAAACACCATAGCTACTGAGTTAGCACTATTAATGTCAGCTAGTTTTAATACTGAGCCACCATTAAAACCAAACCAACCCATCCATAAAATAAAGGTACCTAATGTCGCCATGGGTAAGTTAGCACCAGGAATGGCGTTAACTTTACCGTCTTTACTGTATTTTCCTTTACGAGCACCAAGTAATAACACACCAGCTAATGCTGCAGAAGCACCTGCCATGTGAACAATACCTGAACCAGCAAAATCAGAGAAACCTAAGTCACCTAAGGTATATAAGCCAAAGACAGCATCACCGTTCCAAGTCCAGCTACCTTCCATAGGATAGATAAAGCCAGTTAATACAACGGTAAATGCTAAGAAAGCCCATAACTTCATACGCTCAGCAACAGCACCTGATACAATCGACATTGCCGTAGCAACAAACACTACTTGAAAGAAGAAATCAGAAGCGTTTGAATAAACCGCGCCACCATCAAAACCAGCTTCAGCTGATTCAGCAAGTACAGCACCAACAAGTGCTTCTGCATCACTAGCACCGTCAAGCGCAATACCATTTAAGAAAACACCACCGCCATACATAATATCGTAACCTACAACAAGGTACATGATACAAGCAATTGCATATAGCGCGACGTTTTTAGTCAAAATTTCGGTAGTGTTTTTAGCACGTACTAAGCCAGCTTCAAGCATTGAAAAACCAGCAGCCATCCACATTACTAAGGCACCACAAATAAGAAAATAAAAGGTGTCTAAGGCGTATTGTAATTGAAATATATTTTGTTCCATTATTATTCTCCTTTAAAGTGCTTCAGAATCTTGCTCGCCCGTACGGATACGGATAGCTTGTTCTAAGTTATAAACAAAAATCTTACCGTCACCAATTTTTCCGGTGTAAGCAGATTTAGTGATGGCTTCAACTAAACGTTCAACAAGTTCTTCATTCACCGCAATTTCTACTTTTACTTTTGGCAAGAAATCAACTTGGTATTCAGCGCCTCGGTATAGTTCGGTATGCCCTTTTTGACGACCAAAGCCTTTGACTTCACTTACCGTGATACCTTCGACGCCTACTTCAGAAATAGCCTCTCTAACATCATCTAATTTAAATGGCTTTATGATTGCGCTAATTATTTTCATGGTTAACCTCTAGTTATCGTTTTTATATCGCTAACAACTGATAATACAATTCATGTGCCAACATAAATTAATATTAAAAATCAATTGGTTATTTGATAATTGAGTTTTAAAAAGGTTCTATTCGCACCAAGAGCGTGCAGAAAACAACTCCACTGAGATCATCTGGTGCAATGTGTGTGGGGGAATTAAAATAATGTAGAAGAAAGCAGTATAAGGGGTCTTTAATTTTGTATTTTCAAACAAGGTAGTCAAGGAAAACACTAACGGAGAATAAATTAATCTACTGAGTATTATGTAAACTTAGTTTTTATACAGTTCAGTAAACGCTTGAACTGAAAAACCGTTAAGTAGCTGGTCACCTACCTTCAGCACAGGTACCCCCCTAAAGCCGGTGGCTGAAAACTCTTTCTGTCCTTTTGCCGTTTTAATATTACATAACCTAAAAGCAATACCTTGCTGTTCAAGGTAACGTTTTGCCGTTTGGCAATGAGGACACTTTTCCATGGTATATAAGACAACTCTTTTCATTTTTTTACCTTAGTTAGGTCGACCTAGCTATATTAAAAATTTGGGCTACTCTGTTAACGTGATAAGCCAGGGCATGATGTTTGCCATTTTATCCTAAGCAGCGCTTAACTGGGTAACACTTTCTTGAGTACAATTGTGCTTGTATCAAATCTTTAAGCCAGAAGAGTACCAACAATGGGAATCTACATTTAAGTTGAAGCTAACCTTGATTTAAATCAAGTTAGTAAACCTATTAAAATACATATATTAACAACTTGATTTAAATCAAACTATTCAATCTGATGCAGTGCAAAACTCCCCCCATCAGTTACTTAGAACAATAATAATAACAAAGTTAACGACCCCTCTTAAAAACATGAAATTAGGATATTATTATGAAAACAGTAGTAAATAAGTTTACCTTAACATTAATCAGTGCAGCAATTTTAGCAGCTCCTACCGCCTTTGCTGGTGAAACAGAACACGGCAACAGCATTACTGAAGCGTTAAGTGAGAGCACAGTTAAAGTTAATTTACGTGCTCGTTACGAAGGCGTAGATCAAGACGGTATAGACAAAAAGGCTGCAGCGTTAACGCTAAAAAGTCGTATCACAATTGACACAGGCAGTTACAGTAACTTCTCGCTGGGTTTAGAAGTTGATAAAGTAGATGCTCTAGTAGATGACTATAATAGTACTCAAAATGGTAACACTGAATATCCAGTAGTTGTTGATCCACAAAGTACTGACGTAAACCAAGCTTTTATCAAGTACGCAAACAATGGCTTTAGTGCCGTAGTTGGTCGCCAACGTGTTTTACACAACAATCAGCGTTTTGTTGGTGGTGTAGGCTGGCGTCAAAATGAACAAACATATGATGGAGTTCGCGCACAATATAAAGCGGATGCTTTCTTAGCTGACTATAGCTACATCCAGAACATCAATGATATTAAAGGCGGAAACGTTAAAGGTGATTTCCACTTAGTTAATGCGAAGTACAACATTAACAAAAGTCATAAATTAGCGGGTTTTGCTTACCTTCTAGACTATGATGCAGTCGCTAACTATAAAAACTCTAGCAGCACAGTAGGTGCGCTATATAATGGCAAGTTTGGTAAGTTTTTAGTAAATGCTAGCCTCGCGACTCAAAGCGACAATGGTGATAACCCAATGAGCTATTCAGCAATGTATATTAATGCTGAAGCAGGTTATAACTTTGGTCAAGTAACTGTTTTAGGTGGTTATGAATTATTGGGTAGTGATGATGGTAAAGTTGCATTTAACACGCCATTAGCAACTAAGCATAAATTCAACGGTTGGGCTGATAAATTCTTAGGTACTCCAAAAGAAGGTCTACAAGATATTTATTTAACTGCCAAAGGTAAAGTGTCAGGCGTTAAATGGGCAGCAACTTACCATGATTTCTCATCGGATGAAGGTAGCATTGATTTTGGTAACGAGTTAGATTTAGTTGCCACTTACCAAATTAACAAAAACTATGGTGTTTTAGTTAAAGCTGCTAACTATAGCGAAGGTGATTCAGGCATAGCTCCAACTGATACCAATAAACTTTGGGTTCAAATGACAGCTAAGTTCTAAGTAAAACTATAAGCTATACAATAAGAGCTAGCAACTTGCTAGCTTATACCCAAACCACCTGAAGATGCAGGTGGCTTGGGTATATCGTTTTTATCCCTTCATTTCATTGCTCCATTCCAATAAAAGCATTAGAATAGCCGCGAATTTTATTAGCTGCGAGGCGACTTTTTTGTTATTAATGATCGACAATTACGACTCATTTACTTTTAATTTAGTGCATTATTTTCAAGCGCTAGGTCAAGAGGTTGTTGTCTATAGAAATAATGAAATTAGCCTTAAAGAAATTGAGCAATTAACGCCTCAATATATTGTTATATCGCCTGGTCCTTGTGATCCTGATTCGGCTGGCATCTCCCTTGACGTGGTAAAAGAATTCGCCGGTAAAATACCTTTATTAGGTGTCTGTTTAGGCCATCAATGTATTGCACAACATTTTGGTGCTAGTGTGGTAAAAGCAAAAAAAGTTATGCATGGTAAAACCTCCAAGATTTCACACAATCAACAAGGTTTATTCGCTGAATTAAATCATCCATTACAAGTAACACGTTATCATTCTCTGATAGTTAACAAACAATCATTACCAGCAGAACTCACCATGACGGCATGGAGCCAAAATGAACAAGGTGAGGTAGATGAAATTATGGCGCTAGAACATAAAACGCTTCCGATTAGCAGTGTACAATTCCATCCAGAATCAATACTTACGGAGCAAGGACAATGTTTATTAGCAAATTTTATCAAGCAATTTAAAAATTACCCGATAAGCTAATAACAAGAGCTTTTTAGAGTAAAGCCAGATAAAGTAGTACCCTTAAAGCGATAGATTTCACACATTCGATGCTCAATTTTATATTTTAGGTAAGCAATAAAACCTCTATGCAGATTTTTGAAAACAATCAAACTGTTGCCACAGTTTATCAACGTGCTATTAGCCTCTCTATCTGTAAAGATTTTGCGGAAAAGCAAAGTGGTAAAGTCTCTATGGTTGATCATCAAGGTAGCGAACAAGAAAACCGCCGCCGAGAATTGTTATCTGTTGAAGTGCAAGCTCAACAAGAGAAGATTATTGCCGAGCATGGCGAAGAACATTTTCGAAAACAAACGAAACAAAATTTCTTTAGTCGTCTGCGTACGCAAATTAATAGTGACTTTGATAATAAAGAACACCTCTATCATTATGTATTAGGCATTGAAGATGCCTGTCCTGCTATCCTTGATATTTTATCTGCTCGTGCGGCTTCAGTGAATCAAATCAAAGATCTTGCTGCTTCATTATCTTGGTTAACCATTGATTTAATTAGCTTAGTGAATAAACCACAATATAGAAAACGTGCTGATGTACAAGTTACTGATGCCAAACTAGCGTTAAGTTATATTGGTTTAGATAATTTAAAATTAGTGATGCCAACTTTTACGTTAAAACATTGGTTGCCAACTAGTACAGCTCCTTACGGTTTAATGAAACGTAAACTTTGGAATGATAGTTTATCCATTGCACTGGCTTCACGCGTATTAGCCAAAGAGCAAGGCCTTGATGAATTTACTGCTTTTACCACAGGTATGTTGTCAAACATTGGCAGACTTGCTGTCACTCGCTGCTATTTAACAAAGTTTAGTGAGATGCATAAAAAAGAAGTACGTGAAGCCTTTGAGAAAAAAGACAAACGCTTGCACAATGTTTTATCAAAAATTGAGACTAGTGAAGAGTTACTCCTTGAGCAGCTAATTATGCGAAGTTCGCAACTTTCTGCTGATTTAATTGAGAAAATGCATTTTAAACGACTTGCTATCACCGAGCCCATCTTTGATTTAGCTTACGCTGATAATATTGAGAAAATGCACCCTATTGCACAACTTGTTGCCAAAGCTAAAGCCTATGTCGCTTTTAGAGCGCTAGCGAAAGAAGAATTAATTGATAGTGATGAAAGTAAAAAGTTACTCAGTACGGTTAATTTAACACCTGCCGAAATAACACTATTGAAAAAAAGCGATATTGATCACATCAAGCTTAACTTCAATTAAGCACTGTAAAACCGTCGTAAAAAACAAACTTCCTCTATTTTGTTGCTCATTTGCTACAAAATTTAGTTTTTTACGTGATTTTTTTATGATTAATTATTAAAAAATCACGCTGATGGCTTTCATCAAGCAAGCGCCTACTCCCTCCCTTATCTCCTTATTTCCACAAAACAATCCGAATCAATAAATATTCATCTTTTATGAATAAAGTTAGCTAAGCCTTTGTTTCTTCTGGGCTACAGGCTAGCACCGCAAGACAAGCAGACTATTTCCTGTCATACTATTGCTCTATTTTTTAACTCGCTGTTATTATTTTTTACAATAATTAGATATTCATTAAGCTTTATCTAGATTATGCAGTGATACCAAGTGAATTAATTAATTACTCAATTAGCGAGAGTTAAAAGGATTACAGGCAAGGCATTGATTGAAGAGAATGGTTATTACCTTGTCAAAACCAATAACGATGTATGTAAACCTTTACCTTTTATTAGGTACTAGCCCTTTGGGAAGTCATTAGCGAACTGATAACGTCGCAAAATTAATCAAATATAGAATAACTATGTTTAAATAATTTTTGTTTGTTCTAAGCTCGCTAATGAAATTCTAATTTGATTAATATATTAGCTCAATTGGTATAAGCTATTAAAAAAACTACCCACTTATAAATGAGGATTTTAAAAATGTCAGAACATTTTTCAGTTGAACGCGGCTTATTTGATGATGTAATGGTGCCAAACTATGCACCTTCAGCGGTTATTCCAGTTCGCGGTCAAGGCTCTAGAGTGTGGGATCAACAAGACAAAGAATATATAGATTTCGCCGGCGGTATTGCCGTTAGCGCTTTGGGTCACTGTCACCCAGCTTTAGTGGGTGCTTTAAAAGAGCAAGGCGAGAAAATCTGGCATTTATCTAATGTTCAAACAAATGAGCCAGCATTACGCTTAGCAAAAAAATTAGTTGATAGTACTTTTGCTGAAAAAGTTTATTTTTGTAATTCAGGCGCTGAGTCAAATGAAGCGGCACTTAAATTAGCTCGTCGTTGGGCATTAGACGTACATGGTGCAGATAAATCACAAATCATTGCTTTTAAGCAAGGTTTCCATGGCCGTACTTTCTTTACTGTAACGGTTGGTGGTCAAGCAGCTTATTCTGATGGCTTTGGTCCAAAACCAGGTGATATCGATCATGCAGAATATAATAACCTTGATAGTTTAAAAGCACTAATCTCTGATAAAACGTGTGCCGTAATGATTGAACCATTACAAGGTGAAGGTGGTATTGTTTCGCCAACAGATGAATTCATTAAAGGTGTTCGCGCTTTATGTGATCAACACAATGCCTTGTTAATTTTTGATGAAGTACAAACAGGTGTTGGCCGTTTAGGTGAGTTATACGCCTATATGGATCTAGGTGTTACTCCTGATATTTTAACTTCGGCTAAAGGTTTAGGTGGTGGTTTCCCTATCGGCGCTATGCTTACTACTACAGAGATTGCTAAGCACCTTAAAATTGGTACTCATGGCAGTACTTACGGTGGTAACCCATTAGCTTGTGCTGTTTCTGAAGCAGTATTAGATACAGTAAATACAACAGAAGTTTTAGCCGGTATCAAAGCTAAAGCTAAACTTTACGTTGATGGCTTAAACGCAATTAATGCTAAATATAATGTTTTCTCTGAAATTCGTGGTAAAGGTTTATTAATCGGTGCGGTATTAACCGAAAAATACCAAGGCCAAGCTAAAACCTTTTTAAATGCGGCAATGGATGAAGGCGTTATGGTATTAGTTGCTGGCGCAAGTATTATTCGCTTTGCACCATCACTTGTAATTCCTGATGAAGATATTGCTCTTGGTTTAGCGCGCTTTGAAAAAGCTATCGTTAGTTTAGTTTAATTTAACCGAAACTAGCCTAGTCAATGCTAATAGTTACCTGTTCTTGCCGCTAGGGTTTGAGCAGGTTACCACTTCTTTTCATCGAGAGCATTTATGATCATTGTACGTCCTATTAAAACAAGTGACTTGAAAGCCTTATACCAAATCGCGATAGATTCTGGCCACGGTTTTACGTCACTACCAGTAAATGAACAATTACTTCAACAACGTATTAGCCTTGCTGAAGAATCCTTTTCAAAAGAAGTGAGCCAAGCGGGAAAAGAAGGTTATCTTTTTGTTATGGAAGATACCGAAACAGGTGACGTTGTTGGTACCAGTGGTATTGAAGCTGCTGTTGGTTTAGATGATGCTTTTTATCATTATCATTTAGGTAAAGTTGTCCATAGCTCACGAGAACTGAATATTTACAATACCGTAGAAACCTTGTCACTATGTAACGATTACACCGGTGCGAGTGAAATTTGTACGTTATTTTTAAGTAATAGTCATCGTAAAAATAACAATGGTCGTTTTCTATCACGTTTCCGCTTTCTTTTTATCGCGGAACATAAAGAACGCTTTTCTGACACCATTATTGCAGAAATGCGTGGTGTTTCAGACAATGAAGGTCGCTCACCATTTTGGAATTGGCTTGAAGAACATTTTTTCTCAATGGACTTCCCTACTGCTGATTACTTAACTGGTATAGGTAAAAAAGAATTTATTGCTGAGTTAATGCCAAAGTATCCAATTTACGTCAATTTGCTAAGTAAAGAAGCACAAGACGTAATTGACAAGGTGCATCCGCAAACAGTACCAGCACTTCGCTTATTAGAAGCGGAAGGTTTTGCAAGACGTGGCTATGTTGATATTTTTGATGCGGGTCCTACGGTGGAATCGAATGTTAACAATATTAGATCGGTTAACCAAAGTAAGCGTTGCCAAGTAATCATTGATGAAGTGCAATCAACTGATAATTACATTATTTGTAATAGTAAAGTTGAAGACTTTAGAGCCACTCAAGCGCCACTTTCATTACGCGACACAGCTAACCAAGTTGTGATTAGTCAAGCCGTTGCCGATGCATTGATGGTCAGTGCTGGTGATTGGGTTCGTATAATATCTAATTAGTCCCTGCCACTTTGTCTTAGCACAACAACTTACAAATTTAGCGTGGCTAATACTAGTCACTCGTCAAATTACTAATGGTGATAGCAGAACGCCTCTATCACCACTATCAATGAGAAGGAAATACCATGTCTCACACAGATCCAGTTCAATTTATTAATGGTCAATGGCAAGCCGGTTTAGGTCATGATGTTAACTCATCTAACCCTGCTCGTAATGAAGTCATTTGGCAAGGTAAAACTGCCAGTACAGATCAAGTAAACGATGCCGTTTTAAGTGCTCGTCAAGCATTTGAAAGCTGGGCAAATATCAGCTTAGAAGCACGTGTTGCCGTGGTAACAAAATTTGCTGAATTATTAGCTGAGAACAAAGATGCGTTAGCAACAACTATTGCCTTAGAAACTGGTAAGCCAAAGTGGGAAACTACCGGTGAAGCTGGCGCGATGGTAGCTAAAGTCGCTATTTCACTGAAAGCTTACAACGAGCGTACTGGCACAGTTGAAAACCCTATGCCTGGCGCTAAAGCCTTTATCCGTCATAAGCCTCATGGTGTAGTTGCTATTTTTGGTCCTTATAACTTCCCTGGTCACTTGCCAAATGGCCACATAGTACCAGCATTAATTGCTGGTAATACTATCGTATTTAAGCCAAGTGAATTAACGCCTCGCGTTGCACAAGAAATGTTAAAACTTTGGGAACAGGCTGGTTTACCTAACGGTGTTATCAACCTAGTTCAAGGTGAAGTAGAAACAGGTAAAGCCCTTGCTAGCCATAAACTTATTGATGGTTTATTTTTCACAGGTAGCTCTAATACTGGTCATATATTACATGAACAATTTGCCGGTCAACCGGGTAAGATACTTGCGCTAGAAATGGGTGGTAATAACCCGCTTGTTGTTAAAGATGTTAGCGACATTGATGCGGTTGTACATGATATTGTTCAATCTGCCTTCGTTACTACTGGCCAACGTTGTACTTGTGCGCGTCGTTTATTCATTGAAGCCAATGAACAAGGTGATGCTATTTTAGCCCGTCTTATCGAAGTAACCAAAAACTTAACTATTGGTTACTACGATGACGAAGCGCAACCATTCATGGGCTCTATGATTTCAGAAAAAGCGGCTTTAAGCTTAGTAGATGCACAAGCTAAATTACTCACTTTAGGCGCAAAGTCTGTTTTAGAGCTTAAACATCTAGAAGTAGGTACTGGTTTTGTTTCTCCTGGTATTATCGATGTTAGTGACATTATTGCCGACATACCTGATGAAGAATATTTCGGTCCACTAGTTAAGTTATACCGTTACAACGATTTCGATAAAGCGATTGATGAAGCTAATAATACTGGTTTTGGTCTTTCTGCCGGTTTGTTATCTGATAGTGAAGCGTCTTACAATCACTTCTTTACTCGCATTCGTGCTGGTATTGTTAACTGGAACAAACCAATTACAGGCGCAAGCAGCGCTGCACCATTTGGTGGCATTGGTGCTAGTGGTAACCACAGAGCCAGCGCGTTTTATGCTGCTGATTATTGTGCTTACCCAATTGCCTCAGTTGAAGCAGAAAAAGTGAGCTTACCTGCAACATTGACGCCTGGTATGAAATTCTAAATGCAAAACAACAATACTCTTACCGCAGCAAACCTTACCGATATTACCAGTGATAGCTTTACCCAAGCTTATCGCCACTTTGTTGAGCAAGGTGACTTTATCGCGTTAACACGTCAATTTGAGCAAGGCTTTGTCCAAACTGGCGCAGATAACCAATTAAGTTTTAAGGTCAAGCAAGCAAAAGTTAGCTTACTCGACACCGGTGTACTGTTAATTGAACCGGAAAATGTTGAGCCTGAACTGATTAAAGAAAAGTCGGCAACACCAAGTAAGAGTATTGTTATTTCATCGGGCATTCATGGAAATGAAACTGCCCCGATTGAAATAGTACAACAGTTGATTAGTGACATTATTGCCCAAAAAATTCAAGTAAAGCACCGTACCCTATTAATTATGGGTAACCCTGTTTCAATGAATATCGCAAAACGTTTTCAAACAGAAAATTTAAATCGCTTATTTTGTGGTAAGTACCAAGATATCGATCCTTGTTTTGAAAAGTATCGAGCAGAAAAATTAGAAGGTTACGTTAGTGATTTCTTTAACGCTGGCACTGCTACAAACGCGACTGATAATACCAGCGGCAATACCCGCGAAAGCCAAGTAACTAATTCATCCAAAATGACTAACTATCACTACGATTTGCATACCGCTATTCGAAACTCTAAATATGAAAAGTTTGCAATTTACCCATACCAAGCAGGTAAACCATGGGATAAAGAGCAGTTAAGCTTCATGGCTAGCTGTGGTGTTAACACTATTTTATTCGGTCATGGCCCCAGTGGTACATTCTCCTATTTCAGTAGTGCCAACTTTTCCGCACATGCTTTTACTATTGAGCTGGGTAAAGTAAGACCCTTTGGCGAAAACAATATGGCAAACTTTCAAGCCATGACAAACAACCTAAGCGCTCTTATTAGCGATGAAGCAATACCGCTAAAAAGTTTTGATAACAACGATTTCAATTTATTTGAAGCACTAGGTGATATCACTAAAGTGAGTGATATATTTGAACTTTATGTTGCCGATGAAGCGAGTAATTTTACTGATTACCCAGTAGGTACACTTTTGTCTACTGATATGAATCAAGAATACCGTACTACCCTTCTAGGTGAGAGCATTGTATTCCCTAATGCCAATGTAGGTAATGGTCAGCGTGCAGTATTAATGGTTGTCCCTACCACACTGCAGTAAACTAGTAGCCTTATCTTTTAAAGCCCTTTCTCATCAATCTTTTTATAGAAGCTTTTGTACAAAAGCGTCTATAAAAAATAAAGGGCTATTGATTCACACTCATTAAAAACACTAAACTTCCTGCTATACTCAAACAAAAGTACTACTAATTTACACAGGTAAGCCAAAATATTATGGTTACAGACACTGACGGTTACATTCAAATAATTGAATACCTTACCGAACATCTCAGTTTATTTGAAAACTCAACAGCACCAGCACAAGCTAGTGAAACCGTAATGTCAGCTATTGAAGTAGAACTGTGTGACCAAATCATTAGTGTCTGTAGTCAAAACCAAGACCTGACCTTTAATCAACGCAATGCCATTATTCGAGAAGTAGATGCTATCGTTTACGACCTTGAAGAAATCCTATCAGGTGTTATCAATAATCCAGTTAATGCTGCACAACAAGCCTTCATAAAAGAATTTGCAGGTTTAATCAAAAACCTCTTTGATACCGTTATTCATAAAGATTAACTTCTTATTAAAGCAAGCTAGTATCTCTTATACCCATTCCGCTTGACGCCGTTTCAAACTCCAGCTGAACCCTGCATATTCAAGTAGAATAGGTATAATTAGCCTTGTCATTACAGCGCTAACTTCAATAAGAAACTCTATTACACATAACGACTGGTGATGGGGCTTCAACTTCGATAGAATCCCTATATATTAATTGTAAATCGAGTCGATTATGGAAGCACAAGTAAAGTGGTTAGGCGAAGAGTTATTCATGGGCACCTCAGAAAGTGGCCACACCATGGTTTTAGATGCAAATGGTGGTAACTTAGCCCCTAGCCCTATGGAAGCCGTACTCATCTCTCTGGGAGGATGTTCTTCGGTAGATGTAGTTAGCATATTGCAAAAGGCGAGACAGAGCATAATCGGCTGTCATGTCGATATCTCTGGTACTCGTGTCGATAGCGTACCCGCATTGTTTGAAAAAATTCATCTGCATTTTGTAATTACTGGAGCTGATGTTGCAGCTAAGCACGTTGAGCGCGCAGTGAACTTATCAGCAGACAAATATTGTTCTGTCGCCTTAATGTTAAACGCTAAAGTTGACATTACTCACGACTTTGAAATTGTTGCTTCGTAACCCTACTACTTTATGAATACTGATAACAAAATCCCCCTGTATGGCTTTAATAATTTAACAAAAAGTTTAAGCTTTTCGTTATACAAGGTACATTATTTACCTTCAATTCAGTCCGTTGAGAGTTATAACACCTACATCAATCGAACCTATAACAGCGCACTGCTTGAAGTTCTGCTGACTAAAGTTTGTCACGCCATCGGTGGTAATGTATTAAATATAGCGAGCCAAGATTACACCCCACAAGGAGCGAGTGTAACTTTAATGATTTCTGAAGAAGCAAAACCAGAATCTTTAGTGGCTCATCTAGATAAAAGCCATTTATGCATTCATACCTACCCAGAAGAAACTGCACAAAGTGGCATAGCTATTTTTAGAGCTGATATAGAATTATCAACCTGTGGCATTATCTCGCCCTTAAAAGTATTAGATTATGTGATCGAGGCTTTTTCAGCGGATGTTATCGATATAGATTATCGTATTAGAGGTATGACGCGCGATCAATACGGTAAAAAGCACTTCAATGATCATGAGATTAGTCAAATCAGTGAGCATTTAACCACAGATACACTCTCAAAATACCAGGTTAAAGACAGTGTTATGACAACACATAACTTGTTTCACTGTAAGCTAGCAAGACAGTCTATTGAATTGAGACAACATATTTTCAATCTTGACTCTAACCTCGGTGAGCATCAACTATCAGCTCAGGATGAAATACAAATAAAAACACAACTAGCGATAGAATTAGATGAACTTTTTATCGGTAAATAATTTACATAACCCTAAGAGGTCGTAAATAGAATGCCTACATTTAAGCAGAAATAGCTCTAAGGACTTATTTTCATAATCTCGTCAGTTTTAAGTAATCACACACCACTCGCAATGACACGCTCCATATATGAACCGCATTTCTGAGACCTTACAGGATAAACCGCACAGTTTAACTTCTATGATGGTATAGTGCGTTAATCATTATGCTTCAGGGGTATTTATTGTTCATTAAGCAATGTCTTGTCACTTTTTTAATTATTGCGAGTTACATTAGTAGTATTTTTTTCTGTTTATCGGTTAACGCTAACGAAAATAAACGCGCTGATGTCATAATCGCGTTGTTTAAAACTAATAAACCAGCATCCCCCGAACAAGCAGATAGCTTACTTCAAGAATTGAAAAGTACAATTGCTTCCAATGATTTTCTACGTCAAAAAGAATATATACGGGCAAAGTGTTGGAATCAAAAAGCCGAAACAAATGAACAAATAATATCAGCTATATCATACGCAAATGAACAACTCGATATATTTAGCCAATATACCCCATCAAAAATCACAATTGATTTAACGTTATGTAAAACCAGCTATCAACGATTACTAGGTCAAGTTGAGACTACACTTAAAGATTTAACTACCGCAATTAACCAAGCATACACCATTGAAGCACCGCTACTGGTTGCCCATGGACATAGTCAACGAGGCACTCTGCACTCTTATCAAGGCAATTACTCCGCATCCCTTGAGGATTTACTTACGGCACAAAATCACTATGAGTCACTTAAATTAACCTATTGGGCCAATATAAATTTAGGCGAACTAGCGACTAGCTATCGACGATTTGGTGATGCAAGAACAGCTTTGAAATATCAATTACAGTTAGAAGAGGTTTACATCAAAGAAGGGAAAATATTTGAAGCCAATGGCATAAACATTCAAATAGCCTCTTCTTTGGAGCAATTAAATAAATTAGATGAAGCCAACACCCGTTATCAAGTAAGCCAACAGTTTCTTCTCAACAAACAACCAGTCATTGCAGCTGACATGTCGATAAATATCGCCAACAACCTAATAACATTAGGGCAATACGACAAAGCGCTGACTATATTACAACAAGCAGAAAGTACAATTACACCTGAATTTAATGCTCCGTATAGTTTTTTACAATTATATTTAGCTAATGCTCAGCTGAAACTTAACAATTACCCCGCTAGCTTACACGCTTTACAAAACGCTGAAGCAGCCTTCTTAATCGATAAAAATCAACGTGGACTTAGTAAAGTCCATTTACTCAGAAGCAATATTCACGAGGCTAATAAAAGCTGGAAAAGTGCTTACTTTGCGTTAAGAAATCATCTGCACGTTCATTTAGCACAAGATAAAAGTGTGCTTACAAAGCTAAATGCTGAATTACAAACTCGCTTTGATACTGATAGAATTAAGCATGAAAATACTTTATTAGTTCAGCACGCTAAAGATAAAGAAATACAATTGAACATGTTGCAACGGAATAAATCGATGCAATTAATCATAATTACCTTAGTCGGAATTATATTAATATTGGTGTCAATATTTGCTTATAAACAAATGCATCATAAACACCAATTTAAAAAACTCGCCTTTACTGATGAATTAACAAAGATAGCTAATCGCCGAGAAACCTATTTTCAGGCTGAAAAGTGTCTTACCTACAGTAAGAAAAACCAAACACAGTTCTCGCTAATTTTCTTTGATGCTGACTACTTTAAGTTAGTGAATGATGAATTAGGCCATAATATTGGTGACCAAGTGTTAATTTGCCTTGCCAATATCGCATCTAATGTCATTCGAAAAGGTGATGTTGTAGGTCGTGTTGGAGGCGAGGAATTTATAATTTTACTGCCTGATACCGACATAGATACAGCATTATCTATTGCTAATAGGTTGTTAACTAACATTGAGCAGTATGAGTGGTCAATCATTTCAAACGATTTAACACAAACAGTCAGTGCTGGTGTCGTGAGTTACCAAGGAGAGAACGATTTATCAGAACTATTATTTAAAGCTGATAAAGCGCTTTATGAAGCAAAGGCAGCAGGTCGAAATCATATAATGACCTTTTGATGTCACTTACTCCAATGAAATAGCAAACAAAGTGATTTTCACTTTTAATAATAGTCTTTACCCTCACGTGCAATTATAGAGAATTTGTTTACACAAATGATCGTATTATTCCTCTCCAAAACCTTAATACTAATTTTGGTACTGCGAATAACTCTACCACTTTGGCTTTAAGAGTTATTCTCTGAAAAATTAAGACTTCTAATAGACCCAAATATTAAAGTATTCAGAATACCATAAAACACAATAGCAGAAAGCAATGCATTTAAAGCCAACAACAGTAATTAAATACTTTAGAGGTGTATTTATATAAATCAATAATTTGTATAAACGATCGTTATAAATCGCTCATCCAGTCTAGTTGTTTGTTTGCTTGGTTTTTACGATCCATTAAATCCCGTATTAGCGGTGTTAAAATTAACTCCATCGCTAGACCCATTTTTCCACCAGGAACGACAAGGGTATTAATTCGCGACATAAATGATCCATCAATCATACGAAGATAATACTGAAAATCTACATTTTTGACTTCACGAAAGCGAATAACCACAAAACTTTCATCTAAGCTAGGGATTGCCTTAGCACTGAATGGATTAGAGGTATCTACCGTAGGTACTCGCTGGAAATTGATATGAGTGCGAGAAAACTGGGGGGTGATGAAAGAGATATAATCTTCCATACTGCGAACGATACTTGCGGTCACCGCTTCTCTAGAATGTCCACGTTTATTAGTATCGCGAATAATCTTTTGAATCCACTCTAAATTAACAATAGGTACCATGCCGATAAGCAAATCGACATGCTTTGCTACATCATTATCCTTAGTTACAACACCGCCATGAAGCCCCTCGTAATATAACAAGTCAGTGCCTTCACCAAATTCTTCCCAAGGAGTAAAAGTACCTGGCATTTGATTGTACGGAACTGCCTCATCAAACGTATGTAAATAGCGCCTAATTTGTCCTCTACCTGTTTCGCTATAATCACGAAATTGTTTCTCTAAAGCGCTAAAGTCATTAGCAAGATCACCAAAGTAACTAATGTTTTTCCGTGCTTCTTTCGCTTTACGTTTTTCCATATCCATTTCTTGTCGTGAGAAGCGATGAAAGCTATCACCTTCTACATTGACAGAGGATATACCGAGTGTTCTAAAGATATGCTCAAAGGAAGCAGTCGTTGTTGATGTACCCGCTCCTGATGAGCCAGTGACTGCTATGATTGGATTGCGTGAAGACATAAAGGCTCAAAGGATAAACTAAAGTACGATAGATATTTTATACGGTGAATTTACGTTTAGGTCAAGGAAGAAAGCGACAAGTTTAACGATGAAGGCTACATAGTCACTATATGCATGGTTAATAGTTTTATCAAATTTCAGATAATAAAAAACCGAGCCTAAGCTCGGTTTTTTAATTGAAGTATAAACTTTCGTTTATGCTTCTGCTGATTCTTCAACTACTTCAGGAGCGTCTTCTACTACTGGGCGGTCTACTAATTCAATATATGCCATAGGCGCTTTATCACCAGTACGGAAACCACATTTTAAAATGCGAGTATAACCACCTGGACGTTCTTGGTAACGAGCACCAAGTTCGTTGAATAAAATACCTACTACTTCTTTATCTTGTGTACGAGCAAACGCTAAACGGCGATTTGCAACACTGTCGGTCTTAGCCAATGTAATCAGTGGCTCAAGAACACGACGTAGTTCTTTAGCTTTAGCAACAGTCGTTTTAATAACGCCGTGCTTAACTAAAGAGCTTGCCATATTGCGGAACATCGCTTGACGATGACTGCTATTACGGTTTAACTGGCGACCGCTTTGACGATGACGCATAAGTTAATCCTTCTCTCTAACTATTAAAAAAATGATGATCGAACTAGTCGTTGTCAACAATGCTTTCAGGTGGCCAGTTTTCTAGGCGCATGCCTAGAGACAAACCACGCGACGCTAACACGTCTTTGATTTCAGTTAGAGACTTCTTACCTAAATTAGGCGTTTTAAGAAGCTCCACTTCAGCACGTTGTACTAAATCACCAATGTATTGAATTGCTTCTGCTTTTAGACAGTTAGCTGAACGAACAGTTAATTCTAGATCATCAACAGGACGAAGCAAGATTGGGTCGAACAATGGTTTTTCTTCCACTTGCTCTACTTCTTTGATATCACGAAGTTCAACAAACGCATCAAGCTGTTCAGCAAGAATAGTTGAAGCACGACGGATAGCTTCTTCCGGATCCAATGTACCATTGGTTTCCATATCTAAAACTAATTTGTCTAAATCTGTACGTTGTTCAACACGTGCAGAATCAACATCATAAGCAATTCTAACTACTGGGCTGAATGAGGCGTCAACCAACAAACGACCAATAGCACGATCTTCTTCCTCGGCATCACGGCGCGCAGAAGCGGGAACATAACCACGTCCCATTTCAACTTTAATGCGCATGCTGATAGAACCTTCACCTGTTAAGGTGCAGATAACATGATCAGGATTTGCAATTGTTACATCTCCGTCATGTTGTATATCAGCTGCCGTTACAGGGCCTTCACCAGACTTAGTTACGGTAAGAACGGCTTCATTCTTGCCTTCTAAAATAACTGCAAGCCCTTTAAGGTTTAACAATATTTCGATGATGTCCTCTTGAACACCTTCTTTACTACTGTACTCATGTAAAACACCGTCAATTTCAACTTCAGTTACGGCACAACCCGGCATTGAAGATAAAAGAATACGACGTAACGCATTACCTAAAGTGTGACCAAAACCACGTTCTAGTGGTTCCAAAGTTACCTTAGCACGACGAGGGCTAACGGTTTCAATGCCAACTAAGCGTGGTCTAAGGAATTCGGTTACAGAACCCTGCATATATGTCCTCTCTTAAAGTGCAACTCTACTTAGAGTAAAGTTCAACAATCAACTGTTCATTAATTTCGGCAGATAAGTCAGCACGATCTGGAACACGTTTGAAAACGCCTTCAAGCTTCTTAGTATCTACTTCAACCCAAAGTGGTTTCTCACGTTGATCAGCTAATTCTAAAGCAGCGATAATACGCGCTTGAGTTTTAGACTTCTCACGAACAGAAACAGTATCTTCAGCTTTAACAGTGAAAGATGGAATATTAACTACAACGCCGTTTACCACGATAGCCTTATGGCTAACTAATTGACGGGCTTCAGCACGAGTGCTTGCATAACCCATACGGTAAACTACGTTATCTAAACGAGTCTCTAAAAGCTGTAACAAGTTTTCACCTGTGTTGCCTTTTTGACGTGCCGCTTCTTTGTAGTAATTACTGAATTGTTTTTCTAGCACGCCAAAAATACGACGAACTTTTTGTTTTTCACGAAGTTGAACACCATAGTCTGACAAACGACCGCGACGGGCGCCGTGCTGACCTGGTATTGTTTCGATTTTACATTTAGTGTCAATTGCTCTAACACCGCTTTTAAGGAACAAATCTGTACCTTCGCGGCGACTAAGTTTTAACTTAGGACCTAAATATCTAGCCATTTTCTTTCTCCAACTATCCTAAAAAAAAGCGCTTAAACGCGACGTTTCTTCGGAGGACGACAACCATTATGAGGAATAGGTGTTACGTCAGTAATGTTGGTGATTTTAAAACCAGCAGCATTTAAGGCACGGATAGCAGATTCACGACCTGGACCTGGACCTTTTACGAACACTTCAATATTCTTCAAGCCAAACTCTTTTGCAACAGCGCCTGCGCGGTCTGCAGCTACTTGCGCAGCGAACGGAGTTGATTTACGTGAACCACGGAAACCTGAACCACCGGCAGTCGCCCAAGATAACGCATTACCTTGACGGTCTGTAAGAGTCACGATTGTGTTGTTGAAAGAAGCATGGATATGAGCCATGCCATCAGCAACTTGTTTTTTTACGCGTTTACGCGTACGAACTGGTGTTTTAGCCATTGTCTAGTTCCTCTTACTTCTTAATTGGCTTACGAGGACCTTTACGGGTACGCGCATTTGTTTTAGTGCGTTGACCACGTAGAGGAAGACTGCGACGATGGCGAATGCCACGGTAACAACCTAAATCCATAAGACGTTTAATGTTCATTGAAACTTCACGGCGTAAATCACCTTCAACGGTAAATTTATCCACTTCAGCGCGTAGCAAATCTATTTTTGCTTCGTCTAATTCACTGATCTTCGTTGATTCAGCGATACCAGTAGCTGCACAAATTGCTTTCGCACGTGTAGCTCCGATACCGTAAATCGCAGTAATGGCGATTACTGCATGCTTACGATCAGGGATGTTAATGCCAGCGATACGGGCCACTAATCACATCTCCTATTTATAATTAAAATTACTTTGGTTGGAAAGCCCGTTAGGATACCCAACCATTCTCTTTTTCTGCAAATCGAAGCGGCATTATACAGATAAATCTACATAATGCCACTTCTAAAAGATATTAGGTTAAAAGCTAAGCTTAACCTTGTCTTTGTTTGTGCTTTGGTTCAACACAAAGAACGCGAATTACGCCTTTACGCTTTACCACTTTACAATTACGACAAATCTTTTTTACGGATGCACGTACTTTCATTTTATACTCCGTTAACTAAATCAACTCGGTCTAACGACCATAGCCTTTCAAGTTCGCTTTTTTAAGTACATTGTCATATTGATGAGACATCATATGCGTTTGTACTTGTGCCATAAAGTCCATAATCACTACTACGATAATCAATAAAGATGTCCCGCCGAAATAGAACTGTACGTCCCATGCCATGATCATAAACTGTGGAACCAAACAGACAAAGGTAATATACGCCGCACCACAAAGGGTTAAACGTGTCATGACTTTATCAATATATTTGGATGTTTGTTCACCCGGACGAATCCCTGGAATGAACGCACCAGACTTTTTCAAGTTATCTGCAGTTTCACGCGGATTGAAAACAAGAGCCGTGTAAAAGAAACAGAAAAATATAATTGCTGCTGCCAACATCATTACATACAAAGGTTGTCCTGGAGACATAGCTCCTGAAACACCTTGTAAGAAGTCAGCAACGGGGCCGTCACCTTGACCAAACCAGCTCGCAAGCGTGCCTGGAAACAAGATTAAACTTGAGGCAAAGATTGGCGGTATAACACCAGCCATATTCACTTTCAAAGGTAAATGGGTACTTTGCGCAGCAAACACCTTTCGGCCTTGCTGACGTTTAGCGTAGTTAACAACAATACGTCGTTGACCACGTTCCACAAATACTACTAAGAAAGTTACTGCAAATACCACAACGCCTATAAGCAATAATACTAATAAGTGCAATTCACCTTGACGCGCCATTTCAGCTGTTTGACCAACCGCGGATGGCATGCCAGCAACAATACCTGCAAAAATAATAATCGAAATACCATTACCGATACCGCGTTCAGTAATTTGCTCACCTAACCACATTAAAAACATGGTACCAGTGATCAAACTAATTACTGCGGTGAAATAGAAACTAAAGCCTGCATTGATAACAAGCCCTTGCATCATTTCCGGTAAACTTCTGGCAATCGCTATTGATTGTACTGTTGCTAGAACTAAAGTGCCGTAGCGTGTGTATTGACTGATTTTACGACGTCCAGCTTCACCTTCTTTTTTAAGCTCTGCCATTGCGGGATGAACCACAGTAAGCAATTGCATAATAATCGAAGCTGAGATGTACGGCATAATACCAAGTGCCAACACTGAGGCTCGCTCAAGTGCACCACCGGAGAACATGTTAAACATCTCTACGATAGTGCCCTTTTGTTGTTCAAAGAACTGAGCTAATACAGCGGCGTCAATACCAGGGATTGGCACAAAAGACCCTAAACGAAGCACAACTAAGGCAACGAATACGAACCATAATCTTTGTTTAAGCTCAGACAAACCGCCTGCGCCCTTACTACCTTGTGAGGTAGCCGTTCCTGGTGTAGCCATTGTGTATTATTCCTCTACTTTGCCACCAGCAGCTTCAATAGCTGCTTGTGCGCCTTTAGTTACTGCAATACCACGTAATGTAATTGGACGAGTAATTTCGCCAGATAACATAACTTTAACAGCTACGATATTACGTGTAATTAGGCCAGCGTCTTTAAGTGCATGAATATCAACAACATCACCAGTGATAAGGTTTAATTCGTGTAAACGAACTTCAGCGCGAACTAAAGATTTACGTGAAGTAAAACCAAATTTAGGTAAACGTTGTTTCAATGGCATTTGACCACCTTCAAAACCTGGACGTACACTACCGCCAGAACGAGATTTCTGACCTTTATGACCACGACCACCAGTTTTACCGATGCCTGAACCAATACCACGACCACAGCGTTTTCTAGCTTTGTGAGATCCCGGTGCAGGGGATAAAGTATTTAAATGCATAATTAATCCTCCACCTTAACCATATAGTAAACCTTGTTAATCATACCACGTACAGATGGAGTGTCTTCTAACTCAACTGTATGATTGATACGACGTAGACCAAGGCCTTTTAATGTAGCTCTATGCTTCGGTAAACGACCGATAGAACTTTTTAGTTGAGTTACTTTAACTGTTTTAGACATTCTCAATTACCCCAAAATTTCGTCAACGCGTTTGCCACGTTTAGCTGCCATGCCTTCTGGTGAATGCATATTCACTAGGGCAGAAACAGTAGCGCGAACTACGTTGATTGGGTTAGTAGAACCGTATGCTTTTGACAATACGTTCTGAACGCCTGCAACTTCAAGTACTGCACGCATCGCGCCACCGGCGATGATACCTGTACCTTCAGAAGCTGGTTTCATGAAGACTTTAGAACCAGAATGTTTGCCCGTAATAACATGTTGAAGAGTAGTACCCTTCAAGTCAATCGTTACTATGTTACGGTGCGCTTTTTCCATTGCTTTTTGGATTGCAGCAGGCACTTCACGTGCTTTACCGTAACCAAAACCAACGCGACCATTACCGTCACCAACTACTGTTAGTGCAGTAAAACTGAATATGCGACCACCTTTAACCACTTTTGAAACGCGGTTAACGGCAATTAGCTTTTCAGCCATATCACTTTGCTGTGAGTTTTCTTGATTATGATTAGCCATTATCAACCCCTAGAATTGAAGACCAGCTTCACGAGCTGCTTCTGCTAACGCTTTTACGCGACCGTGGTAAAGGAAACCAGAGCGATCAAAAGCTATCTTAGTGATACCTTTTGCTACAGCACGTTCAGCGATTGCTTTACCTACTGCAGTTGCTGCTGCAACATTACCTGTTTTTTCAATTTGAGCACTAACTTCTTTGTCTAAAGTAGACGCAGATGCGATTACTTCAGAACCAGTTGGAGCGATCAATTGAGCGTAAATGTGACGAGGAGTACGGAATATAACTAAACGATTCGCACCCAACTCGCTAATTTTTGCACGAGCGCGTTTAGCGCGGCGCAAACGAGATGATCTCTTATCCATAGTATTACCCTACTTCTTCTTAGCTTCTTTACGACGAACGTATTCATCAACATAACGAACACCTTTACCTTTATAAGGCTCAGGTTTACGGTATGCACGAATGTTCGCAGCGGTTTGACCAACTAAATGCTTATCACAACCTTTCAGTGTAACTTCAGTTTGGCTAGGAGTTTCACAAGTAATTCCTTCAGGAATCGCATGTTTGATTGGGTGTGAAAAACCTAAAGATAAGTCTAAAGACTTACCAGCAGCTTTGGCACGGTAACCAACACCTTGTAAAACTAATTTCTTTTCAAAACCTTTACTAACACCTTCAACCATATTATTGATTAAAGCACGTGTAGTACCGGCTTGAGCCCAAGCGCCTTTAACATCAGCAACGATATTAGTAATGATGTTGTTTTCTTCTTGAGAAACAACAACGTCACTGTGGATCGTGCGAGATAATTCGCCTATTGGACCTTTAACTGTAATGTCTTGACCTGATAACGTAATGGTAACGCCAGCAGGAACAACGACAGGTGCTTTTGCAACACGAGACATATTATTCTCCTTACTCTACGAAACCAAGAACTTCACCGCCAATACCCGCAGAGCGAGCGGCACGATCCGTCATCAAACCTTTAGAAGTTGAAATGATCGCAATACCCATACCTGCAAGAACTTTAGGAAGTTCATCACAGCTTTTGTATATACGAAGACCAGGACGTGAAACACGTTTGATCTTTTCAATTACTTCTTTACCTTCAAAATACTTCAATGTTACAGCTAGTTCAGGTTTAACTTCACCTGATACTGAAAACTCTGAAATATAACCTTCTTCTTTAAGCAAAGTAGCAATTGCAACTTTAACTTTAGAAGATGGCATTTGTACTGCAACTTTTGCTGCAGATTGACCGTTGCGGATGCGTGTAAACATGTCCGCGATAGGATCAGTCATCATAACCATTTACTCCCGTGAATTACCAACTAGCTTTCTTAAGACCTGGAACTTCACCACGCATCATAGTTTCGCGTAATTTAATACGGCTCAAACCAAATTTGCGTAAGAAACCATGTGGACGTCCAGTAATGTTACAACGGTTACGTTGACGACTACTGCTCGAATCACGAGGTAAACTTTGAAGTTTCAATACAGCATCCCAGCGTTCTTCATCCGAAGAATCAGTACCTGAGATGATTGCTTTTAACGCAGCACGCTTTTCAGCATATTGTGCTACTAACTTGGTTCTTTTAGCTTCACGAGCTTTCATTGACGTTTTAGCCATAACTCTACACCTTCTTCTTGAACGGGAAATCAAAGGCAGACAATAAAGCTAGTCCTTCTTCGTTATCTTTCGCGCTAGTAGTAATAGTGATATCTAATCCACGAATCTTATCGATTTTATCGTATTCGATTTCAGGGAAGATAATTTGCTCACGAACGCCCATGCTGTAGTTACCACGACCATCAAATGACTTAGGATTTAAGCCACGGAAGTCACGGATACGAGGAATAGAAATAGAGATTAAACGCTCTAAAAATTCCCACATACGCTCGCCGCGTAGAGTTACTTTCGTACCAATAGGGTAGCCTTCACGAATTTTGAAGCCCGCAACTGATTTGCGTGCTACTGTCGTGATCGGCTTTTGCCCTGAGATTGCAGTAAGATCATTTGTGGCGTGTTCTAAAACTTTCTTATCAGAAATAGCTTCACCAACACCCATGTTAAGGGTGATCTTTTCAATCCGAGGGACTTGCATGACACTTTTATAACCAAATTGCTTTTGCAACTCAGCTACAACTGTATCTTTATATAAATCATGCAGTTTCGCCATCGTTTACTCCAATTAAATTAATTCGTTATTAGATTTGAAAAAACGTACTTTTTTGCCGTCTTCAATTCTAAAACCAACACGATCTGCTTTACCCGTTGCTGAGTTAACGATCGCTACGTTGGAAACTTGTAAAGGTGCTTCTTTTTCAACAATCCCACCAGGCTGCTGTAACTGAGGTACAGGCTTAGTGTGTTTCTTGATTAGGTTAATACCTTCTACGAATACTTTGCCGTCTTCAACAAGAACTTTGGTAACTTTACCAGTTTTGCCCTTGTCTTTACCTGCAAGTATAATTACTTCATCATCACGACGAATTTTAGATGCCATTATCGTGACTCCTTATAGTACTTCTGGTGCTAATGATACGATCTTCATAAATTTTTCATTACGAAGTTCACGTGTCACAGGCCCGAAAATACGAGTACCAATTGGTTGTAAGTTAGCATTTAACATTACAGCCGCGTTTTCGTCAAAACGGATAGCAGAACCATCTGTACGACGAACACCTTTCTTAGTGCGCACCACTACCGCAGTGTGAACATCACCTTTTTTTACTTTACCGCGAGGACTTGCTTCCTTTACGGCAACTTTGATGATATCACCAATGCGTGCATAGCGACGGTGCGAGCCACCAAGAACCTTTATACATTGAACACGCTTAGCGCCACTGTTATCAGCAACATTCAGCTGTGATTGCATTTGGATCATTGATTTTGCTCCATTGTTATCTTTTTTCTAAACCTTGCTAAATGCAAGATAAACAATAAGATAATATAAAATTTAAGGCCGAAAATTGACCCGTCACTGCCTTTTGAAAGACCCCCGTCTTGTATAGAATTTAGGCATTAAAGCCATAACTCAAACTTAACGGGCGCGAGATTATAACACCACTTACTATAAAGTGATAGTTTAATTAGTTAAAAAATAAGCAGTGCTGTGGCTGGTAAGGTTTATAACACTAAGGGAGGTTAAATGGTCAGTGTGAAAGTGACCGGTCCATCATTTATTAAGGCTACTTTCATGTCGGCGGCAAACTCCCCAGTAGGAACATCAAAACCTTTATCTCTAAGTTGGGTAACAAAGAACTGATATAGATGATTACTAAACTCTGGCTTTGCTGCTGTAGTGAAACTTGGTCTCATGCCACTAGAGGTATCTGCCGCTAAGGTAAATTGGGATACCACTAAGATATTCCCCTCTGCTTGTTTAACATTAAGATTCATCTTGTCATTTTCATCATTAAAAACACGATAACCTGCAACCCGCTCAGCTAATCGTTTTGCCTTTTGCTCATTATCTAACGGTTCAATGGCAAGGAAAACTAATAAACCCTTTTCTATCTCCCCTATGATTTCACCATTAACTGTGACACTTGCCTGACTTACCCGTTGTATTAACGCTATCATGATATTTCCTCATCCTTTACTTGTGCTCTATCAGTTTCATTTACTTTTTTCTCTTTTAATATTTCATATTCTTGTAAAGAAACAGTGATTAATGCCCCTGTTAGTACAATAATCCAAGAGACATAAACCCACAGGAATATAATAGGGATAGTAGCTAAAGCACCATAAATTACTTGGTAAGAAGGAAATGCAGTTATATACAAAGCAAACGCTTTTTTCGCCAATTCAAATAGAACACCCGCAACAATGGCACCCGATAAAGCAAATCTGAAAGGTACGGCTTTATTAGGTACCGCTATGTAGAGGATGATAAAGGCGATTATGGAAGAAAGCAGTGGTAGCATGCGTAAAAACATATCAGACAGGCCTAATACATCGTATTCATCAACAGCGACAATTGAAACTAAGTAAGAGGATAACGCAATACTTGCGCCAACCAATATTGGACCTAAGGTTAATACCATCCAATACATAGCAAATGAGGTAATAGTGCGCCGCTTATCAGTGACCCGCCAAATTTTATTAAAAGTATTATCGATTGATGAAATCAATAATAGTGCCGCTAAAAACAAAAAAGAGATTGCGACAGCCGACATTTTTGAAGCATTTGCCACAAAGCCAGTTAAGTACTGTTGCACCACATCTCCAGCAGCAGGTACAAAATTTTGATAAACAAATTGTTCAATACTTTGTTGTAACTCAGCAAAAAGTGGAAATGCAGTCATTACCGATAACATGACAACAATTAGTGGAACCAATGACATTAAACAAACATAAGATAAATAACCGGCAACAACTTGTATCTGCTCACGTCGAACTCGGCGAGTAAAATAAAAAAGTAACTCTTTATTGTCATGCCAAAAACTAATTAGCTTTTTTTCGTTGAATAAACTCATATTTGTTAACAATTTACTGATTTGCCCTAAGTAGTATATATATTAAGATAGAGACAATTAATTAGCTAGCCTCACGCTAGCTTCACTATAGAATAATTTGGAGTGACTGATGGCGAGTCAAGGTTCTGCAGGTAATGTAATTTCTGCTATATGTAATGTTTTTTTCCCTGGATTAGGGCAACTAGTGCAAGGCAGGTTAATGGCTGCATTGATTTTTGCAATTGTATGTGTGGGTGGCTATGCACTTTGGTGGATGGTCATTCCAGCAATTATAGCTGGAGTATTTCATGTGTGGTCGATAATAGATGCGGCAACTTATAAAGATTACGGCTAGTAAGGATAAGCGCTAAGCTGCCCTTGCCCGCTTCAGATAAATAGCTATTCACTATCATCCAAAGTGAGGAGTATCAATAAAGTTAACTTGCTCACTTTCTTCCGCTCTATTTTCTTCACCGTAACAATTAATTTGAGCCAGTAAAGCTGAAAGCTGCTGCATTTGTTGAGGGCTAGCTTTACCTTGACTAAAAATATGGCTTAGCTCTTGGAGTTCTTTTAGCTGTGCTGGGGTCATAATACAATTCCTTTTGTGTGGACAGAGCAGTTTATAACTTACTGCTTGATACCTATAAGGGTAGTTATAAAATATATTATCTGCTGAGTTATTTCTAAAGTAGAAGTAACAAGATATTTATATATTGAAATATTATTACCCTTTACTATGTATAAACAGCCACTTACTAGGAAATATTATCGCTATTGTTGATAAAACTGGCAGTAATTGCAGAGATATCTTACAAAGACAGTTAGTTATTTACCTAAGAAGTTCTGACATAAAAAAAGCGCCTATTACTTATGTAATAGGCGCTTTTTATTTACAACTCACAAAAGTGAGTTAATAATTATTTAACACCGCGACCTTCACGTTTACGATCATTCTCTTTCAAGAATTTTTTACGTATACGAATGCTTTCTGGTGTAACTTCTACCAATTCATCGTTATCGATAAATTCTAATGCTTGCTCTAAAGACATAACAATAGGTGGCGTTAATGTTTGTGCTTCATCAGTACCTGATGAACGAACGTTAGTTAACTGCTTACCTTTAAGGGCATTTACTGTTAAATCGTTATCGCGGCTATGAATACCAATAACTTGACCTTCATAAATATCAACACCGTGTCCGATTAACATACGACCACGAGATTGTAAGTTAAAGATAGCGTTAGTTAATGCTTTACCTGTTGCATTACCGATCATTACACCATTTTTACGTTGGCCGATTTCGCCACCCTTGTGAGGTCCGTATTCAAAGAATGTATGATAAATCAAACCAGAGCCTGACGTTAATGTCATGAATTCAGTTTGGAAACCAATCAAACCACGACTTGGCATGATGAAATCCATACGAATACGGCCAGTACCATCTGGTGCCATATCTGTTAATTCAGCTTTACGAACACCCATCTTCTCCATGATAGGTCCTTGATGTTGTTCTTCAACATCAATCGTTACTGTTTCATATGGTTCTTGTAATTCGCCATTAACTTCACGAATAATAACTTCTGGACGTGATACTGCTAATTCAAAACCTTCACGACGCATGTTTTCAATTAAGATGCCTAAATGAAGTTCACCACGACCTGATACTTTAAATTTATCTGCATCTGCTAGTTGTTCAACACGTAATGCAACGTTATGAATTAACTCTTTGTCTAAACGATCTTTGATGTTACGTGAAGTAACGTACTTACCTTCTTTACCACAAAATGGTGAAGTGTTTACTTGGAACGTCATGTTGATAGTTGGTTCATCAACAGATAATGCAGGTAAACCTTCAACTTCTGTTGGACAACAAATCGTATCAGAAATCTTTAATTCGCCTAAACCAGTAATTGCAATAATATCACCGGCAAAACCTTCAGCGATATCAAGGCGTTCTAGTCCTAAATAACCAAATACTTTACCTACTTTAGCGTTATGAACGCCGCCGTTTGCTAATTGTATAGTTACTTGTTGGTTCGGCTTAACAGAACCACGGGTAATACGACCAACGCCAATTACACCTAAGTACGAGTTGTAATCAAGTTGAGAGATTTGCATTTGAAATGCACCCTCTGGATCAGCGATTGGCTGTGGAACTTCTTTAATAATAGTATCAAATAAAGGAGTCATGTCAGTGCCAGTAACGCCTTCTTCTAACGAAGCCCAACCATTGATTGCTGAAGCGTAAACAACTTTAAAGTCAAGCTGTTCATCTGTAGCGCCAAGGTTATCAAACAATTCAAAAACTTGGTCCATAACCCAATCAGGACGAGAACCAGGCTTATCAACTTTGTTAATAACAACAATTGGTTTTAAACCTTGAGCAAACGCTTTTTTCGTTACGAAACGCGTTTGTGGCATAGGGCCTTCTTGTGCATCAACAATAAGTAAAACTGAATCTACCATTGACATTACACGCTCAACTTCACCACCAAAATCAGCATGGCCAGGAGTATCTACGATGTTTACACGGTAGCCATTCCAGTTAACAGCCGTATTTTTAGCTAAGATTGTGATACCACGTTCTTTTTCGATATCATTCGAATCCATTGTACGTTCTTCTAGACCGCCACGCGTATCTAGAGTACCAGACTGCTCTAATAATTTATCAACTAAAGTGGTTTTTCCGTGGTCAACGTGAGCAATAATTGCCACATTTCTTAATTTATCTAACACAGGCTTTACTCGCTGTTACTGTCGTTGACCGCTACTTTAAGCAGACAAACGAATTGGACTATAATTGGGCGCGCATTATACAGCTGTTTAGGCTAAAAAGAAATCAATAAAGCCATAAGCATTGTTATTAGTATCTCATACTACATTAGCTTTACATTTTACAATTAGTATTGGCGTCTCAGGAACTTAGTAAAAGCAGGTGATACAGACACTTTTAACGTATCTATTACTACCAACAATTACTATTTATAAAAAGCGCCATAGTCTTACTTTTTTTGCGCTTAATATCGATTATCTTCTTTCAATTGCCATATTGTTAATTGAGGTTGAACGACCGCAAAGTGACGCGTATTGGTCTTAATTATTTGAGTGACTTCTTGCTCAATTACCAAGGTGAATTTTTTAGACAATAAAGCAGTTAATGCTTCAAAGCCGGTCAAGTTTTCACCATTGATTTTCTGTCCACCTAACCATTTAGTTTTATCTGTTACTTCTTCAGTAAATTGATAATCTGAAATAATAACCAATATACCCTGTGCATTAAGTCGTTGGTGAACGTGCGCTAAAAACAACGCGGGATCATAACTTTTCTCTAAAACATTTTGGGCAACAATGACATCATAGCCCGTAAATATGTTTTTTAAATTACCAATATCCCCTTGGCTAAAGTGAATTTTTTTTGATTCTTCCTGTAATTGGGTTGGTAAGCTAAACTCATGAAAATCAATCAGCTCACCTTCTCGAGGCATTACATATCGTATCGATTCCCCTTGTTGGAGCTTTACACCGTATTGAATGTATCTAGCTGAAAAATCAACCGCATCGATCGAAGCATAATACTTAGCTAAGATAAAACTTAAACCGCCAACATTACAGCCTAAATCTAGACATTTGGACATTGGTTGGACGTTATATTTATCAACTACTCTAATAATGGTATTAGCGAGTTTATCTAAGTAATTATTCGCTAACTGCGGTCCATTGATGGCTAGATTCAGATCTTTTCTAGCTTGTTGCTCTTTATTATATAACGAAGCACTCAATGAATTTAGCTGTTCAAAGTGATTATGAAGTTGCTGGCACACTTTAGTATCGGTTTCATAGTGATTATCAGCTAAATTCGGTACATTCTCATTTTTACTTACTACATACCTGAAGCCCGCATGCTGAAAAAAGTGCCGACGAAAAGCATAACGAGAATTTTGCATCGCCTCATTACCTGTCGAGATCCAAGACCCTCCTTTAATTAGGTTGTGTTTACCATCAAAGGTAGGCGTAGAGAAATCATCATATAAAGGATGAACTGAGAAACCACTGAAACCATCAATGGCTGATTCTGTCCATTGCCAGACATTACCGACAATGTCATAAAAATCACCTTGTGAGAATAAATTTATCGGGCAAGAAGAAGCAAAGTATTCACTATTAATATTACCTGGCGCTTTGTGCCATGACAGTAAATCACCTTCAACTTGCTCTCGTAAAGACAGCCATTCGGCTTCAGAAGGCAATCTGTAATGACCTTGTTTGCCTTCAATAGTTAATACTTTGTCACCTAAGCTATTTTTCCAATTACAAAAAGCTTTAGCTTCGAGATAGTTTACTTCTACTGGCCAATCAAGCGGCAAAGGCATTTCATTTAACAAGTTTCGCTGCCAATATTCACCCGATTTATTTAACCAAAATCGTGGCATCGTCGCTTCGCTATATGCCAACCACTTTTGTCCCTCTTGGGTCCATAAAAAATTATTTTGATAACCACCTGACTCGACAAAGCTCAAAAACTCTTCATTAGACACTAAGTATTTTGCAGCATGAAAATCATCTAAGGCTAAGGTTGCACATCCGTATTCGTTGTCCCAACCAAAGCTATCATCTGAAGTAGGCTTGCCAAAATCAATCACACTTCCCTTTACTGGCATCAATACATTATTTGGCGGACTATCGGTTTGCAGGCAAGTAGGCCAACATTCATTAGGTGTTAATGAAGCTAATGGCAACATCCGCATAATTACTGAAGATGTTTCAATGTGAATACGCTCATGTTCACAGCCCATTAAAATAATCCATGCTAATGAATTTTGCTTAATAGGTAATACTAGCGACATAGTATCAATGATATGATCTACTACATTGAAGACTTGTTGTCGGTACACTCTTACTTCATCGACTGCTGGCCAATCGTAATGTTCATTATTCAGATCATCCCAACTCATTTCATCTACACCAACGGCGCAAATTGCTTCGATTCGAGGGTTAATGCGCTCATCAATATATTTACCTAATATAAGTTTATTTATATAAAAACAGGCGGTATGTCCAAAGTAAAAAATCAGTGGATGTCTCAACGGCTCTGGTCTCTGATAATACGCCTCATCATTATTGACCAATGAGAACAAAGAATCATAACGTTGCCACGTTGCTTTAAAATAGCGTTTTAATTCAGCACGTTTTCCATTTATGGAATCCCCCGTTAACGTTGGTGATTTGGGCTCGTTTACTTCGTTGTCTTTGTAAGTGTCCATAAAACGCCGCCTATAGTGTGTAATTAAAGTTATTAGGTAATGCTATTTTTTTAACTTGATATTTAGCGAGAATTTGTTGCTTAATTAAATCACCTAAATAAGCAGGTTGGTGACTGTCATTATTTATTGAAATCATAAACTGCTGTACCTTATTGATACGTTCACTAAACCAAGGACAACGAGTAAATAGTTCAATAGCACCAAGAGAGTCTTTAGCGCCACCGGCCGCTTTTTGGTATTGGTTATATAGTGACTTGGGTAATTCGATGGCTGGTATTGAAGAAGATAAATCAGATAGGCAACTTTCTTGCAGATATACCTCAAGGGCATCAACAACATTCATTAAAGAAAATAAAACATTAACATGGGGATTATAAGACGTACTTGAAGCGCCTAGCCGGTGTTCTATACGTGCTGTTTTTTGCCAATTTTGCTCGGTAACTAGTATTTTATTATGTTGATCAAATAATAAGGTCTCTTCACCCATTTGTTGATTATGCTTACCTAACTCTTTATACAGCGCAATACTACCTTGATGCCCACCGGAAATATCACAAGGAGAACAAAGCTCTTCTGCCAAGCCATAGTATGATTTTAATTTTAAACGTTCGAATGCTTCTTCTTCGGGCAAATATAAAAGACTACATGCTTTACTCGTTTGCAAAAAACATTGTTGTAAGTATTCACCAAAACCATCATGGGAAATAATATTAACTCCCTGCTCATTGATAACACTGACATTGATTTGAATTGCATTGGGTATATGAACAGCCCGAGTATCCGTGGTAAAAATATCGCGAGAGCCTAGCGCTAACTTTCCTTGATCACCCGACCAAACTACCGGTTGAATTAATGTTTCCGTAATGCCATGTTGAGCAAATATTATGGGAAGGTGATGTATAGCTCGAACTAAGTTATCAGCTTCTTTTAGCGGAGACTGACCATTAAATAAAGACACATATTCCCATTGGTTTTTCCAATATTCATTAACGACTTCACCATCAATATCCAACATAGATAAGCTGTGGTTGACTGCAGTAAGGTCAATATCATTAATATGGTCAGGGATTTTATAGCAACCTTCTAACTCAAAGTGAATTTGAGCTTTAAAGCCTAAGTGCTTTAGGTAATCTTGGAGCAAGAGCAGTGCTTTTTTTAACATCCTATTCGGTTACCTTAAGTGTTTACATTATTAATGTGCACCTAAATTAACTGTTAATTTCATGACCAATTTAACGGTTAGATATAGTGCCTAGCTCAACGCTAACTATCACTTACTGTTTACGGTAATTTAATCGATAAAGATCACATTTCACTTTCTTTATTTGCAATATAGTCACCGTACATTTGATCTATATATTTCAGCAGATGCAAAAATTAATAGGTGTAACCTACTAAAATAAACGCTAACGTTAAAAACATAGCACAATGAATCACTTTAACAATAAATTCTTATAATTCAACGGGGCTATCACTTAATTACCCATATCAGTTCTCTATCAAGCATTATTAGACATAAAAAAAGCTTACTATTTACAAGTAAGCTTTTTAGTTATCAGTCTACTTTGACCTAATCATGTTTTAGTATTTGGCTGCTTGTCCTTTCGCCGGCAAACTTTTCTTAATAAACTCACGAATGTCTTGATTAGCATCTCGTAGGTCTTCATGACGTAAATACATCATATGACCACTCTCATACCCTTTAAATGACAACCTATCTTTCATCAAACCACTTGGATCTAATTGCCACATGGTATATTTAGCATCGAAATAATTTGTTGCACCATCAAAATACCCTGATTGAATCATCACTTGTAAATACGGGTTTTGTGCCATGGCAGAGCGAAGTCCCTCACCGGTTTTATTGCCAGTACGGTCCCACGGACGGACGTTGCCAAACATATTGTATTTAATATCTGTTTTATAATTTAATTCTTCACGTAAATAATAATTAATTGCTGGGGTAAAGCTGTGTAACCATGAGCTTAATTCAGCATTATAATCAGGACTAGAGCCAGCAACTTTTTTATCAATTCCCAAGTAGCGAGAATCTAAGCGGCCAATAGTTTGCTTTCTATCTCGTAATAATTCTTTCCAGAAAAATGAATTATCGATATCTAAATTATTATTAATAACGGCTGTTACTGATAAACCGGCATACTTTGCAACTTGCTCAGCAATAACTTGCTTTTCTTGTGCGGTAATAAAGCCGCCTTTAGCCAAAGCTGGTAAATATTCACTAAGTGTAAAGGTTTCAACTTCTGCAAGTAGTTCTGCTAAAGGCTTTTGTTGAAGCGCAGGAGTTAAGGCTTTGTGGTACCAAGCGGCAACAGTAAAGTAAGGCAGTCTATTTGCCGCTTTTACCGGTCCATCTCGTTTGATACCAATATCGGTTGGTGAAACTAAAATCACGCCATTAACATACATCCATTGACGTTCTTGTAGCTCTTTGGCCAAACCGGCAACACGTGTAGTGCCATAGCTTTCACCAATTAAATATTTAGGTGAGCGCCAGCGATTATTTCGCGTTACAAAGGTATTAAGCCACTCGGCTAAATAGTTAATATCAGCATTAACGCCAAAGAACATTTTTTTCTGCTGCTCTTTACTTGGCATTTCTCCGCCTTTACCAGCCAACACACGTGAGTAGCCCGTATTTACCGGGTTAACAAAAACAATATCCGCAACATCTAAAATTGAATAGGGATTAGTCTTTACGCCATAAGGCTGTAATGGATAACCTTCATCGTCCACATTGAGCACTCTGGGGCCAGTATAAGCCACATGCATCCAGACTGAAGCAGAGCCTGGCCCACCATCAAAGGAAATTACCAATGGACGTTTAGCGCTATCTTTTACATCACTTCGTTGGTAGTAGGTATAAAACAAACTCGCGATTGGATTACCTTCTTCGTCCCAAACAGGCTGCGTTCCTGTAGTCGCAGTATATTTAAACTTCTGTCCATTGACCTTAGTGCTGTGCTTTGTGATGTTTTTCTCATCGATAGCCAGTTTGCGTTCATGTTTATTTTGCTGTTGCTCAGACTCTTGAGCAGCTAAAACAGGGCTGGATGATAAACTTAGCATCACCATCAAAGGGACGAGAAAGCTTAAGCCTTTCTGCCTATGTTGGAATATTTGAGCGGTTGAAGCAGAGATAATGAAATCCTCATCAGATTAAGTTGGCTGAAATTAACATTAGTTAATTATAGGGTGACGCAAAGTAACAGCTACTAAAGATAGGATAAAACGATTTTCGGTAAAGTGAAGATAAAATAGGATGAATAATACCAATTCCATTAAGTTTGTGATCTTGTTGTGCATAGGAAAAATAAATCAGGGCAAGGCGCTCGATTGAGCAATAGCTGGCTATTGGGATTGAGAGCAACGCCGCCTTGGAGTATTTTAACCAGCACAAGTGGGCAATAATTTAATGGGATTGGTATAGGGTCTGTTGATCTTTCGCGGTTAAACTTTGTTCGAGATAAAAGCGTTTTAATCGCGGCGAGTAGTGTGTAGCCTAGTCATTCTAAGCAAAGACTACTCAACAAAGAGTAAGACGCTTTTAGCCGAATCCTTCGGACAGCGTTTGTTGGTCATTTTTACGGCGTTATCGCCTTTTTATGTGGAACAACCACATTACAAAGGCTCTACCTTGTATAAATACCCAATAAATCGCTGCAAAAACAATCTCGAAAGATCAACAGACCCTAATATAAATGCAAAAAAAAGCCGCGACAGTGTCACGGCTTTTTGTCAGTCAACAAGACATATTTACATTATGCTTGAGCTTTTTTTTCTGTAATGAAGAAACTAGTGATGTAAGAAATCAAACCTAGAAGGAAGATAACACCAGAAATTTCACGTAACCAGTAGAAGATAGCAAGTTTATCTTGAGTTGCCATAAAGCTTAAAGCTTCACCAGACTCAGGTAAACGTTGTAACCATACTTGTAAGATACCAGCACCTGTTAAGAACAAGGTGATAAATACCATAGCCACTGTCATTAACCAGAAGCCCCACATTTCAACTACTTGCGCTTTGTTACAGTTAGCTTCACCAATACCACGTAACTTAGGCATAGCATAAGAGATAATTGTCATAACAATCATTGCATATGCGCCGTAGAAAGCCATGTGACCGTGAGCTGCAGTAATTTGCGAACCATGCGTGTAGTAGTTTACAAATGATAATGTATGTAAGAAACCCCATACACCAGCACCTAAGAATGCCATTACCGCAGTACCTAATGCCCATAATGTAGCAGCTTTGTTAGGATGTTCACGACGACGACGGTTAACCATATTAAATGCATATAGTACCATAGCGAAGAAAGGTAGTGGTTCAAGAGCTGAGAAGATAGAACCAACCCACTGCCAATATTCAGGTGTCATTAACCAGTAGAAGTGATGACCAGTACCTAAGATACCTGAGATAAGTGCCATCGCAATGATTACGTATAACCATTTTTCAATTACTTCACGGTCAACACCAGTCACTTTGATTAATACATAAGCCAAGATTGCGCCCATGATTAATTCCCAAACACCTTCTACCCATAAATGAACCACAAACCACCAGAAGTATTTATCTAATGCTAAGTTAGTTGGGTTATAGAAAGCGAATAAGAAGAATACTGCTAAACCTATTAAACCAGTCATCATCACCATGTTAATGGCAGTTTTACGACCTTTTAAGATAGTCATACCTAAGTTAAATAAGAAACCTAAACAAACAATAACAATACCAAGTTTAGTAATCGTTGGTTGTTCTAGGAATTCACGACCCATAGTTGGCCATAAGTGGTTAAGCGTAATATCAGCTAGCGTTGAATAAGGTACTAATAAGTAACCTAAGATAGTTAATACACCTGCTGCAGCAAATACCCAAAATAAAATAATTGCTAATTTAGGACTGTATAACTCAGTTTCTGATTCTTCGGGCACCAGATAATAAGCAGCCCCCATAAAACCAAAGAGTAACCAAACAATCAATAGGTTGGTATGCACCATACGAGCTACGTTAAATGGAATTATTCCACCTAAAAAGTCGCCAACTACATATTGCAAACCCATGATCAGACCGAATAATATTTGGCCTACAAACAAGATCATAGCAAAAATAAAATAAGGTTTTGCTACGGCTTGTGATTGATATTTTAAAGTATTCACGCCCTACCCCTCAATGTTTGGTGGCCAGTTATTGGCGTCTAGCTTTGATGTCCATATAAGGAACTCAGCTAAATCATCAATTTCTTGGTCATTTAAGTGGAAGTTAGGCATTTGACGACGACCTGGAATGTTTAATGGCTGAGCATTCATCCAACCATTTAAGAAAGCTTTAAAAGCTACTTCATTACCACCGCCGCGACGGTCATATACGTTCATTAGTTCTGGAGCAAAATATGCGCCTTCACCAATAAGTGTATGACAACCAATACAGTTGTTTTTTTCCCATAAGTGTTTACCGCGTTCAACCGCTTCGGTAATATTTTCTCGATTATCCCGTTTGGGCATCTCTTTTACTGTGTGAAAAGTCAAAGCTAAGAATATTAAGAAGAAGAATATACTTCCACCGTAATAAATATTCCTTGCCATGCCTTTAGTAAAGCTCTCTGACATGGTGTTTCCTTAATGAAATAGTTCATGCGTAAGTTTTATAAAGCAAGTAGATGATAGCGAGGAAGCTTAGTAAGCAACTTGATGGAAATCAAGTTTTCGAGGGGTTGTAATAAATAGTTACATAATTAGGAGTAATTTTGCGCTATATCAAAAAATTTGCTTTTTTATCACCTTATTTCATCATAAAAAAAGGCTATAACCTCAGTTAAATTAAGGTTATAGCTGCTAAATAGGCCGCTTTATATCAACAACATTTTTAAGGTTATTGCTGAGATTTTTTAACGATAACCTTACCTTTCATCTTAGGATGAGGGCCACATTCATAGGCAAATGTACCTAACTGATCAAATTGTCGCTGATAGCTTTCATCAGGAAAAAAGTAATCTGGCTCTTCTTCACCAGAGCCTTTAAACCAAACATTGTGGTATTGACGTTTTTCAATGTTTTTCCAAATCACTCTATCGCCAGCTTCAATGGTTACTTCGCTGGGAATAAACTGTTTTTTATATATTTCAACAATGACATCTTTAGCTTGTACTTGGCTTGTACCTATAAACAGACTCATCGTCATAAAGAGCCATACTCTTTTATCTATCATCATTCATCCTTATTTAATGCATATTTAACCTAAGGGTACAGTGTTTTAATTCATACCCATTTATTCTAGATCACTCTTCATGTGTTTCATAATGTTGCATAAACTTACACTTTTTATACAGCTATCTTCTTGCTATATACTGTTAACAAGATAAGCTACTAATATGCTGAATATTCCTTCCAAAATCTCGATAATCCTACTACTTTCATTAGCACTAAGTGCTTGTGCTGGCACTTCATTTAGTGATTTATTTAGTAACTATAATAAACAGATGCAAGGGGCAAAAAATGCTCAACAGCAAGGTAACTTCGAACAAGCAGTATCATTGTTACCAGAGCGCAGTGAAAGCAATGGCAGTTATGGTTTAAGTTTATTAGAAAAAGCCCGTTTAGAGTTTCTCGCCAATAATCACACACAAAGTCAGCAAGACTTTGCCCTAGTATATCGACAGGTTCAGCAAGCGGAACAAGCAGCTAAAATTCAACTAAGCCGTGGTATAGAAAACATTCAAGCAGTTGTTAGTAACGACAACGCAACTCGATACGACATTCACTACTATGAACAAAGTATGCTGCATTGTTACCAAGCACTTAATTACTTAAACCAAAATGATCTCTCTGGTGCTTTAGTTGAAATACGACGCGCGAATTTAGTTCAGCAAAAAGCCTTACAAGCCAATCAACAAGCACTTTTTGATAGCCAAGAAGAAATGTCAAAAAAAGGCGTGAGTTCTGAAAGCTTAGCAAGTAAATA
This sequence comes from Colwellia sp. Bg11-28, assembly GCF_002836245.1. Taxonomy (NCBI): domain Bacteria; kingdom Pseudomonadati; phylum Pseudomonadota; class Gammaproteobacteria; order Alteromonadales; family Colwelliaceae; genus Colwellia; species Colwellia sp. Bg11-28. The sequence goes on from NZ_PJBA01000008.1 coordinate 286,469, forward strand.
TCCATCAATGAGTACCGCCATTGGCAAGGTAAAAAATGGTTTTCAAAATGCCTATACCTTTTACTTATCTGGCGTACTTTACGAAGCCGCAGGACAAGCCAATGATGCTTATATAGACTATAAAAAAGCATTAGAAATTTACCCTCACAACGTAACCGTGCAAAAAGATGTCTGGCGCTTGGCTACTAAGCTTGGCATGACTAATGACATTCAATTATTCGGTAACCGTTTTTCTAGCGATATTACCCAAAGCACACGCCAAAATATTAATGGTCAACAAGCTTTAACTAAAGGTGGCCAACTTGTTGTGCTTGTTGAACAAGGCATCATCCCGAGTAAACAGGAAGTATCCATCCACCTACCCATTTTCACTAGCCACAACGATATGCGCTTTTACAGTTTAGCTTTACCTAGTTACCAAAATCGCTTACGCCAATACTCTGGACTCTCATTAAATTATCAAGGCAATACCTATCAGTCTCAAGAGATTGTCCGCTTACAATCTCTTGCCGCTAAGCAATTACAAGATGAGATGCCAGCGATTGTCACCAGACAAGTTGTGCGTCTTGTTGCTAAAGAAGAACTGAGACAACAAATGAGCCGCAAAGGTGGTGATGTCGGTAACATTTTAGCCGGACTTTACAATATAGCGTCTGAAAAAGCAGATACTCGCAGTTGGAGTACACTACCCGATAGTATTCATATACTTCGATTAGACTTGGCGCCTGGCCAACAAGAAGTAGAATTGAACATTAACGGCAACAGTCGCACTATCACGGTTGAAATTAACGAAGACAGACAAACCTTAGTAAAATTAACCTCAATCGGAAGTTATACTAATTATCAAAGTATCAATCTTTAAATTAAAGTACACAGTGAAATATCACCTAAAATATTAGTTAAGCATAGCGCCCTGTTAAACATGGAGTACTAAACAATGAAAAAAGTTAAAATGATGACATCGACTACAACAAGACGTTCCGCACTGTTAATCGCAGCGTTGACGGCAACGTTACTGATCAGTGGTTGTAAAAATGTTCCGCCGGTTACCTCCGGTATGGGCAGTGATCAAATAGCCCCAGGGCAAAAATTCAGTAAGCATTTACAGGTGCATAACCCAGAGTTAGGCAGGAAGCTTCATATAAGTGATATCAGATCTCGAACAAATAATGATTTGCTTGAAATTAATTTATCACTCACGAGTACCTATGAAAAAACACTCAAACTGCAATATCAATTTACTTGGTTTGATAAAGATGGCTTTGTGATTGAAGCCGGTAAAGCCCCTTGGAAACCACTTGATTTGCATGGTATGCAAACCGAAACAGTACCTGGATTAGCACCAACGAATCAAGTTGCATCGTTTAGCCTCTATGTACGAGAAGTACCGGAAAAATTCTTTAAATTTTAGTATTGAAACGATAATACTCAACCCAAAAAATAGCATATTTACTTATTCAAATTAGTTAGAGGAAAACCAAATGAAAAAACTTATTATGATTACCAGTGTCGCACTAACACTAACTCTTGTTGCCGGTTGTACCAATAAATCTGTAGTACGTTATGGTGATGCGACTGAAGTTGAAACAACGGATATTAGTTTTGGCTCTACTGACCTACAAAAAGTAGCTGGTGATATGACTGACTCATTACTAGTATCTCCTGTCGTAGGTACACTAACAGCAAACACTCGCCCTATTATGTTCGTTGAAAGTATTAAAAATAAGACCAGTGAACACATTGATACCGAATCAATTACTGACTCTATTTCAACCAAATTACTTCGTTCTGGTAAATTTAGATTTGTTGATATGGGCCGAGTAGCAGCTGCACGTAAACAGCTTGATTACCAACAAAGCAGTGGTATGGTTGATCCAAACAAAGCGATGCAATTTGGTAAGCAAGTTGGTGCGCAATATATGCTGTATGGCAACTTAGCTAGCATAGTTAAATCTAATAAAGATCAGTCAGATGTTTATTACAAATTTACCCTTCGTTTAATGGATTTAGAAAGTGGCTTAGTCGAATGGGCTGATGAAACTGAAATCCGTAAAACCAAAGGCAAAGAATTTGTTAGCTGGTAGCTAGTGAGGGGGACGTATGAAATCGTTATTATTAACAAGTTTAACCCTATTCACATTCTTCTTTAGTAATTTAGCTGATGCAGACTATGACAGAAACAAAGCAGTACCTGTTGAACAGGTACTCTTTGGCACAGTAATTTCTGCCAGAAACGTTAGCCAAGAAGAATTAATTCAAGATAAAAATAGCGGTTGGAAAACCTTTGGTGGCGCACTTATAGGTGGCGTCATTGGCAATCAATTTGGTGGTGGTAGCGGCCGAGATATAGCCACTGTATTAGGTGCTGTTATTGGCGGTAAAATTGCCAATAATCGTAGCCAAGATAAAACAGTCGTTATTCAGCTTGTCGAGTTAATGATAGAAGTTGACTGCGCTGAACAACAATGCCAGCAATATATGGTGATTCAAGATTATGATTCACAAATGGTCTTTCATCACCAAGATGCGGTGAGAATGGTTTACCTTGCCAATGGTAATGTAAGAATAGATAAACAGTTTTGATGATTTTTAAAGTGAACCTTTTATAGGTAACATCTACATCAATTGACTATTTTATTCACTAATATTTAGCTTAATGGTAAATGCACGTCTACTTGTAAGCCGCCTTTAGGATGGTTATTTAAGGTGATTTGACCTTGATGACCATCACTAATTTCCCGGCAAATACTCAAGCCAATACCGCTACCATCTGCTTTTGTTGAATAGTAAGGTAAAAATGCTTTTTGTAATACCTCTACTGGCATACCGGTTCCAAAATCTCTTACGGTAATAACTAACTTACCCTGCTGACTACTTACACTAACAACACAACGTTTTTCAGCATTACCTTTGTCTGGACATGCTTGTTGCGCATTTTTCAGTAAGTTTATTAAGAGCTGTTCAATTTGGCTCTCATCACCGGTAAACATCAAACTATTATTCTGACAACTTAAGGTAAACTGATACAATTCTTGTAATTGTTTCAAGGTTTTTATTAAATCAAACGACTGCTTTTTCGGTTGAGAAAGCCGTGCCAACTGACTATAACTTTGAATGAATTCTGCTAATTTATTTATCCGCTTAGAGATAGTAGCGAACACTCGGATGAGCTGTGGTTCATTTAAACGTTCTGCCAGTATATTACCGCTATGACACATAGAGCTAATAGGTGCGATAGAATTATTTAACTCATGATTAATAACCCGTATTACCTTTTTCCATGTTTGTAACTCTTGTTGATGCATAGCTTTAGTTATCGGTTTGAGTAACGTTAACTGATGACGACTTCCATGTAATTTCAAATGATGACGAGACAAGTGCCAGCTATGCTCTTCATTAGTTTCAGCTAACAGTAATTGAATGATGGCATTATCTTTATCATTGTGTGGAATTAGCTCGGGTAACTTCTCATCGAGTAGCGTAGCCCAAGACATGCCCAACATGCTCTTTTGATTAAAAAAGTATTCTGCGGCTCTATTAGCAAAAATAATGGTATCTCTGTGATTCACTAAAACGGTGACTACATCCGAAGCATTAACGACCTTATCTAACAAGAGCTCCCTTTGATAAAGCGATTGTTTCTCTTGTCTTAGCTTATCAGTCACTTGATTAAAGAGAGCTAACACTTCAGATTGGCTTTGACTTTTATTGGTCTTTTTATCCGCTAAGGTAATAGAGAAGTCACCATCTTGTAAGTTACGTAGACCATGTAATAACGTCTGTAGGATCTGATGAGTTTGTCGATGGTAATGCTGATAACGCATAACGGCTAAAGCAATCAACAGTATTGTACTTATAGAAAATAACCAAGGTGAGCTAGGCAATAAAAGAGAGAAGCTAACGATAAAAGCAATATTGATGAGAATGAGTTGTACGATTAACATATGGATTCAACTAACATAATGACTCTACATCTATTTGATATTTTTCTATACGGCGGTATAAAGCTTGTCGACTTAACCCTAACTCGAGTGCAGTATGTTTGATCACGCCGTTATGCTTAATCAGTACTTGCTCAATATTTTCCTTTTCATCTAACGCGGGTTCTATTTGACTCGAAGCCAATTGAAAGTCACTTGGTGCTAAGATGTTACTATTAGCAAAAACTAACGCGCGCTTACAGGCATTCTCTAATTCACGAACATTACCCGGCCAAATATAATCCGTTAACGTTTGTGCTGCTTCATCACTCAATGAACAATCATTGCCGATAAAATATTGTGCTAGCGGAACAATGTCAGCTTTTCTGTGCGCTAAATCAGGTAAGTTTAACTCTATAACATTTAACCGATAATATAAGTCTTCCCGAAAAGTACCTTGCTGAACAGCTAAACGTAAATCGGCATTAGTGGCACTAAGTACTCTCACATCGACTTTCAATGTTGCGTTAGCGCCTAAGCGTTCAAATTCACCGGTTTGCAATACTCTGAGTAATTTCATTTGACCTGCTAAGGTCAAATTAGCGATTTCATCTAAAAATAATGTGCCGCCATCCGCGGCTTCAAAACGACCAATCCTCGCTTGATTGGCTCCCGTAAATGCTCCTTTTTCCGCACCAAAAAGTTCTGCTTCCATTAAGTCATGAGGTAAAGCCCCCATATTTACTTTAATAAAAGCACTGTTATAACGCGGTGACTGTTGATGAATATAATCGGCAAGCTTCTCTTTGCCTGCACCGTTAGCTCCAGTAATTAATACATTTACGTTTGCACCCGCTACTTTGCTAGCTTGAGATATCAAGGTTTGCATTTCTTGGCTTTTATAAATGAAATCATCCGCGGGCTTTTGACTGCTCTCGCTTTGATTGTTCTTATTTTGGTTTATATTGGAGTTTAGACTATATTTTTCCACTAACTCTAGCAGTTTCACATCATCCCAAGGCTTTTGTAAGTAGTCCGTTGCGCCACTTTTCACCAAAGATATGGCTGTTTCTAATTGAGTCCACGCGGTAATTAGGATGATAGGCAAATCACTATTTAGTGCTTTCAAAGCAGTAAATAGTGACTTGCCTTCTTTTCCAGAGGTGATACCTTGCGCGAAATTCATATCTTGAATCACTAAATCAACACGTTGATGAGATACAGCCAATAATGCTTGTTTCTCATTTTCAGCCGTCAGCACAGCATAACCATGCAAACTTAATAACAACTCAAGGGCTTCGAGTATATCGGGGTTATCATCAACGATTAATATTTGTGGCATTTCGTTCCTTTAAAGATGGTTACCAGCTAAGCTTTTTGATTATCATTTCCTAAGTATCTTGTCAGACGTGGCATGGATGTTACTTATTAGAGAGTGCATACCTCAAAAGCTGGTTCTTCAATATTAACAACCTCGAAGATGACGACCAACAAGTACCTAAACAGTTTGCCGTCATTCCCGAAGTTTATTGTCGGACGTAGCATGGATGCTACTTATTAGAGAATGCAGGATGCACATTCTCCTGAATCCAAGGTTCAAGAACTAGATCTTCGACAAGAAAACTCGAAGATGACAACCACCTATACCGTTCTAGTTGCAATCACGGGTGGAATATTACTAGTCTTTATTGCGGGGATCAAAGTTGCGATCGTACCTGCGATAAAAATGACAGCACTTGCTAGTAAAAACATCATAATATCTGGTTTACTCAAGCTAATATACTGACTTAATAATATATTAAATCCTAAAGCCATCACCAAACCTAACGCACAACCAATACTGTATACTAGCCAGTTTTCCGTGAGTACATATAAAAGAATATCTTTTTTACGTGCTCCTAACGCTCGTCTAATGCCAATGTATTTTTTCTGACGTGATATATGAAATTGTGAGTAAGCATAACTGCTAATAGCAGTAACAAATATCATTAGCCCACATAGTAAGAGAAACAATTCGGCTAAACCTTTATCGTGACTATAAAAGCGTTTCATATGCTCTGCCATAGTCATTATTCTGTATATATCACGCTCGGCTTGGACTGCTAAAATGGTGTCACTCACTTTATTACGCACTGCCTCAACTTGACCTGGGATCACCTTAAGTAAGTAATATCGACCAGTGAAGATAAACTCCATTACACGATTCCCAAAAACACCGTATTGCTTATCTATGGGTAATGTCGGGTCAAGCATAATATCTTTTACCACGCCCACAATGCGACCATTATTGGTTTCTTGTCCTAATGCCGAACCTTCACCATAGAGCGCTTTTTTCAATGACTCCGTAATCAGTACATTGCCATTCTCATTACTACCAAAATCAAGTTGATCATCTTTCGTTAAAAAACGCCCTTCAAGTAATGCCAATGCTAGCGTACTGCTTAGCTCTTCATTCGTTAGAAAAATCTTTGAATCTTGCAGATATATATCACGACGAACAATTTCAGGGTCATCTAGATCATATACATTACCTAACATGCCTCTAGTATTTATTGGTAGTTGATTCATGAGTGAAACACTTTCAACACCTGAAAGTTGATTTAATTGGTGTAAATCTTGACTCACAATTGATCGATAATAGTCCAAGTTACGGTATTCACCCGATGTCGGATGCAATGAAACAATCAAGGTATTGTCTATATCTAGGCCCGTATCTTGGGCCAATTTATTATTAGTATCTACGGCTAAAATAACACTATTTATCAGCAAACCTAACGTTATCGCTAATTGTAAGATTAATAAACCCGTAGTAAATTTTCTTAATAATAAGGACTTAAGTAGTGCTTTAATATTCATAATTTTTCCTTATTTGTTTGATTACTTAAGTTCAGCAGAAATACTGTAACGATTAGCGCGATATAGCGGGTACAGAGCACTGGCAATTGAAGTCACTAATGCCAACAACATTCCTAGTACGAGTAACTTGGGCTCTAAAACAGCGATATTTGCTAAGCGTGGTAAAAATTGCACAGATAACTTTAGAAACAACCAACTCAACACTAACGCTACCGCACCAGTAAATAAGCCTAATAACACACTCTCAGTTAAACCCTGCACCAGCATATGTCGGTTACTCGCACCAATAGCACGTCGTAAACCCACTTCAAACTTTGCGGCATGAAAGCGTGAAAGTAATAAACTACTGGCATTGAAAATACAGACAGACAAAAACAAAACTGAAGCTAAAGTAAATGCCAATACTTTTTGATCTACAACCTTATTCACTTTTAGCCACTCATTAACATTATGTAGTTCATTTTTTATTACTAAAGGATGCTCCCCAGCATCTTTAAGTTGTTGGCTATAGTTATCTAAATAGCTTTGCAATGCTGGTTTTTGATTCACATTTTCCAACTCAACCCACGCTTGTAAGTAATAAACATCTTTATCACGCGTTTCTTCAATGCCAGTATAATCAACTGCAGATGAGCTGCGCGCATGTATCGACCAACCTAAATCTATTGCGGTTTCAAGTGGTGCAAATATATCATCGGTTAAGTTAAAGGCTCGTCGCTCTGTCGGATGGTAAAACAAGGGACGTAATACCCAAGGTTTCAAAACACCCACAATCGTAAGTAATTCACCATCAAGCTCGAGTGTTTTACCCACACTGTTTTTACCCGCGAATATCTTTTGGTTTAATTCATCACCAATAACTATTTCCATACCTCTACTTTTTTCAAATGCCGCTCCATAAGCAAAAGGTGCATTAGTGAGTTCAAAGAAACCTGGAGTAGTGGCTCTCACATCTGAATCAAACCGTTTCATACTGTTGGACTCTGCATCCCTAGCATAAACGCCAGAGGCATAAAATATTGCGCTGCCTTTAGTTAGATTTGATTCAGCGATCGCCATAGCATCTCTATAGCGCAATATATGCATAGGCTCATCAGGTGGTTGATCATCAGGCCAAGTATTCATATTAATATGAAATAAATGAGCACTTTTTTCTGGTATGGGATCACTTGCCATAGAGTTAACTAAAGCAAGGTTTGCACACAATACGCCAACACCAATAGACAAGGTCAGAATGATTAAAAAATACAGAGTAGGAGCGCGCTTAAAACTTTGCATTGCCAAAGTGAGGTTATAAACAAATAGACTATCACTACGCATTTTCCATTTCCTCGGCTACTGATGCACTCACCGCAGCAGAGATTGTTTTACCCTTGGTTTCTGTAGCTCGGTCTAACGGTGCGTAAATTTTGAAATCAGCAAGTTGACCATCAATCACTTGTACATTGCGATTTACTTCGCGTGCTTGGTCTGGATCATGGGTAACCATAATGATGGTAGCGCCACCTTTGTTTAGATCGTGCAATATTTCCATCACTTGGCGTGCCATTAATGAATCAAGGTTACCTGTTGGTTCATCGGCTAGTAATATTTTCGGTTCACCTGCTAACGCTCTAGCAATAGCAACACGCTGTTGTTGTCCACCTGATAACTGACTTGGAAGGTATTTGAGCCTCGACGCTAAGCCCACTTTTTCTAACGCTTGTTCAACTCTACGCTTTCGTTCACTCGCGCTAAAACCACGATAACGTAGTGGCATGTCAACATTATCAAAAATACTATAATCTGGTATGAGGTTATAATTTTGAAAGATGAAACCTATTTTTTCATTTCTTAACCGCGAAAGCTCATCATCTTTTAAACCCTGCACACTCACACCATCTAACTCATACTGGCCTCGGTCAAAGTTATCAAGTAATCCTGCGACATTCAGAAAAGTTGATTTTCCTGACCCTGAAGGACCCGTTACCGCAACAAACTCTCCTGCTTTTACATTCAATGAAAAGTCTCTTAAAGCATGCGTTTGAATAGTATCACTTTGATAAATTCTGGAAATGTTGTTCATATTTAGCATGGTAGTTCCTTTTATATTTCGTTTTATTTAAAAAAGATTCATCAAATGAACACTTCTTTAATTCAGTTAACTCTTATTGAGTTACACGATGATGTTTAGCCGCCTAGGTAAATTTGTTCTGCTTTATTGAAATCTACGTAATCTGAGGTAATGACTTGCTGGCCAACGTCAATACCCGATGTGATTTCGATATATTCAACGCTACTCGTTCCAGTCGTTATAGCTGTCTTGTCTGCATAATTATCTTCACTAAGTTTGAAGATAAACTTACCACCTAAAGATCCCATAAAAGCACCGCGTTTAACCATGAGTACATTTTCTTTTTTCTCAAACTCTATACGCGCATTGATACGTTGATTTTGTCTTAATTGAATATTTTGTGAATTCTTTATTTTAGCTCTTACCGTTACTTGGTTACCTTTCACCTCAGGCGAAATGGCAATGATTTCACCGCGTACTGAAACCCCTGATATTTTCATTGAAACGTCTAAACCAATACCTAAATCATCTGCATAAAACTCTGGCACACTCAACTCAGCTTCATATTCAGATAAGTCGACAATCGTCATAATTGCGGTATTAGCGGCAATGGTATTTTTCTGTGCAACAAGCCAATTACCTACCACACCTTTGACGGGTGCTTTGATTGCTAATTCATCATGACGACGTGACAGTTCTTCCAAGATAAGCTTTTCTTTTTGTACTAGAAAGTCTCTATGCTGTTTCTCAAATTGTAATCGCTCTATCGAAAACGATACTCTTTTTTTAGCATGCTCAAATAATCGTTTTGCATCAGTGACCGCATCTTGACTTTTTAACCAATCAACCTCACTGATGATTTGTTTACCGTATGATATTTCTGAACGTTGAAATTCACGCTTAGCTACATTCAACTTTGATTGTGCTGCATTCATATTACTTTCAAGATCAAGTTGTGCTTCTTTATCTGCTAATACACCACGATTAGCATTGATGCTCAGTTGCTCTAGTGTTGATTGTTGTTGTTTAATTAAAGCATCTAACTCAGGACTCATTAAACGAGCGACTATTTGATTTAATGCCACAGCCTCACCCGGTTTCGCTAATAACGTTATCTTGCCAATCTCAGTGCTATACAGTTGTGGTGCATTTGCTGCCACAGCTTTACCAGAAACAACGACATCTCGAATTAGATCACCTAAGATCACGGTTTCAATATTGATGCTTTTACGATCAATGGTCGGTATTGATGAATACCACTGAGACAACGTTGGAAAAGTAACGTATGACAAAGCACATATGAGTGATAGGGTCAGCAGTATCTTCGTCAACGCTACCTTTTTTGGGTTTGCTATAACCTCATCCTGTCCGCTTGCTCCTTGAATCATAGTCTTCTACTTAATTATTTATCAATGACCAAGTATTGCAGATTCAATGCCACAAATTAAAGCAGCTTAAGTTACTGTAATTATTATGTTAAATATCTATTAAATATCCCTGAGTGTCCGAACGGACGCTGGATGTGTCCGCGACTGTCCGTATGACATAACACGGACACTAACTATAGAGGTGATAAATGGATTTGATGGTGAGGAGAGAGTTTACTAAGGTGTGATTAACATATGGAAGTTAATAACTACAAGACTAGGTTTTGATATTAATGCAGTAGACAAAAAAAGGATAATAGCTAAGCTGCAAATTATCCTTTTCAGAGTATTGTTCAGCAGTGCAGTAGCGATTGGACTAATTTATTAAGCAATAAACGGGAATTAATCCGTTTGGTATAATACCAATTGAACTAATTAATTGATCAACTTAGAGCTATATTAGCGAGCTTAGAACAAACAAAATGACTTAAACATAGTTATTCTATATTTCATTCATTTAGTGATGTTATCAGTTTGCTAATGAGCTCCCGAAGGGCGAGTTTAAAAGGTTTACATGCGGCGTTATTGGTTTTGACAAGGACGCTGCATGGATATAGCTTATTAGAGAATGCAGGAGCATATTGTCCTGAACAACCATTTTCTTCAATCAATGCCTTGCCTCTAAGCCTTTTAATTCTCGCTAAGTGGTCAATAAATTAATGCACTTGGTATAACTACCAATTTTTTCTGTTAATGAATTCTCTTGCTTTTTTATCTTGGTTAATTTGATTGTAAGTTTTAATCGCTCTATTTTTACCTATTAAAATTTTGATTTGATAATAAGATTCTCTAAGAAGTGCAAGTCCAGGTTTGCTCCACCAACTTCTGTTATAGAGCTTTTTAGTTGCTGCTATTGAATCTGGTGACTGCTGAGATATTATTTCGGCTAGCTTTATCGCTCTCTCAAAAGGTTCATCGTCTACATAGGTAACTAAGCCATATTCAAGCGCTTGTAATCCTGTAATAACTTCTCCTGTCATCGCAAGCTCTTTAGCTTTATCCAGTCTTAACAACTCTTTTAATGCTAGCGTTCCTCCCATATCGGGTATCAAACCCCAACGAGATTCCATTATAGATATTGAGGCGTCAGGTGTAGATATTCTAAAGTCGCCACCCAAGGCAATTTGCAATCCTCCTCCCCAACAACGACCTTTGATGACCACGATTACAGGCGCTGGTATTTCTCTCCAACCCGTTGAAACATACTGAGCTAAGTTAGCTCGCCAAGGTAACAATTTAAGGAGTAATTCAAGCGGTCCTTTTGTTGACGACATTACCGATTTAACATCTAATCCAGAACAGAAGTCATCACCATTACCTGTAACAATTACTGTCCTGATACTTCGGTCTGCTTTCAAGCGTTTAATGGTTTTTCGGATCGCATGAAACATTAATATATCTAACGCATTACATTTATCAGGCCTGTTCAAGCTAACATAGGCTATGCCGTCACTTATTTCGAGATTCACTCTTTGTTCAATATTTTTACTAGGCATAACAGGTACTCTGATCCATTAGTGGTATGACCACTAACCTAACGTATATTTTAGATCATGTCGATTAGAAAAACTGCTAACTTGCAATAATCACATTAACATCTGAATTTAACTTAAAGCTAGTGCTCCAGTTTTAGACATAGATTGTGAGAGTCTTTAAATGCCAGAAAGCAAAAAACCCGTAGCGTAAGCGACGGGTTTCTTTAAAGAGAAGTTTAGCAATATCCTACTCTCACATGGGTTTAACTAACCTAAGTCACACTACCACTGACGTAAGGGCTTTTACTTCACTATCTGAGAAATTGTTCAAATACCAGACAGCAAAAAGCCCGACTCTTTCGAATCGGGCTTCTCTAATTAA
>NZ_PJBA01000009.1:0-2491 GCF_002836245.1 Colwellia sp. Bg11-28
ACCTCTCGCCATTTGATTAGCCCAAGTGAGATTAGCTAGTTGGTGAGGTAATGGCTCACCAAGGCGACGATCTCTAGCTGGTTTGAGAGGATGATCAGCCACACTGGGACTGAGACACGGCCCAGACTCCTACGGGAGGCAGCAGTGGGGAATATTGCACAATGGGCGAAAGCCTGATGCAGCCATGCCGCGTGTGTGAAGAAGGCCTTCGGGTTGTAAAGCACTTTCAGTTGTGAGGAAAGGAGTGTAGTTAATAGCTGCATTCTGTGACGTTAACAACAGAAGAAGCACCGGCTAACTTCGTGCCAGCAGCCGCGGTAATACGAGGGGTGCAAGCGTTAATCGGAATTACTGGGCGTAAAGCGTTCGTAGGCGGTCTATTAAGCAAGATGTGAAAGCCCAGGGCTCAACCTTGGAACTGCATTTTGAACTGGTAGACTAGAGTACTGTAGAGGGTGGTGGAATTTCCAGTGTAGCGGTGAAATGCGTAGAGATTGGAAGGAACATCAGTGGCGAAGGCGGCCACCTGGACAGATACTGACGCTGAGGAACGAAAGCGTGGGGAGCGAACAGGATTAGATACCCTGGTAGTCCACGCCGTAAACGATGTCAACTAGCCGTTTGTGGACTTGATCCGTGAGTGGCGCAGCTAACGCACTAAGTTGACCGCCTGGGGAGTACGGCCGCAAGGTTAAAACTCAAATGAATTGACGGGGGCCCGCACAAGCGGTGGAGCATGTGGTTTAATTCGATGCAACGCGAAGAACCTTACCATCCCTTGACATCCAGAGAAGAGACTAGAGATAGACTTGTGCCTTCGGGAACTCTGTGACAGGTGCTGCATGGCTGTCGTCAGCTCGTGTTGTGAAATGTTGGGTTAAGTCCCGCAACGAGCGCAACCCCTATCCTTATTTGCCAGCGCGTTATGGCGGGAACTCTAAGGAGACTGCCGGTGATAAACCGGAGGAAGGTGGGGACGACGTCAAGTCATCATGGCCCTTACGGGATGGGCTACACACGTGCTACAATGGCAGGTACAGAGGGCAGCAATACCGCGAGGTGGAGCGAATCCCACAAAGCTTGTCGTAGTCCGGATTGGAGTCTGCAACTCGACTCCATGAAGTCGGAATCGCTAGTAATCGTAGATCAGAATGCTACGGTGAATACGTTCCCGGGCCTTGTACACACCGCCCGTCACACCATGGGAGTGGGATGCAAAAGAAGTGGCTAGTTTAACCCTTCGGGGAGGACGGTCACCACTTTGTGTTTCATGACTGGGGTGAAGTCGTAACAAGGTAACCCTAGGGGAACCTGGGGTTGGATCACCTCCTTATCTTGAAGTAAAATTGCTTAATGGAAATCAGTTTTCGGATTGTATTTCACGAGTGTTCACACAAATTACATGATAACAAATTGAAAGATACCCTGATGGGGCTATAGCTCAGCTGGGAGAGCGCCTGCCTTGCACGCAGGAGGTCAGCAGTTCGATCCTGCTTAGCTCCACCAACTCATCACGTATCTTTTACTAAAGAAAGAGACCAAATTTAAATACACTTTATAGTGATTTTAAATTTGGTTTTTACTCTCATTAGAGAGATTAATCACGAATTATGCCGAATGCGTGCTAATTTGAATTCTTTAACAATCTGGAAAGCTGATATAAATATCGGTATTTATAAGGTAAACACGGTGTCGCGCTGTTGTTTACATGATTATAAATACCAAGCTGTTATCTCATTCTCTTATCGTGAATGTGGTAATGGTGATAGTGCATCCCCCCAAGGATGTATTATCGAATTCATACTGTTCGCAAGAACATGATGTCTTATCAAGTAACTCATCGTATATCTTCGGATATACTGAGTACGTGAAAATGTCAGACTTTACAATTACCTTGGATTAGTCTCCGAGGTGTACTTCGTTTTCAAATCTTCGGATGAGACTACTTAGGGTTGTATGGTTAAGTGACTAAGCGTATGTGGTGGATGCCTTGGCAGTTAGAGGCGATGAAGGACGTGTTAATCTGCGAAAAGCTTTGGTGAGGTGATAAAAACCGTTATAGCCAAAGATGTCCGAATGGGGAAACCCACTTAGCATAAGCTAGGTATCGTTACGTGAATACATAGCGTAACGAAGCGAACCGGGAGAACTGAAACATCTAAGTACCCCGAGGAAAAGAAATCAACCGAGATTTCGTTAGTAGCGGCGAGCGAACGCGAATCAGCCCTTAAGCTTATAGGGTGCTAGTAGAATGTTCTGGAAAGGACAACGATACAGGGTGATAGTCCCGTATACAAAAGCAACCTTTAAGTGAAATCGAGTAGGACGGAGCACGTGAAACTTTGTCTGAATATGGGGGGACCATCCTCCAAGGCTAAATACTACTAACTGACCGATAGTGAACCAGTACCGTGAGGGAAAGGCGAAAAGAACCCCTGTGAGGGGAGTGAAATAGAACCTGAAACCGCATACGTACAAGCAGTGGGAGCCC
>NZ_PJBA01000010.1:0-552 GCF_002836245.1 Colwellia sp. Bg11-28
TGAAGTTCCCCCGTTTTAGTGGACACCTCCTCATAACATTGAGGAGGCTAAAATGCCTAGATATACCCAACCTAAAAAGACGTGGTTTTACCCTGTTAATTTCAAAATTAAAGCTGTCGAGCTAAGCTTACGAAACGACATGTTATCTAAGGATGTTGCTCAAGCGTTGGATATTCACCCGTTAATGCTAAGCCGTTGGCGTAAAGAATACCGAGAAGGGAAGTTTAAAAAAAACCAACACTATCAGAGCAATAGTGAACTCATGAGTAAAATCCCCACAAAGAAAGAACTAAATAAAATTAAACAGCTGCAAAAAGAAAACGACCGTTTAAAAATGGAAAATGATTTACTAAAAAAGTGGCAACGGTATCTGGCGGAAGTCCATCAGAACGATTTGGATTCATCGAAAAACACAAAGAAGCCTTAGGTGTTAAATACCTTTGCTCATGGCTTGATGTCTCTCGTAGTGGCTTTTATGCATGGCGACGACGTCCACGTTCAATGCGTGCTATTAATGATGCGGATTTACTTTTAAATATCAAACAAGTCTTT
>NZ_PJBA01000011.1:0-433 GCF_002836245.1 Colwellia sp. Bg11-28
CATCACGGTACAAGTGAAAGACAGTAATGGTAATAATGTCAACAATGGCGGGGATGCCGTGAATTTAACGGCTTCGTCAGGCACCATAGCTGCTGTTACGGATAACAATGACGGTACGTATACGGCTATTTATACCAGTGCTACTACCGTTGGCACCGCCACTATTACGGGCACACTGAACAGCATTGTTATCACCGATGATGCGTCCATCAGTTTGAAGAACGGGGCGACAGATGCGGGACAATCGGTTATTAGCGCAAACCCGACCACGTTGGTTGCTGATGGCACCAGTACCTCGACCATCACGGTACAAATGAAAGACAGTAATGGCAATAATGTCCTCATTGGCGGGGATACCGTGAATTTAACGGCTTCGTCAGGCACCATAGCTGCTGTTACGGATAACAATGACGGCACGTATACGGCTACTTAC
>NZ_PJBA01000012.1:0-342 GCF_002836245.1 Colwellia sp. Bg11-28
AAATGTCGTTCATATTGCTATGAAAGACAGAAGATAATCGCATTCGTTATCTCCTTAACCTCAGGCCTTGCCTGAGTGAGGTGCGCATAATACGCCTCTCAGTTTTATTGTCAACACTTAGTTTCATAAAGAAAATAAGTATTTTATAAAACAGTATTTTTTACATTAATCGCTCATTTATCAGGCAATTAAGTTAACAAATAGTGTTTCTCAAGTAGCCCGTCACAAATGTAACGGGCTTCTCGTGTGCCGCAGCACAAATTAGAAGTTTAGCAATGTCCCGCTACGCTCTCACATGGGCTTTACTGCGACATAAGTCACACTACCATCGGCGCTATTGCG
>NZ_PJBA01000013.1:0-334 GCF_002836245.1 Colwellia sp. Bg11-28
ACCCGTTCTTCAAACTGATAGACGCATTATCGGTGATAACAATGCTGTTCAGTGTGCCCGTAATAGTGGCGGTGCCAACGGTAGTTGCACTGGTATAAATCCCAGTATACGTACCGTCACTGTTATCCGTAACAGCACCTATGGTACCTAGGTCAGCCGTTAAGCTCACGACGTCCCCACCATTGTTGACATTATTACCATTACTGTCTTTCACTTGTACCGTGATGATCGAGGTACTGATACCATTTGCTTCTAACGAAGTAGGACTGGCCGTGATAAGTGTCTGCGCCGAATTTAGCCCCCCTTCCGTTAACGTGATAACCGCATTATTACC
>NZ_PJBA01000014.1:0-258 GCF_002836245.1 Colwellia sp. Bg11-28
CATTGTTTACTCTGCCGTTAATAGTCGCGGTACCGGTGGTCGTAGCGCTGGTGTAAGTAGCCGTATACGTGCCGTCACCGTTATCCGTAACAGCATCTATGGTGCCTGACGAAGCCGTTAAGCTCACGACATCCCCGCCAATGAGGACATCATTGCCGTTAACGTCTTTTGCCTGCACCGTTAAAATGGACGTACTCGTGCCATCAGCAACCAACGTGGTCGGGTTTGCGCTAATAACGGATTGTCCCGCATCTGTCG
>NZ_PJBA01000015.1:0-227 GCF_002836245.1 Colwellia sp. Bg11-28
CCCCGTTCTTCAAACTGATGGACGCATCATCGGTGATAACAATACTGTTCAGTGTGCCCGTAATAGTGGCGGTGCCAACGGTAGTAGCACTGGTATAAATAGCAGTATACGTACCGTCATTGTTATCCGTAACAGTACCTATGTCGCCTAACGAGGTGTTTAACTCCACGTCACCCCCGCCATTGTTAACATTATTACCATTACTGTCTTTCACTTGTACCGTGATG
>NZ_PJBA01000016.1:0-218 GCF_002836245.1 Colwellia sp. Bg11-28
GTCGAGGTACTGGTGCCATCAGCAACCAACGTGGTTGGGTTTGCGCTAATAACCGATTGTCCCGCATCTGACGTCCCGCTCTTCAAACTGATGGACGCATTATCGGTGATAACAATACTGTTCAGTGTGCCCGTAATAGTGGCGGTGCCAACGGTAGTTGCACTGGTATAAATAGCCGTATACGTACCGTCATTGTTATCCGTAACAGTACCTATGTC